>DAOTTP010000256.1:0-11959 GCA_034437835.1 Anaerolineae bacterium | reverse complement strand
GAGTCGTCTCAGAGATGCGCGGCGATAAACCGAATATCGTGGAGGAGGCCATCTCCTCCGCGATATTCGGTTTTTCAATCATGATTCCCTAGACGCTAGACCACCTTGTGCGGGGTTAGTTTGCCGGTCTCGCGCAATTCAATCTTAAACTGCGGCTGGCGCAACAGGCGGTTGACATACGGGTTGTGAATCACCGGAAACGTCATGTGGTCGTCGTCGCGGTAGAGGTCGCAGTGATACACGCGGATGCGGCGATTGCCGCCAAACCACTTATATTCCATATAAATCGTGCCGTTCATCTCCCACCCCTGTGAGAGCAAGGTGATGAGCGCATCGCCGCCGCCGTAAGGCTGCGAAGAGGCGTCCCAATGCTGGGCAACATCAAGATATTCAACGTGATAATTGGCGGGGTTACGACCTAACATGGATTCTTTACCTTTCGTACTAACTTTGGACGGCATTTTGTACAACTCACACAATAACAATATGGCACGCATATAAAAACGTCGTTAACGAGGCATTATTGCTTACCATATGTATAGATTAACCCCATTTGTGCAATTTGCACCCTATGGATTCTGCCCAAATCCAAGTCGTCTTTTCTGTCATGCTATAATCAGGCACATCAAGATCAGATTTTTTACTTTTACATCAGGAGCGAAACCGTGCCACCCGTCATCTCAATTGCGGAAATTGCCCAATACGATGGGCAGGAAGTCACCTTGCGCGGCTGGGTCTATAACCGTACCGGCAAGGGTAAATTGTCATTTATAAAGTTGCGCGACGGATCAGGTATCGCCCAATGCGTCGCCTTCAAAGGCGACCTAACCGAGGAAGGTTTCGACCTCGCAGGGAAACTCTCGCAAGAGTCGTCGGTCATCATCACCGGCAATGTCCGCAAAGATGAACGCGCCCCCGGCTACCCGGGCGGGTACGAGGTCGGCGTTAAGGACATTCAATTGGTACAGATGGCGCACGAATACCCCATCACCCCTAAAGACCACGGCCCAGAATTTTTGATGGATAACCGCCACCTGTGGGTACGTTCGTCACGCCAATGGGCGATTTTGCGGATTCGCGCCACCATCATCAGCGCCCTCCGCAACTGGCTAGATGACCACGGCTACTTACTGGTCGATACCCCCATCATCACGCCCGCCGCCGGTGAGAACACCACCGACCTGTTCAAGTTGGATTATTTTGGCGAGCCAGCCTTCCTCAGCCAGACAGGGCAGCTCTATAACGAAGCCAATATGATGGCGTTCGGCAAGGTCTACGCCTTTGGCCCGACCTTCCGCGCCGAAAAGAGCAAGACTCGCCGTCACCTGATCGAGTTCTGGATGTTGGAGCCAGAGATGGCGCATTACAGCCTCGAAGACCTGATGGACATGGAAGAAGAACTGCTCTCGCACGTCATCCAAACGGTTTTAACCAAACACAAGGCCGAGTTAGAGATTTTGGAGCGCGACACCACCGCCCTCCAGAACGCGGTTGCGCCCTTCCCACGCATCAGCTATGACGAAGCCGTGGAGCGCCTCAAGGCGTTGGCCGTCACCATTCAAGACCCAGAAGAACGCGCCCTCGTAGACATGGAATGGGGCAACGATTTTGGTAGCCCGCACGAGACCGCGCTAACTCAAATGTTTGATAAGCCGCTGTTCGTTTATAACTACCCGACGGCGGTCAAGGCGTTTTATATGCAGCCGGTGGAAGGTCGCCCAGAAGTCTGCCGTAGCGTTGACCTGCTCGCGCCGGAAGGCTATGGCGAAATCACGGGCGGCAGTGAGCGCATCTGGGATAGTGAATTGATTGAGGAGCGCGTCGCCACCATCGGCCTGCCGCGTGAGGCGTATTCGTGGTATCTCGATTTGCGGAAGTTCGGCAGCGTCCCGCACGCCGGTTTCGGCATCGGCATCGAGCGCACTGTCGCGTGGATTTGCGGCCTGCCGCACGTCCGTGAGACCATCCCGTATGCCCGTCTACTCAACCGCAAGTACCCGTAAAGAGCGATATGACCTATGCGTGACAGACGACCCGTCGATGAACTGAGCATTGAAGACCTAGAGCGCGTCCTCGCTATCCGTAAGCGGGAACAGCGCCAGCAACGCTTAGAGCGGATGCGTCAGACGGGTCGCGTGGTTGAGACGCCGGAAGCGACTGCCCCGCCAGCACGTCCGGCACAGACACAGGCTATAGCGCAATCGCCCGCCCCTACTCGTCCTGCGCCGACCATCGAAGCGCGTCCCTCACCGTCTGAGTCGCCCACGCAGCGTGACGCTGCACCGACTTTTGAGGACGAATTGGCCTATCCCGCCCCTGTCACCGACCCACAAGCGGCGGCGGCACGGCGGGTATGGTTCAACCGATTTTTGACTCTGGTCGAAGTCGCGGCAGTCGTCGGGCTGGTGGTCATCGGCACAAGTCTATTTGGCGCGGTGAACACCTTAGAGCGTGAGACGGCGCAAGTCCAAGAGGAAGCGAATCGGGCGCGGTTGCAAGGCATCCCCACCGCTGAACCGACCTCGCTACTAACCGTCAAGTTAGAGGATTTCGTGCTTCCCGGCGGTCACATCGTCAACGCGGACAACACTGTGAGCTTCAACCTTGAGGAGTTCATTGACGATGTACCATCGCACCTCAAAGGCGCGGTACAACAGTTGGTGGTCGATCAAGTCTTGTTGGCGAACGTCATCCGCCGACCCCAGACCGACGAGACCGCGCTGTACGTCAGCATCCCGCGTTTAGGGTTAGAACAATCCATTGTGCAAGGCACAGACCCAGAGGCGCTCAAACAAGGCGTCGGGCAAGTAGACAATAACGCAATCCCCGGCGGCGCAACTGGAAACGTGTCATTGGCGGCGCATAACGATGTTTATGGCGAGTTGTTCAAGAACCTCGACCAGATGCAGGTCGGCGACGAGTTCTATATTCAGACCGCCAGCCAGACCTTCACCTATCGCGTCACCGGCACAGACATCGTTGATCCCAGCGATGTGCATGTGATGGGCGATCAAGGCCGTCCTACCGCTACGCTAATTAGCTGTTATCCTTACCGTGTGAATAGCAAACGTTACATCGTGTTCGCTGAGTTGGTCAGCGGAACAAATCTCTAAGAAAACCGCCCGGACGGGCAAAGGATTTGAAGCATGTCGAAGCGTAAAGAACGCGGCGGCCAACGCCTAAATCGTGAATTGCTAGATCGCGCCCGCGAACAAGCACAGGACATTGAAAACGAAGCGGCTGAGGCCGAAGAACTCACCACCCCCGTTGCGCCCATCCAAACCAGCGCCCGACCCAGTGCGGCCCCTCGGTCAACTGCTTCTCGCTTACGCGCCCGCAATCAAGAAGCGCGCAAGCGTTCACTCACTGGCGAAGAAGTTTCCCAGATGCTGTCCAACCCGACCAAAATCGTGAGCGAGGCAGAATTACGCGCTCAATACGGTTTCGTCTTGGCCGACCTGCGCTCGATGGGATTGTTGGCGGTGGCGTCATTTGCGGTGTTGGTGGTATTAGCGTTCGTGCTGCCCAAATAAAGTGATAAGGCGGAATCGATGGCGGATGACCTCGCAGATTGGGGCGGCCTACCCTGTTTTCATGGGCTGGCGGCGCGTGTTCTAACACGGATACACGACAGCGCACATCTACGCGCCTATCAAGCGGGGGCGACCATCTTTTCTGAACGGGAAGCCAGCGCGGGATTTCATATCGTGACCGAAGGGCTGGTACGCATTTACCGCATCAGCCCAGAGGGACGCCCGCATACGCTGAACCTGCTGCGCCCTGTCGCTTCATTTAACGAAGTCGCGGCGGTAGATGGCGACTCCAACCCCTATAACGCCACGGCGGTGACAGCCGCACAAGTCGCGGTCATCAGCCATACGGCGATGGTCGCGTTGCTGTCTCAAGAGCCGACGCTATTGGCCTCCACCGTGCAAGCCCTAGCGCGGGTCAACCGTGAATATATCGAACGCCTCGAAGATATGACCTTCCGCAGCATCCCATCCCGACTGGCGAAATTGTTCCTACATGAATCGACCTCGTATGCCGGTCAAATTTCAGAAGCACCGTCGCGCCTGTCACAAGAGGAAATCGCGGCCATTCTGGGGACGACTCGTGAGGTCGTCGGGCGGGCGCTACGCGGGCTACTCAACGCCGGATTGCTCAAAAAACGCGGGCGCGAGTTCTTCATCAGCGATAGAAACGGCCTCGAACGGTTGGCCGAAACCAACGAAATGCCGTTCACTCAAGGGCTTTTTCCCTAAAACACCGGCTAGAACTTGCAATCTAGCGCGTTCCTAAGCACACTTAGGGGTGTTCGTCAGTGATTGGACTGCCCGCCATGACTGCCAACCCATCTACACAACCACCCCATTCCCCACCCGCCCGCCTTGAATTTCGGATAGGCGAACGGCGTTTGATTGTGGTGGTACACATTGATATGGTGATGGGGCGGCGCAACGCAGACGATGAGGCGCTGGAAATCGACCTGAATAAGTATGGCGCGGGCGAGTTGGGCGTCAGCCGCCGGCACGCGCAGATTCATGTCCAAGAGAGCAACTTATTCATCCGCGATTTGGGCAGCACCAACGGCACACGCCTGAACGGGGCGCTCATCCCGGCCAATCAGCCGATGCGCCTGCGTGACGGGGACGAACTGGAATTGGGGCAGTTCCGCACAGTGATACGGTTTATCCCCTAAAATACCTTGAACAAATGAACCTTTAGCATCGCTAAAGCGTAAGAAGGATTGAGCGTGACGCGGAGCTTTACAGACCGAGTCCTCGGTGGGGTGTGTGGTGGAATCGCCGCATCGCTTCGCTTAAATGCGTGGCTTGTCCGCGCAGTATTCATCGTAGGGGCTGTCGTGACCTCTAGCGCGGTGTTGGCGTTGTACGCCGCCTTATGGTGGGCGATGCCGCAAGGGTCGCTGGTCACGCGGCGCGGCGGCGTGGTCAGCACCTTCAGCGTCGTGATTTTGACCGCCTTAGTGCTGGGCTTATGGGCAGCGGAACGGGCGGGCGGATTGGTCATCAGCACCACCGGTCAAAGCCTGTACTTGCCCGCGCTGGTGACGGTGCTGGGTCTGGTTTACCTGTTGCGTCAATTGAGGGCGTCCTAAGATGGCTGTGCGTCGGAATATATTATGGGGCGTGCTGGCCGTCGCGGGCGGCGCAATCGCGTTAGGATTGACAGCTGGCATCTTCCCGCCCGGATTGGCCGACCTGATACAGCGCGGCTGGCCTGCCCTGTTGGTGGCCGTCGGGTTAGGGGCGTTGCTACGCGGGCGACTCCCCTTCAGCGGGGTGATTGTGATAGTTTTGACCGCTGCGGTGGTCGTCAATATCGCGCTGGTGGCCTATTCGTCACGCGCAAGTCAATCCCGCGATGACCAACACGTCCCGATTAGCGTCCCGCTTGCGGACGGCATTACCCTCCTGACGTTGGACATCGGCACGCTGACCACGGATGTCGAGGTTTTGTTCGATGAATCGCTTGACCGCACCGTGACGGGTGAATTCGTCGGCAGCACCGAGAGCCTCATCACGGCGGATTACGTCGAAGAAGGGGCGCGAGCGACCTATATCCTGCGTGAAGTACAGCCCAATAGCATCAAGCTATTGGAGGCCGTCGGGCGCGGGAGTTTGACCTTGCGCGTCCCCGCCGACCTCGGACTCGACATCGCGCTACGGACGGAACAAGGCTCGGTACTGCTCAACCTAGACGGCACGCAGTTGGAGCGCCTAAACCTTGACCAGCTGCGCGGCGACGCAATTGTGACGCTGCCCAGCTACCAGCCACAATCGGCCTCACAAGCCGAAGCGCCGGTCAATGGCACGCTCACCGTCCGAGAAGGCGCAATCACCGTCAGCGTGCCAGATAACATCGGCACACGTTTTGAGCTAGACCGCGCTGGCAGTTCGCTTGCGCCACAGTTCGATGAGAGAGTTTACAATTATCTGGTCGGGGATGTGTTGGAAAGCCGCGACTACGACGCCGAGGCGGTCAAACTGCGCTATGCGATCCTCGCGCCACGCGGTCAAATTCGCATCACCGAGACGGTGCGCTAAACGGGCGTATCTGTATATTCGGGGGTGTTTAGGGTATGAGCCAATCTGAAAAGCGTCCGGTTATATCCGGGATGCGTGCATTTTTATTGGTACAGGCCGGACAGTTCGTCTCATTATTCGGGACGGGCATGAGTCGTTTCGCCCTGACGCTATGGGCATGGGACAAGACCGGTGAAGCGACTTCTTTGGCGCTGGCTGCATTCTTCGGCTTTGCGCCGATGATATTGTTCAGCCCGATTGCTGGGGCGCTGGTTGACCGTTGGAATCGCAAGTTTGCGATGATGATTTCCGACCTCGCGGCTGGGCTATCTACCGTCGGACTGCTGCTGATTCTGCTGTTAGCGGGGCAAGATAAGCTGGAATTGTGGCACGTCTATGTCGCCTTATTCATCGCCGGAGCGTTTGAGTCATTCCAATGGCCTGCCTACTCCGCCGCCATTTCGACCATGCTGGACAAAAGCCAATATTCCCGCGCCGCCGGATTCCAAAGCCTCACTGAAAGCTCAACGGGGATATTCACGCCTGTGCTGGGCGGCCTATTGTATACGGCGATAGGTCTGACCGGCGTGCTAATAATTGACGTGGTGACATTCGTGTTCGCTGTAGGGACGCTGCTGCTCGTCTATATCCCTCAGCCTATCATGACGGAAGAAGGGCGTAAAAGTCGTAGCGGTAGTTTCATCAACGAACTGACCTATGGATTCCGCTATATCTTCTCACGCCCCAGCCTGATTGGGCTTCAGATGGTGTTCTTCTTCATCAACCTGACCGGGACATTCGCCTTTACCGTGGTCGCGGCCATGCTGCTCTCACGCACGGCAAATCCAGCCCTATTAGAGTTTGTGAACGGCGATAAAGTCTTGTTGGGGGCTATGCAAGGCGTCGGCGCAATCGGTGGATTGGTCGGCGGCATCTTACTAAGTACATGGGGCGGCCCCAAGAAGCGCGTCAACGGCGTCCTCGGTGGCATGGCGCTCGAAAGTCTATTAGGGACTATCGTACTAGGTCTGGCGCGTGCGCCGCTGGTGTGGATGTTCGGCATGTTCATGTCGGCATTCTTCATGCCCATCCTGAACGGCTCGAATCAAGCCATCTGGCAAGCGAAAATCGCGCCAGATGTGCAAGGGCGCGTGTTCTCCGTCCGACGCCTCATCGCGCAGATTACCGCCCCGATTGCGATGCTGATGGCGGGGCCATTGGCCGACAAAGTATTTGAACCGGGGATGATGGAAGGTGGCGCATTAGCGGGGACGTTCGGCTGGTTGGTCGGGACGGGTCCCGGTGCGGGGATGGCGCTGATGGTCGTGCTTGCCGGTCTGCTGGGGGTAATTGTGGCCGTCGTCGCCTACACCATTCCAGTCATACGCAACGTAGAAACCTTATTGCCTGACCATGCACAGGCCGCGCCTACCCCATCTGAGGGTTAAACGGCGCGGTTGAAGGTTACAGGTTTTTCATCAAACTGGAAATGGGTGTATCAGCCACCGAGGATTTGCGCGACCTCGGCGGCGGCGCGTTTGGTGGCGTATAGAACGTAGGCCATGCGGGCATTTTTATCGACCAAAACGGCCAATGATGCACGCCCAGCCGGGTAGACCACCATCACGCCCTGTTCGCCTTCCATCATCAAGCGCTCAAGGTCACCTTGTGCCAGACGCCCAAGCGTGCGCTCGGCAAGGCTGATGAGTGTGGCGGACATCGCCGCGACCTGTGGGCTACTGGTCGGGTTTTCATAGGGGTTATCTTCGTTACCGGGAGGGTATGCGGCGACCAACAGGCCGTCCTTGTTGACGACCACGGCTGCTTTCACGCCTTCGACAATTGCGTTCAGCGTCCGCAGTTTTTCTTCGAGCGCATCACTCCGATACTGCTGCTTACGCATAGGGTTCCTCAAAACGGTTGACGCCCCCGGCGGGTGGGGTCATGACAAAATGAGATGACCCGGTGGGCGTATCCTGTGCTGCGGATTGATCCCGCCATGTAACAGTGTACCATGACAATGATTCGTTTACATGCACGGATGTAACAATTTTTTCATTTTTCACATCCGCCGTGCATCTTCATCGGCCAAATGTGCCAGAAAATATCGGTCATCCTCGGTGAGCGGCGCGACCAATAACAGGTCAGGCCGATGACGCCATGTGCGCCTCAGCGATTCCTGCCGACGCCATTTCATCATCTGCGCGTGGTTGCCATCTTGAAGCACGCTCGGCACGCCCAACCCCTCATACACCGCCGGACGGGTGAAGTGTGCACCCTCTAACAAGCCGTTGGCGTGGCTGTCGCGCTCGTGTGCGCCTTCTGATCCCAATAGCCCCGGCACATGCCGCAGCACGGCGTCCATGACCACCATCGCAGCCAATTCCCCGCCCGTCAGTACGTAATCCCCGATGCTGATTTCATCGGTAATGAACAAGTCACGGCAGCGCTCATCAATCCCCTCATAATGGCCGCACAGCAAAATCAGGCGCGGGTGCTGCGCCAATTCTGCGGCCACTTGATGCGACAACACTCGCCCCGTTGGAGACATATAAATCACAGGGGCGGGGACATCCATCGCTTGGACGGCGGTAGCGGCGGCGTGTAGGACATCCACGCGCATGACCATGCCGCCGCCGCCGCCATAGGGCGTATCATCGACCTTGCGGTGCTTGTCGTGCGCCCAATCACGGATGTCGTGCAGGTGCAAATCAAGCAACCCACGGTCTTTGGCTTTCCACATCATAGAAGCCGTCATCGGCCCCTCGAACATCTCAGGGAACAGGCTCAGAACGTCGAAACGCATTTATCCTCGGCGGGCGAACATCATCTTAATGGCGGCGGAGGTCTCTTGGACGCGCCGTGTGTTGAGGCTGAAATATTTGTTCAAATCGCGGCGGCGCTCATCCAAGAATCCAGAGGCCACCAGTTGGCGCAAGTGACGTGAGGCCGACGGTTGGCTCAGGTTGAGCATTTGCTGAAAGTCGGCGCTGCACAACTCGCGGTGATGGGTCAACAGTTCGAGGATGTGCAGGCGTGTATCATCGGCCAATGCGCTGAGTTGAATCATCAAATCGCGCAGGCTGAGTTCTATCGATTGACTGGGGACGCCTTCCGGCACACGCGCCCCGAACAACAATCCCAGCCGCCGGGGAGCAATCTCATAGCGGGTGACATACGGGCCGCAGTGAACCGACGGCACAAAGACGATTTCGTCGATTTCTTCGGTGTCCTCGACAAACCCGGTCATATCGCGCCCGGTCACGGCCTGAACCGCCTCTAACGGCGTCAGGTCGGATAGGTCTAGCTGGTGAAATACCCTCACGGTCTCCTCAAGCGTAGGAGCGATTCGCTGCCATTCCGCTTTGAGATAGGTGTCCCACATCATCTGGAGGTGCTGAACGAGGAAATCCACCGCCCCCGACGGGTTGTTGAGATAATCATGCACCTCCTCTAACAAGCTGGTGTCAATCTCATCACCCTTCTTGTGGTAATGACTCGCAATGGTGTTGACATACGTCTCTTTCGACGCCAACAACTGCTTCGCGGTCAATTGGTTGTTCAACTCTTTCTCGCACATGCGACTCATCATCTTAGTCACTTGTGCGCTGAAATCGACTTGATGCAGGAGCTTGATATAGGTGTCGAAATCTTCCGCGCTGCTGGTCGGTTCAATCAAATCCAACAGGTGCGAGGCTACTTCATTCTCGCGCTTGATTTTGGCGGATAGCGCGGCTGCGGTCTGAACCACGAAATCAGATAAGCCGGAACGCAGTTCAACCAAGTTGAAAAGCATCATCGTATTCAGGATATTAAAGACCGGAGCCGCCGTCACGCGCACAGTTACGTTATGTGGAACAAGCACAACATCAGTTCTCAGCATGGTTTATGCCTCTCTTCCCCCATTTATCCACAAATGCAGATAAACGCATAAAGAGAGTAGCATGGAACAGGAGTGCGAGTCAAGCAAAAACGCCCCGCCTCTTGAGTTCAGAGGTGGGGCGTCTGGCAGGGCGATTGTGCGGTTTGGGGTTAATCAGCCGCTTGGCTGGAGGTTTCTAGCGCACGCTGACGAGCCAGAGGGTGCAGCAAGGCGGCGAGGGCGGACTGGGCGCTGTGGACGGAATATGACCAGCGATCTGTCATCTCCTCGGTGTCCATATACGCACAAGCCGAAATCAACTGAACCGTCTGCTGGTGAATGTCTGAGGCGACGCTGAGATCAATCACATCTTGGCGTTTCCACCAAGCGTTGACGGTCTCACCTGGCGCTTCAACGATGGCTGGATCGAGCAAGGTGGCGATTTCCACCTGCTTTTCCAGAATGGCATGATACATCTGCCACTCTGCACCCGGACTGCCAGCTTTTAAGGCTGTGCGGCGTCCGAAACTCGCTTGGAAGCGAGCGCAGAGGGCGACCAGTTCGGCGCACCGACTGGACAAAACGAGAGCGGTCTGAGTATTCATGAGACTTTTCCCTCCGCTAACTGATTATTAAATGAACTGTGATTGATTTAACACAGGCTTAAACAAATAATATGAGCTTTCCGTTCAAATGTAAAGTACCTTAACATTAGAGTTTAACGAATTGTTAAATTAAAATTATGTAAAAAGCAACCAAGACAAGCATAATGGACAAAAACGACTCACATGATATATGTCGTAGACTCATGTTCAAAACGGGTAATTTGTCTCAAAATCAATGGGGTGTCTGAATGTAGGGACGCCCAGAAGGGCGTCCGCGTCTGTTTTGAAAGCGGACGGCAAGAATGCCGTCCCTACATTTCACAGGGTCTGAACATGAATCATTCGGTTTTATGGGTGACGAACAAGCATTCGGGCTTACTCATCACCCATCACTTTTACCCCATCACTCGCTTTTAGAAGTAACTGCTGATGATGTCCAGCACGTTCAAGATGTTGCTGGCGTCACCGGCGGTCACTTGGGTGGCGCTGGCGCGGGCGATAGCGCCCAACGCCTGCGTATCGGCGTTGCCGCCATACGCCACGGGGATGACGATAATCGGGTTGCGAGACTCGCGGGTGTCGAGAATCGCGGCGGTGACTTCGTTCAAGGTCACATCGTTATCGCGGCTGGTATCTTGATTACTGTTGTCTTGCCCGTCACTGAGGACGACAATAGCGCGGATACGGTCGGTATCGGTTTCACTGTTCACCTCAGCGATGGCGCGCTCTAAGCCCCAATACAGCGACGTGCCGCCCTCGGTACGCAGTCGGCTAATCGCGTTGAGGAGGTCGGTCTTATTGGTCTCCAACTGCCCCATCGGGACGACAATCCGCACCTCATCGCTAAAGACCATCAGCCCAACACGATTCTCAGCGCCAATCGCCTCGATGAACGCCTGTGCCGCCTCACGCGCCTGACCGATTTTATCGGACTCCTCCATCGAGCCGGAAATGTCGATTAGCAGCATCACGTCGGCCTGCTTCTTGACATACGACCAGCTTTGCTGAATCTCGGCAATCACTTCTGGCGCGGGGACATCCAAAATGCGGGTCGGCCCTTCAAGCGTCACACCATTTTCCGGCACAAATGGGTAATCCAACTGGACGGCGGGGTTAGCCGGACGGAAACCAGCTTCCATGAAGCGACGCTGTATGGCTTCGGTCAACAGATAGTCGGTAAAGACGCGGGCGGCCTCGCGCTGTTCAGCCGTCACCCAATCGGCGTTGACGATACCCATCGGGTGCTCATGCCAGAACGTCCCTTCCTTGGGGTACATCGCGACCAGACGCTCAGGCGGTTGATAGGGGGTTTTGCCCAGATTGATAGACAGCAAATCGTTTTCTTCCAGCGCCACAAAGTCCAGATAATCCGGCCCTTGCGAGATGTAATTCTTGAACTCGGTGGTGCGCTTCGAATAGTGGCGAATCAATTGCTCAATCTCGCG
>DAOTTP010000255.1:0-5474 GCA_034437835.1 Anaerolineae bacterium | reverse complement strand
GAACTAGCATAATGCACATCATTGGGAATTTTCGTAGGGGCGAGGCTTGCCCGCCCGCTATTTGAGATGACATAAACGCTGGTTGTAATCATGCCGTTTTTGTTTCAGTTCTCCATAAGCTGATCATCTTGACAACCGAGGGTGAAACATCACGTCGTCTTGGGGAATTTTTGGAGGTTGCCAATCAGATTGTTAAGCAGTCCCGCGCCGAAAAACTTCCCACCGCACCCAGCCTTCAAGAGATGCTGGATGAACTTCGGGGGAATGACGAGTGAGCCAATTCATTGTGCCAGATAGTGACGTTTTTTTGTCCATATTGTTGGGTGAATCACTAAAACCATCCGCTGAATTGTTGATTGATCAATGGCGGAAAAATCGAATATTACTCGCTACTCCCTCCTTATTTCACTATGAAATAGTGGCGACAATTGGAAATCCGTGGTGCGTGGACGTTTGACGCAAGCCGCCGCCGAGAAAGGTATAGACCAAATCTTCTCTCAAGCAATTATGCTACATTTTGATGACGCATTGCTTCGGCGTGCATTCGAGATAGCAACACAACTCAAT
This sequence comes from Anaerolineae bacterium, assembly GCA_034437835.1. Lineage (GTDB taxonomy): Bacteria > Chloroflexota > Anaerolineae > Aggregatilineales > Phototrophicaceae > Flexicrinis. Next base: position 4,907 of record DAOTTP010000255.1, on the reverse strand, counting down.
CGTCCGACGGCTTATGACTCCCAATATTTAGCCGTTGCAGAGTCGCTTGGATGTGAGTTTTGGACAGTGGATGAGAAATTTTACAATGCGGCACATGACAGGTTTTCATGGGTACGCTGGGTGGGTAATATTTCAGCCCTATTATAATCAGAGGGAATAAGAGGAGCTTTATTATGGTCGCAATTCCACACAACAAACCCGTACTCCTGAAACCCGCTACAAACCTCGATGCCCTCCCCCGAATCATTTCATTTCAAGAGTATCTCAAGCTGTACGACAGCATCGAAGGCGCACGCACGGAATGGGTCGCGGGGATGGTGGAGGTGTATGCAATGAGTATCAGCTTGAGACATCAGCTATTGTTGGCGTTTTTAGGGCGACTTTTCGACGAGTTCCTTGCCCTTCATACACTCGGAATCGTTGTTTTGGCTGGGTATCCGATGTATATGGGGGAAGAAAATCCCGCCCGCGAACCCGATCTGATGGTTGTCTTGAATGAACATCAAGACCGGCTGAAAACCAGTTATTTAGAGGGCACGGCGGACTTGGTTGTTGAGATTGCCTCACCTGAAAGTGTTGCCCGTGATCGAGGCGACAAATTTATTGAATATGAGCGTTTTGGGGTGCGTGAATATTGGCTGATTGACCCGTTCCGACGCGAAGCAAAAGTTCATAGCTTAAGCACTGACGGGTTCTATCAAGATAGTGGTTTGGATGAAAAAGGCCGTTTGGTATCAAAACTATTGCCCGGTTTTGTACTTACGGCAGATGTATTATGGCAAGAGAATTTGCCGCGCGGCGCGGCAATCTTAGCGCTGATTGAGGAGATGAAATCCTGACCCGAATCAAAACGGACGGCTGATGGTTTCAGGCGTCCGTTTTTGTCTGGGGTTATGTTGTTATCAGGGAAGATGTGGCACGCCAAGCCCTATCCAGTTCAGTCGATTATTTCACTTTCGCCTGTAATTCGCTGAGGCGTTCAGCGTTTTTGCCGAACGTGGCTTGCATCTCAGACAGCGAATCGCGTTCGCGCTGGACGACATCAGGGCGGGCGCGGGCGATGAATCCCTCGTTGCCCAATGTCCCCTCGCTCTTGGCGATACGCGCCGACAGCGCCATTTGCTCTTTGTTTAGGCGCTCAATCTCGGCGCTGTAGTCAATCAGACCGGCCAGCGGCAGATATAAGACCACATCGCTGACCGTGACCGAGGCCGATTCTTCTGGCGCACGGTTAACAAGATCGATTTGCGGTGTATTGCACAGGCGCGTGAACAAGAAGCTGTGTGCGCTGATATTGTCGCGGTGCGACCCCGGAGCAATCGACGCACTAACCTTCTTGGATGGCTCAACGCCGTATTCCAACCGTAGATTGCGGATACCACGAATCAAGTCGCGCAGCACGTCCATATCGGTGTGCGATTTGTCGTCGATATAGGCCGCGTCGCTGATCGGCCACTTCGCCACAATCGCCAAGCCCTCACGCGCCGGAAGATACGACCAGAGTTCCTCGGTCACATACGGCATGAACGGGTGAAGCAACCGGATACACGTATCGAGGACGTGGAACAGCGTTTGCTGAGTATTGGCCTTGACCGCTTCGTCCTCGCCATACAGCCCGTGCTTGCTGGCTTCGATATACCAGTCGGCGTACTCATCCCATAGGAAGGCGCGGATTTGGCGCCCCCCCTCACCGTATTGGTGGATGTCGAACAGGTGCTGGACTTCACCGACCAGCTTATTGAGCGAACTCAGAATCCAGCGCGAGGGCAAGTCTAGTTCCGAGGCGAGCGGTAAGGCAGGCGTGAAATCATCCGATAGGCCGCTGGTGACGAAATTGGTCATCTGCCAGATTTTATTGACAAACTTCCAATCCGACTCGATGCGACTCTCATCAAGATTCACATCGTTGCCGGGTGTGCCGCTGGTGATGAGGGCAAAGCGTAGCGGGTCTGTGCCGTATTGATCCATCAAATCGAGCGGGTCGATCACGTTGCCATAGGTTTTGCTGATTTTGCGCCCCATCTTATCGCGCACGAGGCCGTGCAGATAGACGGTGTGGAATGGCGCTTTATCGGTGAACCACAGCCCGAACATCATCATACGCGCCACCCAGAAGAACAGGATGTCGTAGCCGGTTTCCATGACGTGAGTCGGGTAGAACCGCGCCAAATCGGGCGTGTTTTCCGGCCAACCCAATGTGCTGAACGGCCACAAGCCAGATGAAAACCACGTATCCAACACATCCTCGTCTGGCGCCCAACCGTCACCTTCCGGCGCGGTCTTGCCGACATAAATTTCACCGTTCGGGCCGTGCCATGCAGGGATGCGATGCCCCCACCACAATTGACGGCTGATGCACCAGTCTTCAATGTTCTCCATCCAATGGAAAAATACCTTTTCAAAGCGCTCCGGCACAAACTTAATACTGCCATCGCGGACGGCGGCCATCGCTTTTTCGGCCAATGGCTTCATCTTCACAAACCATTGGTCAGACAGCAGCGGCTCAATTACCTCACCGCCGCGCTGGGCGCGAGGCACGACCATCTGATGGTCTTTGACCTCAATCGTCATACCAGCGGCTTCCATGTCCGCCCAGATTTTCTTACGCGCCTCGAAACGATCTAAACCGGCATACGCGCCAGCGTTTTCGTTGAGCGTTGCGTCCTTATTCATGATGTTGATGATTTCGAGCTTGTGAGTCTGACCAATCGCCCAGTCGTTGAAGTCATGCGCGGGGGTGATTTTCAACGCGCCCGTGCCAAACTCACGGTCAACATACTCATCAGCAATCACGGGGATAGCGCGGTTGAGCATTGGGACGAGGGCGGTTTTGCCAATCAGATGCTTATAGCGCTCGTCGTCGGGGTGGACGCACACGGCGGTATCGCCGAGGATAGTCTCTGGGCGCGTGGTCGAGACGGGGATGAATCCGCCGCCTTCAATGGGATAATTGAAGAAGTACAGCTTGCCGGTTTCTTCCTCGCGCTCGACTTCGACATCACTAACCCCGGTTTGAAGCCCCGGCGACCAATTGACGAGTCGCGGCCCACGATAAACCAAACCTTGCTCATATAGGGTGATGAACACGTCCAGAACGGCCTCAGATAGCCCCGCGTCCATCGTGAAGCGCTCACGCGACCAGTCACACGACGCCCCTAACCGGCGGAGTTGGCGCGTGATTGTGCCGCCGGATTCAGCCTTCCACTGCCACGCCTGTTCCAAGAATTGCTCACGCCCGATGTCACGGCGCGAAAGCCCTTTTTCTTTAAGTTTGCGCTCCAAAATCAGATGGGTAGCGATGCTGGCATGGTCTGTGCCGGGAACCCACAGCGCAGCCTTGCCGCGCATCCGCTCATAGCGAATCATGACATCTTCGACGCTGGAAAACAGCGCGTGACCGATGTGCAACGCTCCGGTGATATTGGGCGGCGGCATTGAAATCACAAACGGTTCGGCGTCAGCAGGGGCGACTTCTGGTTTGAACCAGCCGCCGTCCTCCCACATCGCATACAGGCGCGATTCGGCCTCTTTGAAGTCGAAATTTTTGGGCATCGGTTTAGGCATCGGATTTTTCCTCCGTAGGGTAGATAAACACAGGCAGGTTATTTCTTAGCGGTCAGCGGTTTACGGGCGACGAGGACGCGCTCGGTGCGGTCAGGTTGGTCGGAGACTTCCTCAAACTTTAGTTCCAACAGCACGACCTTGACCTCATCGGTGGACAGCGGGCGATACTGCACGCGCCGTTTGACGGTCTTGAATCCGCCGCGCTCTGTCCCTTGTACGATGTACAGGTTTTGGGTGGCGATGACGGGTGGGCCGTCGTGCCATTCCCATAGGTCAAAGGTGATGAACTCGCTATTATCGTCCTCGTCCTTATGGGCGAAACCGGGGATGAATTCTGGCCGGTCTTCCATGAACGGGGCAAAATCGCGCATCCCGATGACCAGCATCCCGCCGGGGCGAAGCAGTTCATAGAAGGTGAGCAGAGTCGTCTCGATTTCCTCATCCAACAACAGATGTGGGAGGGCGTTGCCTTTGCAGACGATGGCGTCGAACGGCCCTTTGACGACATCCGTCAGGTTGAGGAAGTCGATGCGCTGGAACTCAATCTTATCCAAAACGCCATATTCCTCAGCGATGTCATGGGCTTTTTTGAGCATCCCAGACGATGGGTCACAAGCGACGACGTTAAAGCCCAGTTTAGCGAGGGCGATGGCTTGTGTGCCTGCGCCACACGCGGCGTCTAGGACGCGCTCAACGCCTTTTCCCCGGAAAATCGAACGTAAGCTCAGACCTTCACGGTCTAGCTGGGTTTTCCAGTCACGGTAGAACATCGGATAGTTCTCGGCGATGGAGTCATAAAATGCGGTGGTATCGTTGCTGACGGACATGGTGGTTTGGCCTTAGTCTCAGCCCTCGCAAACAAAAACGCCCTTGTCATCAGACAAGGACGAACAGGCGCGGTTCGCGGTACCACCTTGATTCCACAGCGGGGAGGCCGTGGCTCTTAACTACGCGCTATCGGGCGTACCCGGCTACCCTTACACACCGTGATAACACGGCTTCTGGGCGGCAGACTCAGGGGCGACTTCGGTGCTGGACGCTGAACAGGCTTGCAGCCAATGGCCTGTATTCTCTGGCAACGTGGATAGCACCTACTCCTCCCCGTCAGGGTCTTATGAGGATTGGGTGATGTGATGTTGAGCATAACACGGGCGGCGCGAGGGCGTCAATCCCCCGCGATTGGGGGCTACCAATCTGGGTTATTTTCGCCGAAATTGGCGGTATTCCAGTTTGGTTTTGTGATGGTCTGAACGATTTGCTGATTCTGGCCTAGTTCACCGTTCATAATTAGCACATCGTTGGTGTTTTCAACGCCGCCTTGATCGCTCACAAAGGCGAAACGA
>DAOTTP010000254.1:0-1638 GCA_034437835.1 Anaerolineae bacterium | reverse complement strand
CAGATTCTGGTGATTTTGGGCGAGGGCTGGCAGTTCAGCCATGACAAGCTGCGCGAATATGTCTTAGGCCAAATCCCCGCCGATTCGCTCCCCCGTCTGCACCGTTCAGCCGCCGAGGCGCTGGAGTCGTTGTACCCGGATGATCGAGGCCGCGCCGAAATCCTGATGAATCACTGGCGCGTGGCTGGCAACACCGAAAAAGAACTGCATTACGCGGGGATGGTGATTGAGTGGAAGCTGTGGACGAGCGGGGACTATGACCAAGCCAGCACCTTGACCCAATACGCCTTGACTCAACTCTCCGAAGATGATGCGCGGCGGGTGCATCTGCTGAACCACATGAGCGAAATCGGCTGGCGTACCGGAAACAATGAGCAAGCTGTGATTTACGGCGAACAGGCCGTAACGCTCGGCTTGCGCTATAAAGCCTATGGAAAGGTCGGGCGCAGCTATGGCAATCTGGGCATTGCGGCTCGGATGCGGGGCGCGCACGACGAGTCCGAAAAACACCTGAATGACAGCCTAAAGATACGCCAAAAAGACAACGATGATGTCGGGGTATCCCGCAGCTTGTCCAATCTCGGGATACTGTTTTTTCAGATGGGGAAACTGGATGACGCATGGCGCTATTATCAGCGCGCCATCAAAATCCAAAAGCAGCGCGGTGAACAACAAGGCTACGCGCTGAACCTGAACAATCTCGCCCAAATCAGCAGCTTGCGCGGTGATACTCAACGCGCACAACGCTATCTCAAAGACGCGCTAGAAATCTCGCAGAGCATCGGGCATCGCTATGGTGTGGTGGTCGCCCAACACACCTTAGGCGAAATTCTGATTGAGGAAAACAAGCTGATAGAGGGGCGTCAGTATTTACAACAGGCGTTAGAGGGTTTTATGCGTCTGCGTGACCGTTATGGCACGGCCTATAGCCTCATCTCACTCGCCAATTGTCTGGCGGTAGATGACATGAACCTAAAATCGGTGATCTTAAAGGGACTTGAAATTGCCCAGCAAATTAAAGCGGATCAGCTCATTTTAGACTGCTTGACGGGTGCGGCACGAGTGTATTATTCACGAGGTCAAAAAACCGAAGCCCTCTTGCTTATCGCCGAAATTCACGAACATCCCGCGCTCAACGGCGCTCAAGACGGACACCTCTCGCGATTCTTCAAAGAAATGAAGCTTAACCCAGACGAAGCGCTCGTGAAACTCGACAATCATCATTCGGTTGAAGAACTGGTTGAACAAGTCCTACGCGATTGGGCATAATAGAGGCCAAACTAAGGAGAAAAACTTTTCAATGCGAAACCTAATTAAAACCCTGTGCGAGACATGGGGGCCGTCTGGCTATGAGCATGTCGTCCGCAAACTGATTGAGGCCGAGGTCGCGCCATTTGTGGATGACATGCGGGTTGACCCGTTGGGCAATCTGATTTGTCGGGTCGGTAGCGGCGGCACGCGCACGTTATTCGCGGCGCACATGGATGAAATCGGCGCGATGGTCACGTTCATCGAACCGTCCAGCGGCATGGGGCGCATCGCAGAATTGGGCGGCCTGATGAAGGGGATTCTGCCCGGCAGTCGCGTCCAATTTGAGGACGGGCAATTCGGCGTGGTCTGGGCGCATGACGCATGGCG
>DAOTTP010000253.1:0-3002 GCA_034437835.1 Anaerolineae bacterium | reverse complement strand
CGACATCCCCGACACGCTCGGCGGTGAGATCTACCCGGGCTATGGCTTGGCCTTCAGCCCAGATAGCCGTCAGATGGTCGTCACCGGAGGCTATGGCATCCGCATTTATGACCTCGAAGGCGGCGCGGATCGGATTGCGATGTATCCAGACTCCAATGGCCCGCTGTCGGTCGTGGCCTACCGCCCCGACGGCACACAGTTCGCCGTTGGGGCGTTTTCCAGCACTGGGCGCATCATAATTTTCGACACCGCCACCCTCCAAGTCCTCAATACACTCGACAGTTTTACAGATGACGTTACGACCCTCGAATACAGCGCCGACGGCACGCTATTGGCCGCCGGCAGCAATGACGGGACGGTGACACTGTTCGAGACCGTGGCCTACACCGTCCTAACCGAGTTGACCGGCCACACCGCGTTCGTCACCGATGTCACCTTTGATGTGACCGGCGGAGTCCTCTATACCAGCGGATTAGACGGCCTGATTCAATCCTATAGCCTCCCAGATGGCACATTCCTCAAGACCGTCTATACCGCTGGTGGCGAGAGCCCTGCGCCCATTGAGAGTATCGCCGCCGCGCCTGATGGGGGGTTATATATCGGTGAATCAGTTCTGGATAGCGCTGGCCTGACCATTGGGGGCGTCGTGAATCGGGTTGATGTCGCCAGCGGTCAGGCCGAGCCATTGCTGACCACCGCCCACCGCAATCCTGTTACCGCCCTCGCACTATCCCCCGATAATTCGCGGCTACTTTCGGTCAGCGCCGATTTCGCCAATCTCGTGACCCTAGACTCGCAAAGCGAATTCAGCCTCCCGTTCATGGAAAACATCTACGCCGTGGCCGTCACGCCAGACGGGGGCGGGGTCGCCGTCAGCGGCAGCCTCGACCTCGGCAGCCTGTTTGGGAGCGACGGCACGCTGTTCGCCAACTTCCAGACCGATGAATCGCCCATCCGCACGTTGGCATATATGCCCAGCGGTGGGGTGTTGGTGGCGGGGACAGACGCGGCAAAAGTCTATGTTTTTAGCGGGGACGGCAGCCGTCTGAGCGTCTTAGAGGACGTGCCGGGCGCATTGACGGCGGCACAGTTCAGCCCAGATGAGTCGCTGGCCGCGCTCGGCTTTTCGGACGGGACTCTACGCCTCTATAACACCTCGGATTTATCGCTGTCCGCTGAGATGACGTTACACGGCGCGGCCATCGAATCGCTGGATTTCAGCCCCGATGGGATGAGTTTGCTGACCGGTAGCCTTGATTCGACCATTTTATTGTGGGAAGTCGCTGGCCTAAATCTTTTTGGCGGCTTGACCGGCCACGCCGCCGGAGTCACCTCAGTGGAGTTTAGCCCAGACGGGACTCGCGCCGTCACGGGCAGCAATGATGGCTCGGCTTATGTCTGGGACATCGCCACCCAAGCCCAGCTTTTCGACCTCCCAGAGCATTACGGCGCGGTCACATCGACTCACTATAGCCCGGACGGGACAGTGATTCTGACCACCTGTAGCGATGGTTCAGAGCGCTTATATAACGCCGCAACCGGCGCACAATTGCGGGTGTTTTACGACCACAACGCCCCGATTTATGACGGCGCGTGGCTGCCCGACGGCGCGGGCTTCGTCACTGTCGGCGCGGACGGCTTCGCCATCGTCTTTGAGGTCGTGCGCTAATCTTCTTGCCGTCTGTTTTTAGGATTCTAGCCAAAACGTACAGAATGAGTCTGACAAGATTTATCCCGTCCCATATACACTAAGTTAAGGACTTTAGGGGGTCGATTTCGACTCGTTGGACGCCAGAACGGGCGGACAAGTCTCGCCCCTACAGCGTCCGTCTGCCGAATTCAAGCCCCCTGAAGGGGACTCTAAGGCGAGAATTCGGCTCATTTATTCCTATCGTAGGGTAGGAATGGCATTCTTGCCGTCTGTTTTTAGGTGAAATGGACTGGATAAATTCTGTCCTCTCTAAGGCGAGGATTCGGAAAGGACAGCCGGCTTTAGTCGGCTTCAAAATTGGTAGCCGGAGGATTCAGCCTCTGGCGGCACAAACGACATGCAAGAAATAAGCTTAACTTGGTGCCTATGGGCGGTTCGCGAAAACCGCCCTCCCGCGACTCATCACGTCATCGTATTCGGGTCAAGCGGAGTCATCCCCTCAGTCGCCGCAACGGTCAGCAGCCGCGTGTCCGCACAGACAAAGGTCTGGGGCGGCAAACCACCGCGTGCGATGCCCTGATTGACGATGATGGCCGAGGCCAATTGAATCGCGTCTAATGACCGTAGCGGCGACTGAGCGCTAAGGTGCTGTGCTTGGATGATAACCCTGTTTGTAAATCGAACCAGATTGTACTGATATTTGATGTGACGCCGAAACAACAGCATTGCATCGTCCGCCCCCAATGGTGATAGAAACCCCTCACGAAGCCGACGATATATCGCGCTCACCACTTCCACTTTTGTGATTTGAGCGACATAGATAACACTATCGGGGTCTGAAACAACCGCTTCTACCCACGGCGTCCCTTTTTCTCGGACATAGCGTTTTAACAAGGCGCTCGTGTCGAAAAAATAACCCATTAAACCCGTTCCTCACGGTCTTCAAACACACTATCAGATAAGGTCGTCCCCTCCTTAAATGATGCGTGTAGCCGCGCCATCATCGCTTGCTCATCCATAGCATCAACATCACTGTCTTCTGGGATGGGTTCGAGTAAATCGCCTAATAACAGCCGAGATTGCTCACGAGCAGAAAGCACGCTCACATTAATTTCCTGCCCGTCTTGATAATCCACCGGCTGAACCGGGCGAAACACCCCATTTTCATAAACCAATCGAAGGATAGTTGGGGTCGGGTTCGTTTTGGGGGACAGCATCATCGCACCTCACAGTCATTTGCGTTTTTATCAGTATAACGCGGTTTTTGTGGGCAACCCGTGAGTCGCCCACGACGCCGTTCAGTTACGAAATCACGCCCAATTTCTTGCCGACCTTCTCAAAGGCCGCCAGC
>DAOTTP010000252.1:0-6031 GCA_034437835.1 Anaerolineae bacterium | reverse complement strand
CTAAGCCGACCTCGCGGGTGTCGCCTTGCGCGATGGTGTTGGTGGCGATCAAGCCCATCATGCCGCCGTCGCGCAATAACCCGAAGGCGCGTAGGAAGAAATAGGCCACGAGGTCGGCGCTGCCGTTCACCCCGTAGGCAACCGATTTAATCAGGTAATTACGGTAGGCTGTGCCAGACGCGCCGGTGATTTTTGAGCCACCCACGAACGGCGGGTTGCCGACGAAGGCGTCAAAGCCGCCGCGCCCGCTGAACACCTCTGGGAATTCGAGTTCCCAATGAAAAGGCGGCAGCGCCGTCACCGCATTTATGACGCCGTAGTAGCCCGCTGGCACGTCTGCCCCGCGCTGCACGACCTCTAACAAGCCGCCGCGCATGGTTTTTTGGGCGGGCGGTTTGTCGCCATTGAGGACGGTGGCGAGCAGCAAGGTCGCCGCCCAGCGCAAATCATGACTCTTGGCCTCGGCCTCGGCGAACAGGCGGACTTTCTCGCGTTGGTCTTCCACGGTGTTGACGCTGAACGATTCGAGCTTGCGGCGTAGCGCCACGACCTCATCAATCTGGAGGCGCATCCGCAGGTTGAACATTTCGAGCGTGACCTTATCCGCGCCAGTCGCGCCCATATCCCACGCCCGCAATTGCTTGAGGCTGACGCCCGCCAAGCTGTCGCCATGTTTCAGGGCGTGATCCAAGAAGGTGAACGGGCGGCCTTTCGCCAGCGTGGTCAGCCACAGCGAGAGCTTGCCCATCTCGACGGCCAGCGGGTTTTTGTCGACCCCGTACAGGCAGCGGTCAGCAATCAGGCGCTGCGCCACGGTCACGCGCTCTAATTCGTCATCAGGGATGAGCGTCTCACCCAACGCGCCGGTCGGCGGCGTGCCGAGAATCGTCAGCTTGGGGATGACCGACTCGCCGCCGGTCTGATTTTCCAGCGCGATGTGCCACGCCTCGACCAAGCGCCCGCCCAAGTAGCGGCAGACCTGTACCAAAAAGGCGCCGCTGCCCATCGCCATGTCACAAATTTTGAGGTCGAGCAAGTCGGCAGGGGATTTCAGCCGCCATGCCTCACGCGGCAAGCCTTCAGCCACGCCGACATAGACCAACGGCTCTAGCGTCCGTTCGACAATCGGCTCGGTCAGGCTTTTGGGGGTGTAGTGCGTGCCGGTGGCGCGGCGTCCGGCGCCAGCGGTGACATAAAAACTGCCCGGCAATATCATCAGCGGGAACTCGGAGTCGTCATCGCGCAAGATTCTCAGGTACGGACGAACGCGATTGTACAACGCCTCGTCATCGCACAGCTTGCGGAGTAGGGTCAGGCGTTCGCCGTCCGGCGGGTGGGTGAGCGCGTTCTTGAGCGCACTTTCGCCCCTGCCGGTCTGCTCTTTCAGGAAACTGTAAAGGGTGTTTTTGGCGGCGTGCGCTTCGATGTCGCTCAGGGCGATTTCGGGTTCTAATTTGCCCTCAAAGCCGAGGATGACCTCAGTCGCATAACGGGCTTCGTGGTCGAGCAAGCCTTCGTAGACATGCCCGATTTGCTCGATGTCCAACGAACGGAAACTCAGCCGCCGCGCTTCGCCGCCCGTGCCGAGGCGTTGTAACGCGCCGAGCAGGTGTAAGACCGTCCGATTGTTGATGGCGGGCGGCTTGCCGATCGAACGGCCTTCGAGGAACGGGAAGCGGTCTGGGTCGAACAAGCTGCCGCCGTAGCCGGGCAATTGCATATCTTCATGAGTCGAACCGTTATACACCAGTCGGAAGGTCGCCAACAAGCGCGACCACGCATCGCTGCGGCGCTCCAACACGTCCTCGGTGCTGTGGTCAGACGACACGTCTAGGTGCGCCAACAGGGTCGAGACGGCGTAATTGTTGTCATACAGCGCCTCACCGAGCAAGAACAGCCCGCGCTCCTCAGCGCTCAATAAAAAGACGAGGCGCATCATGACCGTCAGACAGCCTTCGTATAACTGGGCGCTGGTCATCCCCGCCAATAACGCGCCCTCGCTGTCTTGGTTCAGCCGGTCAAACGCCCGCACCAAAATCTCTAGGGCGTGGCGCACTTGGACGCCCAGCTTATCGGTGACTTCTTGGGCGTCGTCGGCGCTCTCGGTCAGCATGGCGGCCAGCGTGTTTTCATCCCTCACGCCAAAAAAGCGTTTGGCATCGAGCAGGCTGATGAAGGCGCGCAGGGTCAGGCGCTCATCAATCCATAACTCGGCAAACCACGAGATATAGCCCGCCAACCCGTCAGACGGCGCGTTGACCAGCATCCATTGTTCGCCATTGGTCACGAGTCCGAGGCGGATTCCGGTTGTTTTGAGCAAGCTCACGAGGCGCATGGCGGGGCTGGCCGCCCAATTCGATTTGGCGAGATTGCGCTCTAGGGCTTGGTCGGGCGGGTAGACCATCACCAACAGTTGCGGTTGGTTGGGCATGTCGCGTTGGTGCAGCACATAGCTGGGGCGAATCGTCTCGCCGCCGTGTTCCACCGCCGTATAATGCAGCGCCTCTGGGATGCTCTGGCCTTCTGCCAAGACGCTCTCCTCCCAGCCCAAGACGCTCTCTAGCACATAGCGCACCCACGCCCGCTGATAGGCGGGGTCGCGTTTGTTGTCGTCCCATTCGGCATAGGCGCTCCGCAACTCGGCGGCCATGGCCGGTTCACCATCGGATTTATCCAAGCCTTGCGGGAAGACTTGCATCAGCGTGTTCAAGCTCAAAAACGGGCCAGAGATTTCCAGCAAAGACAGCCATTCGGCGTGGTATTTAGCATTCGACATGGTGGGGGTTATCCGAGGTGTTCTGGAATGAGATAAGTGATGGCGGCCGGGAACAAGTGCGCTTCAAGGTTATCATAGCGCGAGCGAATCACCGCTTCTTCTTGGGCGATTTCGTTTGGGATATGGCGTAGACGGTGGCGCAACGCCTCGACATCGCGCTCAAATTGCTGGCGCTCGTTGTCAGTGAAACCGGGCAAGTGCGGCTGTACGATGTCGGGGTCTTTGAGTTCGCGTTCAATCGAACCGGCCAATTCGCCCAAAATCGCCTGCATGTCGGTGATTTCGGTGGTCATGCGGTCATCCAATTGTTTTTGAATCGAGGCGTAGCGGTCATTTTTACGGGAATCAAGGGCGCGACTCAGGGCGGGCTTGAAGACCTCCCAATGCCGCCCTAACCCGTCTAAGACGGCGGGTTTGGGGAGGGTGTCGCCCATCACGTCGAGCGCGGCCTCTAGCTCACGCACCCCCATCGGACGTGCCGACGGCGCGTTCCCATAGGTCAACAGCAGTCCGGCGCTAATCAGTTCTTCGTGCAGCCGGTAGCGCCCGTTCCCGATGATGACCAACCGACCATAGGCCACCAGCACGGGCGTATTCGAGATATGGCGCGGGATGAGTCGGGCGGTCACGCGGCTCAATTTGCCCTGTCCCGACCAGATTTCCGCCCGCAACAGACGTTGGGCGTGCAGCACCAACGGGTGATTCAGGTGCGCCAAGACCACGCTGTCGTTTTTCAGCAGTTTTTCGTCAAATACGATCGGGCGTTCTATCCCTGTGAAGGGGTGCGCCAGTTGGCCCTTGGCGCGTTCCCATGCCCCGCGTAATTTCGGGACGCAAAACGCGCCGGATTGCGCGGCGGGTTGCAACGGCGGCTGCTTGGACAGTTCTAACGCGACCTCGACCACCCCCTGAACATGCTCAGGGGTCAGGCGCAAGCTGTGGCGTTGCTTATAAAAGGCTTGGATTTGCGCTTGAATGCGTTCATCCAATTTACGGTCAAGTTTGTATAAGGCTTTGGCTGGGCGGGTTTTTTCCTCGACGCTGGCGATGTCGAGGCGTTTCCGCATCCCCAACATCGCTTCCTCGACCTGATGGGCGATGACATCCCCGACCTTGCCCATCAAGTCCTCGCGGATTTGCTCGACCTTCTCGACGGCACGCATCAAAAATTCGAGGTCGCCCTCTAGGTCATTGACCGAGTGCTTCGCGCCCCAGTCGTGCTGAGCGGCGCTCTGATAACCTTGCGGGACAAAGTGGTAAATCTCTGGGGCGTGGTTTTGTCCCATGCGGTCAATACGCCCGTTGCGCTGCTCCATCCGGTTGGGATTCCACGGGATTTCGATGTGTACCAAGCGGTGGCAGTGGTTTTGCAAGTCGATACCTTCCGAGGCGGCGTCGGTTGCCAGCAAAATCCGCACTTTGTTGTCTGGGCTGGGGGTGGCTTGGAAGGCGGCTTTGATGCTTTCGCGTTCATCCCCGTCCATGCCGCCGTAAATCAATTTTACCCGCTCGGCATCGGCGAGTCCGGCGCTATTTAACACCTGTAGCAACCATTTTTGGGTGGCGCGATACTCGGTGAACAAAATCACGCGCTCGTTGTTCCATACGCCGTCAGGCTTGACGACACGCTTCAGCCAGCCGAGCAGGTGCTTGGTCTTGCTGTCGTAGTGGTCGCGGGCGTGTTTTGCCCACGCCAACATCTGGTCGATTAGACGGCGTTCTTCACTGCTCAAGGTCGGCGCGGCCTTGCCCACCACGGTTAAGACTTGTTCGTTTTGCGCCTCGTATTCGTCGTCATCGGCGTGGTCTTCTTGCAAGAGCGCGATTTGTCGCTTTAGGATGCCATAGGCGGTTTTATCGCGTGCCGATATCGGACTGGGCGCGGCCTTGGTCATGGTTTCAAGGTGCTGACCTAAGGTCTGGTAGAAGGCATGAGGCGAGGAGAGCAAGCGTTTTTTCAGGAGCTTGAGGACGAATTCTGACGCGAATTTATCCTCTTGTGTGACGGCGTTTTCGCGTCGCAACACCCCGTACTGATTCAGCCAAGCGTAAACTTGGCGTTCCTCTGGCGTATAAGCCACCTCTAGCGACTGAATCACGCGATTTTCAAACCGTGGTTTTCCCAGCGAATTTGTCAAATCGCGTTTGAGGCGGCGCACCATCACCGCTTCGAGTTGGCGCGGGTCGGGCTGGACGCCTCGCGCAAAGCGTTGGTTATCCAATAATTCCAACAGTGCGGTGAAGCTCTCCGAGTAGCCATTGTGCGGCGTCGCGGATAAAAACAGGTGATGCTCGAAATACGGCACAATCGCGCGAATGGCCTGTGTCCGTTGGCTGTCAACGGCATATTGACCGGAACCGGCGGGCGCGACATTGTGCGCCTCATCGACAATCAACATATCAAAGGGGCGTGGGTAAGTTGGCTTACCTTGTACGCGCTCAATGAACAAGCGCAATGGGCGTTCACGCTTGATGAAATCCATGGAGGTGATGAGGCGCGGGAAGTGTGACCACGGGTTGACATGGATTCCGCGTGTGCGGCGCAAGCCTTTCATCATGTCGCTGTCGATGATCCGAAATTCGAGACCGAATTTCTCTTGCATCTGGTCACGCCAATGCAGTTGCAATCCCGACGGGCAGATAATCAGGCTGGTGCGAACGCGGTTGCGCGTCATCAGCTCTTGAACGATCAAGCCCGCTTCGACGGTTTTACCTAACCCGACATCATCGGCAATCAGCAAGCTCACACGCGGCATCTGGACGGCACGCACCAGCGGGTTGAGCTGATAATCCTCCAATTTGATGCCGCTACGAAACGGGGCTTGTAGATTAGCGCGGTCTGCCTGTGATGCCGCGCCCCAACGCACCGCATCTAAGAAGGAGTCCAGCACGTCAGGCGAGTCAAAGCGCGTGGGTTCGGGTAAATCGACCTTATCTGGGATTTCGACGCCGACCTCGGTCTCCCAAATCACCTGTAAACTCTCGCCCAGCGCATCATCTTCGACAGAGGTCAGGCTGACGAGGTGTGTTTTTTGCTCTAATCTGGTGGATTGGTTGGCATTCTGCCGGACATCGGTCACGCTATAACGCCGTTGACGAACGGTGACGATTTCGCCTTGCTCTGGGATGCGTTGCGGTTTCATAATTGGCGACTCGATTGGATGATTGAAATCAGAAAAAATAAGCCTGCCCGATTGTACATCGGATGCAGGCTGCGGAGATGAGGGATATATAACTACCCAGCCCCTTGTGGGT
>DAOTTP010000251.1:0-3186 GCA_034437835.1 Anaerolineae bacterium | reverse complement strand
GATGGGGAGGATATTACACGGATGAACGGCGCACAAATCCGCCGTGTCCGTCGTCATGTCGGGTTCATCTGGCAAGAATACAACCTCGTTGAACGCCTAAGCGCTATGTCCAATGTCTTGACTGGGCGTTTAGGTTATAACTCACCGATTTCTAGCTTTTTCGGCTATTTCAACGCTGAACACCGCGCCATCGCCTTGCAAAACCTTGAACGGGTTGGTTTGCTACACCGTGCCAAGAATCGCGCTGACAAACTCTCTGGCGGCGAAAAACAGCGCGTTGCTATCGCACGGGCTATCTCCCAGAACCCCAAAATATTATTGGCTGATGAACCTGTCGCCAGCCTTGACCCAGAACTCTCGATTCAGGTAATGGGCGATCTCGCCCGCGTTGCCCGTGAAGTCGGGGTGCTGACTCTCATCAACATTCATCATGTAGAACTCGCCCAGCAATTTGCTGACCGTGTGATTGGCATTGCACAGGGCAAAGTCGTCTTCGATGGCCTGCCAGCAGACCTTACAACTGGAATCCTAGACCAGATTTACCGTTTTAATTCTCCTACAGCAGCCCAGCCATTGGCCGCACATTAGAGAACCGAGGATTTATCGCGTGAGCAGTGTCATTGAAGTCCAAAGTAAGTCTGACATATCCAAAGCGCTTGACCAAAAATTGCACGAGGTCGAATCGCTTCGCGCCCAACTCCTGCGCCCCATCCCACAATTTTCAATGCGTGGAGTCGCGGTCTTGTTGATTGTGATTATGATGCTGTCGTGGAGTTTATCGGGTGTCGGCCCCGGCCTCACTAACCGTGTCACATCCTTCTTCGACCCCTTTATCGCGATGGGCAACTTACTCACTCGGATGCTCCCGCCGGAGTTTGAAACTGCAAAATCACATAATGCTGTGATTACGCTGTTCGGGACAGAGGTTACTAATTTTCAGATTACGCGCAGCACGATTGACTGGTTCGGGACACCCGTTGAAATCGGATGGCTACCCGTCATTACCGCCGTATTCGAGACCATTCAGATGGCGATTGTCGGGACATTGGGCGGGGTATTTATGGCACTCCCCTTAGCGCTACTAGCCGCCCATAATACCTCGCCTCATCCGCTGATATATCAGGGCGTGCGGCTGATATTGAATTTCCTGCGCTCAATCCCAGAGTTGGTCTACGCGCTCTTATTCGTGGCCGCTGTCGGGTTGGGGCCATTCACGGGCGTGTTGGCGCTGGCCTTTGGTTCGGTGGGTTCGCTGAGTCGTGTGTTTGCAGAGGCGATTGAACAAATCGACCCCGCACAGGTGAACGCAGTACGGGCAACCGGCGCGGGCGCATTGCAGACCTTCATATATTCAGTCGTACCTCAAGCGTTCCCGCTGTTCATCTCATATTCGATTATCTACTTCGAGAGCAATGTGCGTCACGCTACCATCCTCGGTTATGTCGGGGCGGGTGGCGTGGGCTTCCTTCTGTTTAAGTACACCGGAACCAGTGATTACGATAAATTGCTGGGTGCAACGCTCGTCCTTGTCGTGGCTGTCACGGTCATTGACCGTCTCAGCAGCCGACTGCGACAGAAATTCATCTGATCGCTGTCGTACTGCTTTCACTTGGCAATTTGGTTGTTCGTTCAGGAGCAGAAATCACACTATGAAGAAATTCGCATTTGTCTTGTCCCTCCTCGCCGTCCTGTCTGTGATGTTGACCGGCGTAGTTGTAGCCCAAGAAGCCACCGAAGACCGCACCGGTTGGCCGGAGACCTTCATCATCGGCGTGTATCCCGGTGACAATGTTGAAGAAGCACTCGCCGCTGTTGAGCCGCTGCGCTTGTATCTGGAAGAAACCCTCGGCGTCCGTACCGTTCTGATTACCGGAACCAGCTATAACGCCGTGATTGAGGCCATGGCCGCCAATCGCGCCGACGCCATCGAAGTCGGGCCGTTCTCGTATGTTTTGGCCGCAGAAGTTGCCGATGCGGAAGCCATCGCCGTCGCTAATTACGGTGTCGTGGTCAACCGTGAAGAAATCCCCGGCTATTACAGCTTGATGTTCACAAAGAAGGGTTCGGGCATCACTAGCATTGCCGACCTTGCGGGGCGCAGCTTGGCCTTCACCGATCCGGCTTCGACCAGTGGCTACCTCGTCCCCGCTACCGACATCCTGCTCAACCAAGAATTCACTGACCCCGCTCAGATTGAAGAGTTTGCCTCGGTCAACTTCGCGGGCAACCACCCGTCGGCAGTCCTTTCGGTTTGGAATGATACCGTTGAGGCTGGCGCGACCTTTGACACCAACCTTGCTGTGCAAGTTGAAGAGGCTGGCGTCGAACTGTGCGGTTACACCGACTTGGCGATTGATGGCCCCCCGACTGCCGAAGAATGGCCGTACCTGAGCGCGATGACCCAAGAAGAAATCACCGCGATTTATGATGCTTGCCCCGAAGGCAGCCTCGTGGTCTTCCACCAATCGCCACTGATCCCGGAAACCCCGTTCGCCATCAAGTCCACCTTGCCGGAATCATTTAAGGCCGCTGTTACTGATGCGCTCTTGGCGATTGGGGACAACCAAGCGTTGGTGGACGAGTTGGAGCGCTACTACGTTGACACCCGCGAAACCGGCGGTTTTGAGACCATTGACGCGATGTATGACTCGCTCCGCGACATTGCGACCCTGTTGAACATCGACTTGCGCGCCCGCTAGACGGCGACATTCACCCCAAAGTAGGGGTATGGTGAGAGGCTTACCACTATACCCCTACCCCTACCCCCTATTTTTATGCCCTGTTGGAGCGCCACCTGATGACCCATGCCCAACGTAGCGCCCTAGAAGTGCTTTCCGTCTTGTGCCAAGCCCGCCCCGCCCCAGTTAAGGCGCTGGCCGAGCATCTTATCCCAGATTTAGAACCGATCACTGTCCTCAAAAGTCACACGGGGTTGGTGATGCTGCCCTATATCGACACCGTACAGGAGACGCCCTTCCACTTGGGCGAGATCATGGGGTGTGAGGTTCATCTGGCAATAGAAGGTGGAGAAGGCTACGCGGTCTGTATGGGGCGCGACCTTGAATTTGCGACAGCGTTGGCGCTCATTGATGCCGCCCTATCGACCAGTCATGAGCAAGCGTCTATCTACACATTAGCTGACCAAGAGGCTGCTTATCAGGCTGAGCAAGACGCACAAATCTTGCG
>DAOTTP010000250.1:0-47499 GCA_034437835.1 Anaerolineae bacterium | reverse complement strand
AATATCTTTTTGGCTTCACCGCTAGGGATGGCGGTCAGCCCTTCGATGAGTGACGCCATACCCCGGATGTTGTCCGCACCGACTTCTTGGATGCCGGGGATGCGTTCGCCCATCGCGTCAAGCGCTTCAGGGGTGAGTAGCCCCTCGAATTTGTCGATGGTGGCTGCATAGCGCTCGACATTGGCCGCGCCGGTGCTGGTCAAGTCAGTGACGCTACGGGCGAGGCCGCGCAGGTCACGCTGGTTCAGGTCTTGCGCTTCGGCGTATTGGGTGACAATCCCCACATCGGACGGCTTGAGCATCTGGTTAATCGCGATGCCTACCGAGCCTTCGATGGCGGCGCTATAAGCGGTGAGTGCGATGTTTAATCCTCTGCCGAGGTCGCCTTTGCCGCCGGTCAATACCATGAAGGGAATGGTCAAAATCAGGGCGGACAACACTGCCAGCACCGGCACGAGGCTAGGCGAAATCCGATGCCATGCCCGCGTAATCGGGTTTGGGGTGCGCCCACGATAGGCTGCCTCAGCCATGTAAAGCCTCTGCTTTCTGGTCGCCACGGATACCGGCCATCAATAGGCCGATGGACTCGCGGGTGGCAGTGGCCGCGTCCACAATGTCGATAATCTGGCCTGCGTACATGACCGCGATACGGTCACTGAGCGATAAAATCTCGTCTAATTCGGTGCTGACCAGCAACACGCCAGAGCCGTCGTCGCGCATCCGCACGATTTGCTTGTGGATGAACTCAATCGACCCGACATCGAGGCCGCGTGTCGGCTGTGCCGCAATCAGTAGCCGGTTGGGGCGGCGCGAAAATTCGCGAGCGACAATCACTTTTTGCTGATTGCCGCCGGATAGTGAGCCGATGTCGGTTTCGATGCCGGGGGTACGCACATCGTACTGCTTTACCAGTTGAGTCGCTACCTCTTCAATATGTTTATCGTTGGACAAAATCCCCATCGAAAATGGGGCGTTGTGATATTCCTGCAAGCGGATGTTGTCTTTAATAGGAAAACTGGAGACCATGCCGTTCTTCTGCCTGTCTTCCGGGACGTGGGCGACTCCGGCCATTGTCACAGCACGCGGGGACGCGCCCGTGATGTCCCGACCACTCAAGCGCACCTGACCGGATACGATGGAACGTAGTCCAGTGATGGCCTCGATCAGTTCGGTCTGACCATTGCCTTGCACCCCAGCCAATCCGACGATTTCGCCGTGACGAACTTGCAGCGACAGATGTTTGACGGCAGACAGCTTGCGGTCATCAGTCACGTTCAAGTCGGTGATTTCCAGTACCACTTCAGTAGGTTCGGCGGGTTTCTTATCGACGCTTAACAGCACCGAACGCCCGACCATCATTGACGCCAGTTCCGCCTCAGTTGCGATTTTGGGGTTGGCCTCACCAACCACCTTGCCCAAGCGTAAAACCTGTACGCGGTCACAAATTTTCTTAATTTCTTTCAGCTTATGGCTGATGAAAATCAAGCTGACGCCGCGTTCTTTGAGCGTGTTCATGATGCCGAACAAGCCTTCGGTCTCTTGCGGGGTGAGTACCGCCGACGGCTCATCCAAAATCAGCACATCGCACTTGCGGTAGAGCGCCTTGATGATTTCGACGCGTTGCTGCACGCCCACGCCGAGGTCTTGCACCAGCGCGTCTGGGTTGACCTTGAGGCCGTATTGGTCGGCGATTTCGAGGATACGCTTCTTGGCCGCCCCTCGGTTGAGGAACGGCCCATTGACCGACTCATTGCCGAGCATGACGTTTTCGGTCACGGTCAGCACTGGCACAAGCTGGAAATGTTGATGAACCATCCCAATCCCCATACGGATGGCATCGTTGGGGTCTTTAATCTTGACCTCTTGGCCTTTGATGAGGATTTCGCCTTCATCGGGCTTATACAGGCCGTAAATCAGATTCATCAGAGTCGATTTACCCGCGCCATTTTCGCCTAACAGACCCAAGACTTCGCCTTGCCGGAGCGCGAGGTTGATATGGTCATTGGCGACAACGCCGGGGAATCGTTTGGTTAGCCCACGAACTTCTAGTACTGCGGGCGGGGTAGACTGTGCCATGAAGCCCCCTAAAATTCAAAACGATAAAGTTTTATTTCCATTACATAGTGCAAAGTATAACGCCTCAGCGGGTAGGTTTCCAGTTAAGCAGGGGCGTAAAAGATTAAGGCCGCTAATTGGTGATTATTGGCGGTAGCCTTAACCCGTGATTGATGTTTGAATCGAGAGAGTCAAGATTGAATTGAGGATGATATGCTACGTCGCGGGTTGACCGTCGTTTTCAGATGTCTGAGTTTAGTCGTACTGTTCGTCGTTGGGGGCGGGTTTTTGCTCTATACGACCCTGACCCACGCTGAAACCATCCAGACTCCCGTGGAATTTCAGGAATTAGCGCCGTATGTCTGGGCGCGTATCGACCTCAGCGACCAAACCCAATGTAGCGACGGCTCGGATTACCGGATTTATGCGCGGCGCGGCGAATCAGACAATCTGCTGGTGCATTTTGTCGGGGGCGGGGCGGCGTGGGACGCCGAAACCAGCTCAAACCCCATCACGATTGATGATATGGGCGACGGGTTTTACTTTGCGACCATCTGGGACATCGTGCGCGTCATGTTGGATGGCATCTTCAGCACCAGCAACCCTGATAACCCTTTTCATGATTGGAACGTGGTCTATATCCCGTACTGCACCGCCGACTTGCATATTGGGGATGCCCACCCCGACTATACGCTATCCGACGGCAAAACTTTTACGTTGCACCATAACGGCCATCAAAACATTACAGAATCGCTCGACTGGGTATTCGGGACGTTTGAGTCACCCGAAAAATTGCTGATTTCTGGCGAGAGCGCCGGAGCGTTTGGGTCGCTGTTCTGGACTCCGACCATCGCCGCCCGTTATCCCGACAGCGAGATTTATCATCTGGGCGACGGGTCATATCTGGAAACCCCGCAGTGGTCGCACATCGTCAATCAGGTCTGGCAGGCGGATACCGAAAAGCTGGGGTTTGAAGTGCGCGACGATTTGATTGGCGGGCTGTATCTGCAATACGCCCAGACCACCGCCCCCACCGTCACCTATCTGCACCTCAACACGCTATACGATGAAACGCTGATGTACTTCAACGCCTATCTCAACGATGATTTTGACGTTCCCGATTACTACAAAGTGTGGTCGGCGGGGATGCGCGCCTCAATGCAGGCGGTTGATGATAGCGATTTGCCGTATTACTACTTCTTGACCGACCACAACTTTAGCCCTGAAAAACTGACGACGCCGCATACCAGCATTTCATTTGGCCTGTTTTATGAGATGGAGGAGGGCGGCGTCCGCCTGTCAGATTGGCTGCGCCGTATCATTATCGACGGCGAACGCTTTTCCGTTGGGTCAGAATTTATGCCCTAGAGACTCAGGACAACACATTTCAACAGGGCGCTCTGATATAATGGCGAAACATCCAGAATTTTAGAGCGTTCCCTTCATGTCCCTCTTGACCACCCATAACCTCGCCAAAGCCTACGGGCCAGACGATATTTTTGACAGCATCGGCGTTGAAGTGCCGCATCGGGCGCGGATTGCGCTGGTCGGCCCTAACGGTGCGGGCAAGACCACCCTGCTAAACATCCTCGTCGGACTCGACATCCCCAGCGAGGGCGATGTCAGTATTGCACGCGGCACGCGAGTCGGGTTTCTGCCCCAGCGCCCAGAACTGTTGGGCGACCATACGCTATGGGACGAGCAACTTTCCGCGTTCGATGACTTGCGGGCGATGGAAGTTGAACTCCAAGACTTGACCGGACGGCTGGAATCTGACCCCGCCGCTTTGACTCGCTATGGACATCTGCAAGAGGAATTTGAACGACGCGGCGGCTATACCTATGAACAGCGCGTTCGGATGGTGTTGCAAGGCTTGGGATTCACGCCTGAACAAGACAATCTCCGGCTGGAACAACTCTCCGGCGGCCAGAAAACCCGCGCCCTGCTTGCACGGCTGCTGCTTGAGACTCCCGATTTACTGGTCTTGGACGAACCGACCAACCACCTCGATATCGAAGCCGTGGAATGGCTGGAAGGTTTCCTGAAAGACTTTGAAGGCGCGGTATTGGCCGTCAGCCATGACCGTTATTTCATGGACGCTTTCGCCTCCACCGTCTGGGAATTGGAATTTGGGACGGTTGAGACCTATCGCGGCAATTACTCGCATTACATCAGCCAGCGGCAAGAACGTCACGAGCGCCGGATGAAGGAATACGACGCGCAGCAAGAATTTCTGACCAAAGAGATGGACTATATCCGCCGCAATATGGCTGGGCAGAACACGCGCCAAGCCAAAGGCCGCTTGCGTCGCCTTGAGACCATGCAGAGCAACGGGCGCATCATTGACCGACCACGCGGTAAGCGCCGCGAGATGAGCCTGCGCTTTCAGGCCACGCTCCGTAGCGGTGATAAGGTGCTGATGGCGGAAAACTTGGGCGTTGGCTATGACGATACCGGCGTGCTGTTTGAAGTCCCCGACTTGACGCTATGGCGCGGCGAAACCGTGGCCTTGATTGGCCCAAATGGGGCGGGCAAATCGACCTTCCTCAAGACCGTCACCGAGCAGATTCCGCCCCTCAAAGGGGTAGTACGGCTGGGCGCATCGGTCAAGCTGGGCTATTTTGCTCAGGCGCACGAGGGATTAAACCCCAAAAATTCACTGATTGACGAGCTTTATACCGCCAAAGCCATGCCGGTCAGCGAGGCGCGTAATCATCTGGCGCGGTATCTGTTCACCAACGATGATGTCTTCCGCAAGGTATCGACCCTCAGCGGTGGCGAGCGCGGACGCTTGGCGCTGGCAAAATTGGCGGTCATCGGCGCGAATCTGTTGCTGTTGGACGAGCCGACCAACCATCTCGACATCGACAGCCAAGAGGTATTGCAAACCGTGATTGCAGACTTCCCCGGCACGGTGATTTTGGTCACACATGACCGTTACTTGGTTGACGCCTTAGCGACCCAGATTTGGGCGGTTCGGCGCGGGAGTTTCGGCGCGTTTGAGGGCAGCTATAAGGAATATCTGGCGAAGCGCGACGCCCAAACTCAGAAGGCAAATGCCGAAGCACAGGCCGCACGCAAGGCCGCTGACAAGCCGAATCAGGCAGCGGCGCAAGCTGTCGCCAAGAAACACGGCCTGAATCCGCATCAGCACAAGAAAAAAGTGGCCGAGGTCGAAGCAAAAATCACGGCATTAGAGCAGAAGATTCATGACATCACCGCGCAGTTGAGCGAGGTCAGCGCCAGCGGGGATGGGGTCAAGGCCGCTCAATTGGGGACTCACTATCATCAGACCGAGGCCGCCCTCCACGACGCTATGACCGAGTGGGAACACTTGCTGGAGTAGTGCTGACAATGCCTCGTTTAATCTATGTGTCTGCCGCACGGCTGCCGAGTGAGATGGCGCACGGCCTTCAAATCATGCAAAACTGTGAGGCGTTCGCGGAGGTCGGGGCGGAGGTGACGCTCTGGCATCCGCGCCGCCTGAATACGCCCGATATGCGCGCCGTGCCGGATACCTACGCCTTTTATGGGGTCGCGCCGCGCTTCATCATGCGACGGTTGCCCACCCTTGACCTGATAAATCTATTGGGCGGCGAACGCGGCAAACTTTACGCGCTCGCCTTCTATCTGATGATGTTGACCTATGCGCTGGCGGTGATGTTCTCGGCGTTATTCACCCGCGCCGACCTGTTTTATAGCCGCGACCCGCTGGTGCTGCTGCTGCTGAGTTTGGTCAAACCCAAGCGCCAATTGGCTTATGAGGCACACCGCCTGAATCGCAAAGGCGCGGGGAGTTGGCTTCAGACTCAGATTTTGCGGCGAGTCGGGCTGACCGTGGCGATTACGCCGCCGTTACGCGATGATTTGCTCAGATTACACCCCAGCACGCCGATTCTGGTCGCCCATGACGGGGTGCGCCGCGCCCGCTTTGAACATATCCCCACACAATCAGAGGCGCGTCAAACGGCGGGCTGGCCGCAAGATAAATTTGTGATTGGGTACGTCGGGCGACTGCAAACGCTCGGCATGGCAAAGGGGATTGATACCCTGATTCAGGCTATCGCCCAGATGCCGGAGCGTGATGCGTGTGCGGTGACGCTGGTTGGCGGGCCAGACGACTATGCAGAGGAATACCGCGCCTTATGGCTGAAACTGGGGCTGAATCCGGCCAATTTCTTATACGCGGGACAGGTCACGCCGGATGCTGTGCCGGGATGGATGGGCGCGTTCGATGTGTGCGCCATGCCGCACCCTCGCACAGAGCATTTCGCGCTACACACCTCGCCGTTGAAGCTATTCGAGTATATGGCGTCGGGGCGGGCGGTGGTCGCCAGCGATTTACCCGGCTGGGCGGATGTCATCACGCATGAAATCGACGCGCTGCTCGTCCCGCCGTCAGATGTCGCGGCGCTATCCGGCGCGTTGAGTCGCTTGTATCAGGACTCTGCATTACGGGAGCGATTGGCGGCGGCGGCGCGGAATCGGGTGATGTCGGTCTATACATGGGATGCTCGCGCCCGCCACATCTTAAAAGCGGTGATGAGTCCTGAGATAAAGCTTAAATGACGGTAGGGACACAGCTTGCGGTGTCCGCTGCTATAACATTGGAAAACATCACCCACGTTTTGTATGTCATTTCCCTACGTGTATCTCATAACATCCGGCATCTTATTGGGAGTTGCGCTATAATCTGAGATGATTTCTCACGGATTAAGGAATGTCATGCGCCACCGGATAGGATTGTTTGTTTTCGTAGTATTGTCAGGCGCGTTTGGCCTGAGTCATACCGCCATCGCCGCCCCGGTGATACTGACTGTTAATACTACCGTCGATAGTGTTGACAGTAATCTTGGTAACGGAGTGTGCGCCGACTCTGCCAATCGTTGTTCGTTGCGTGCAGCCGTCATGGAAGCCAGCGCCCGTGACGACGGCTCAACCATCACTGTCCCGGCTGGCACATATCTGTTAACGCTCGCTTCCGGCGTTGATGATCAATCCTTTGGCGACCTCGACATCACAGGGGAATTAACCCTGCAAGGGTCGAACGCGGCCAAGACCATCATCCGCCAGACCGTCCCAAATGTGCGCGTCATGATGGTTGAGGAAGCCACCGGAAACGTCACCATCTCCGGCCTGACTCTGACGGGCGGGACAGTCAACGATATTGTGGATGGCAACATCGGTGGCGCGATTCGGGTGCGCTCCACGAACACGGTCAACCTCTCCAATCTGATTTTACTGAGTAATCAGGCGTTATTTGGCGGCGGTATTGGCTGTATTAATTCGACAATCACGCTGTCCGATTCACGGATTGAGGGGAATCTGGGCAATTATGAGGCGGGCGGTATTTATAGCGCCTTGTGCGATGTCACCCTCAGCCGGATTATCGTTAAAAACAATCAGTCGTATGAACGCGCTGGCGGCATCCTGTCAGAAGACAACGATGTTTTTTCGTTGTCAGATAGTGTTATCGAGGGGAATATCGCTGGAGATTTAGGCGGCGGCCTGATGGTGTTGGATTCGCCTTACACAATTGAACGTACAGAGTTCATGCGGAACAACGCTCATGAAGGCGCTGGCCTGTTTGTTGATGGCGCTATCAGCGTCGGCAGTATCAGCCAATCGTATTTCCATGATAATCGCGCTTCCGGCAATGGTGGTGGCTTACACGTTAAAGACGGTGATTTGAACATCGACGGCAGTAGCTTCATCCAAAATTATGCGGTGCAGGGCAGTGGCGCGTATGTTGGCCCATTCCTGACTCAATTCATGCTGCAAAACAGCACGTTCAGCGGGAATATGTCGCTGTTGCGCGGGAGTTTGTATGTTGATTCGTCGGTTGCGCTGCTCAACCATATCACCATCAGCGGCGGAAGCGCGTTATATGAAGGCGGGCTGACGGCCTATGGCAACCCGACTCTGAACAACAGCATTATCGCCAACAGTTTTAGCCCGATTGGGTTTGGCGACTGCGGTGGCGACTTCATCTCTAGCGGAAAAAACTTGATCGAAAACGCCGCCGGGTGTAATAGCAGCATCACAGGCGATGAAATCACAGGGGTTGACCCCGAATTTCAATCGGTCACGGTGAACGTGACCATTGGTGAGGTTGATTCAGCCATGTTTATTGGCCTGCCTAGCCTCATGCCATCCAGTCCGAGCCTTGTCAATGACGCTGGTTTAAACGACTGCCTTAGCACCGACCAACACGGCACAGCCCGTACCCTAACCGGATGCGACCTCGGCGCGGTTGAAATCCCCGCTGGGATGACTTCGCGGCAAATTGTCCGCAACGGCAGTTTCGAGGAGAGCTTGCTCAGCAATGTCTGGAAGTCGGTCTCTGCGACCAAATTCGTCCGCGCCTGTGAGAATACCCTGACGCAGAAATATCCAGCCTATCTCGGCAGATGCGCTCTCAGCGGGAACAAGGGGGCAGGTCGCTATGACCAGAAATTGCTGGCCGCCGCTTTGCCCCAAGCCGGAGATAACGTGATTTTACAGGCAGCCGTGCGGGTCAGCAGTGGTGTACCCGTCGGTACAGTTGCCCTGCTCAAACTGACTGGTGCTATAGCCGGTGAGACGCTTACCTTGACGCTGATGTATACGCCGACGGTGGGGTATGAGGTGGTTAGCGGGCAAACCTGTCTCGAGTTCAACGCGACTAAAGGCAAACTCAGTGTATATGCGGGCGCTGGTAGTAAAGTTGAGGTGGATGACGTGGGCGTTTTCGTCCAGACAGGGACGAGTTGTGTTGCGCCGAGGGATGGAACAGTGCGCGATGGGGCTTTGAGCCTGCCGCCGGTAACGATTCCTGACGGTTTCCGAGGCGGAAATTAACCAAAACCCCGGTAAAAATTGTGTGGACACGGGATTCCCGTGTCCACTTATCCTAAATGCTCACCCCTCAATTTTTTCCCATGCGTCACGGTCTGATGCGCCGAGGATGAGGGTTTTGAGCGAGAGCAGCGCACATTTCTGACGGGTCGGCATCAGCGGCAGGCCAATCATCGCCAAGATGTCGTCGCGGGTGAGCGCCAGCGCGTCAGCCATGCTCATCCCTTTGATTTTCTCGCCCAATAAAGAGGCCGATGCTTGGCTGATGGCGCAACCGTCCCCCTCCCAGCCGACCTCGCTAATTTGCCCATCAGGGGTGAGCCTGAGCGTCAGGTGCAGATGGTCGCCGCACACCGGATTGTGTTCCGCGTGGTCAATATCCGCCGGATTGAGTAACCCCCAATTCTGGCGGTTACGCGCCGCATCGAGGATCAGTTCGCGGTAATCATCGGGCGTATACATAGCTGAGTTCCTCAAGCGCGTGGGCGAAAGCGTCGATTTCGGCGCGGTTGGTATATAAAGCAAGGCTGGCGCGGACGGTAGCGTTTAGACCCAGTGCGGTATGCAGCGGCATAGCGCAGTGATGCCCCGCCCGCACCGCAATCCCTTGCGCGTCAAGTAATTGAGCGATGTCATGCGGGTGTAGCCCATCCATTGTGAACGATACCACCGGCCCACGTTTGGGCGCACGTCCGACCCCATGCACGCCCGATACATCGACCAACCATCCGAGTGCATACGCGGTCAATTGTGAGAGGTGGGCGTGGATAGCACTCATCCCAATCCCCGTCAGGTAATCTATCGCCGCGCCGAGTCCGATGACTTCTGCAATCGGCGGCGTCCCCGCCTCGAAACGGGCGGGTGGTGGGGCATAGGTGCTGCCCTCCAATGTGACGCGCTCAATCATATCTCCGCCGCCTATCCACGGCGGCATCAGTTCCAACAACGTCCGCCGACCATATAGGACTCCGACGCCGGTTGGCCCACACATCTTATGCCCGCTGAAGGCGTAAAAATCGACCCCAAGCGCACTAACATCCACGGCTTGATGGCTGACGGCTTGTGCGCCATCCACCAAAATCACCGCGCCGACGGCGTGCGCCATATAGGTTAGCTGTTGAATCGGGTTGACCGTCCCCAGCACGTTCGACACATGCGCCACGGTCAATAATCGTACCTTCCCCGTCCGCAGAATCGCGTCAACCCTATCAAGGTCAAGCGTGCCGTCTGGGTGGATATTCACATATTGAACCTCGCACCCCAATTCTTTAGCCAACAGTTGCCACGGGACGATATTGGCGTGATGTTCCATCACGGTTGAGAGGATGATGTGGCCGGGTTTGAGGTTGGCACGTCCCCATGATTGCGCGACGAGGTTAATCGACTCGGTTGTGCCGTGGGTGAAGATGATTTCGCGCCATGAACCGGCGTTGATAAAACGGGCGACTTTATGGCGCACTGCCTCATAAGCGGCGGTGGATTCCTCACTCAATTTATGCAGACCCCGATGGACATTGGCGTTAGTGTGTGTATAAAAATGAGTCATAGCGTCCAGCACAACCTGAGGCTTTTGGCTGGTCGCGCCGTTGTCCAAATAGATGAGCGGTACATCGGCGTGATGCGGGTGCGCCAAGATGGGAAAATCCGCCCGAATCTGCGAGACATCGTATGGCGGCATGGTTCTATCCCTTAAGTATTTAATGTCATTATCGCCAGTGTAGTCCTATATGGGCGGCTTGTGCGGTGTCAGATGTCAGGCTTAATGGGGGAAGTATGTTATATGAGCAACAAAAAAGACCCGACATCCGTCGGGTCTTTTTTTGTGCGTGCGTGATGTGTCTTATATCGTGGGTTCGGCGTCGGCGGTTTCGGCGTGTTCACCTTCGTCAGCGGTCTCGGCGTGTTCGCCTTCGTCGGCCAATTCGTCGTAGCGTTGCAGCGACAGATGACCGTCTTTAGGATCGGTGGTGATGCGGACGATGCTGCCGAGGCCAAAACGCCCCGATAAGATGCCGTCGCTCAGTTTGTCCTCGACCTCATTTTGAATCAGGCGGCGTAGCGGACGCGCCCCAAATTCGGGGTCGTAGCCATTCTTCGCCAGCCATTCCTGACCCTCTTCGGTCAGGTCAAGCGTGATCGCGTTCTCGATGAGGCGCTCGCTGACCTTGCGGATTTCAAGCTCGACAATCGCCTTGATTTCGGCGCGGGTTAGCGGGCGGAACACGATGGTCGCGTCCACACGGTTGAGGAATTCGGGACGGAACACGCGCTTAAGCTGTTCCATCACGTTTTTCCGCATGTCTGTATATTGCTGGATCTCGTTGCGTTCTTCGTCACCGACACCGCCAAAACCGAGGTTTGCACCGCGCTTGATGGTGTCCGCGCCGACATTGCTGGTCATGACGATGATGGCGTTACGGAAATCGACCTTACGGCCACGCGCATCGGTCAGGCGACCTTCTTCCATCACCTGAAGCAACATATTGAAGGCTTCGGGGTGGGCTTTTTCGATTTCGTCAAACACGACGATGCTGTACGGGCGGCGGCGAATCGCCTCGGTCAATTGACCAGCGTCCTCGTAGCCGACATATCCGGGAGGCGCACCGACCAAACGGGCGATGCTGTGGCGCTCCATGAATTCGCTCATATCCAGTTGGATGAGGGCTTCTTCACTGCCGAACATGAATTCCGCCAGCGACTTGGTGAGTTCTGACTTGCCGACTCCGGTAGGACCGAGGAACATGAACGTTCCAATCGGACGGCGTGGGTCTTTCAGACCGGCACGGCTACGACGGACGGCCTTGCTGATGGCTTCGATGGCCTCGTGCTGCCCAATGATACGGCTGTGCAGCGCGTTTTCCATCTCGACCAAGCGGATGGTCTCGTCAGCGGCCATACGGCGCATCGGGATGCCCGTCCACATCGCCACAACCTCTGCGATGTCGTCATAGGTCAGGCGCGGCTGGTTGGTTTCAGTGTTCCAATTGGCCTTGAGGTCGCCCAACGTCTGGCGTAAGCCTTCGGCTTGAAGTTGGAGGCGTTCCAGTTCGTCACTGGTCTCATCTTCCGTCTCAAAGTCGTTGATGTCTTCTTCGATACGCGCCAGTTCAGCCTCGGCCTTGCGGACTTGGGCTGCTTCCGGCGACTTATACATCCGTAGGCGGGCAGAGCCTTCGTCAATCAGGTCAATGGCTTTGTCCGGCAAGAAGCGGTCAGGCACATAACGGGCTGATAGGTGCGACGCGGCTTCGATGGCCTCATCGGTGATTTCGACATTGTGATGCTGCTGATATGGCTCTTTAATCCCTTGCAGGATTTCAACCGTCTCTTCGATGCTCGGCTCGTTGACGATGATTTGCTGGAAACGGCGCTCCAACGCAGCATCGCTTTCGATGTGCTTGCGATATTCATCAAGCGTGGTCGCGCCGATACATTGGAGTTCACCACGCGCCAGCGCAGGCTTGAGGATGTTGGCGGCATCAACACTGCTGCCAGCCGATCCCGCGCCTACCAGCATGTGAACTTCGTCGATGAACAGGATGCTATCGGATTGCTTGAGTTCTTCGATGACGCGCTTGAGGCGCTCCTCAAACTGACCGCGATACATCGTACCGGCGACCAGCGAACCGACGTCTAACTGCAAAACGCGCTTGCCCAACAGCGGCTTGGGGACTTCGCCATTGATGATGCGCTGTGCCAACCCTTCGACGATGGCGGTTTTGCCGACGCCGGGTTCACCGATCAGGGCAGGGTTGTTCTTGCGGCGGCGGCTCAGGACTTGGATGACGCGCTCGATTTCGGTCTCGCGCCCCACCACAGGGTCTAGCTTGCCTTCCCGCGCCATTTCGGTCAGGTCGGTTGCCAATTGGTCGAGCTGAGGTGTCTTGTTTTCCGGACGGCGCGGCTGACCAAATGGTGAGGTGGCCGGACGACGCGGAGGCGACAATGGCGACGGCGGCGCTGTGGGGGGCTGCTGCTCATCAGGTGTGGGCGGCTGTGACGGCTGCACCGGGCTGTCGCGCAAGACATTGTTGGTTTGGCGGCGGACTTCTTCTGGGGTAATCCCCAGTCGGCGTAGCACTTCAATCGCCGTGCCTTCTGGCTGACGGACAAGCGCCAGCAAGAGGTGTTCCGTCCCAATATAGTGATGACCCATGCGGCGGGCTTCGTCGATGGCGAGTTCCATCACGCGCTTTGTCCCAGCGGTCAAATCAAACTGACCTGTGCGCGGGCGCGCTTCCGGCTTCTTCATCTTGACAATCAGGTCTTCTACGCGGCGGGTATCGAGACCCAACTCACGTAGCACCCGCCCAGCAACGCCGCCTTCTTCCTTGAGCAACCCCAGCAACAGGTGTTCAGTCCCGATGTGAGAGTGATTAAGGCGTTCAGCTTCTTCTTGCGCTAAACTCAGGACGCGCCGCGCCCGTTGAGTGAAGCGTTCCATCCCCTTATTTGCCACGGCAACGACCTCCGCCGTTTAGATAAAACAATCTTGATTTAGGTGACGCAAACAATACAGGGGCAGCCGATATTGCCTGCGTACAGACAAATTATACCGCATACTTACCAAGAATAGATGTCAGAAGCGCCTTAGAAAGTTGAGGCTTTTATTACTTTCCCTTAATTTATGCAAAAACCCCCTCGCTATATGCGCGAGAGGGTTCTTAATGTTGGGTTGATGGTGTTTAGGACTCGGCCTCTGAACCGGTTTCCGGCTCAACGGCGGGTTCAACAGGGGCGGCAGTAGGTTCAACTGGCGCGGCGGCTTGTGAATTCGATTCCGACTCGCGGCGCATACCGAGGTCAACGTCCAGATACTCAGCGCTGTTGACGCGCTTGAGGCTCAGACCGAGACGGCGGCTGCGGATGTCCACTTTAATCACGCGCAAGGTGAGGGTATCGCCTTCGTTGACCACTTCTTTGGGGTGGTTCACGCGCTGGTCGCTCAGTTCGCTGATGTGAACCAAGCCTTCGATTTCGTTGTTGTTGACGAGGCGGGCGAACGCGCCGAACTTGGTCAGCTTGGTGATGCGGGCGCGCACCAATTGGCCTTGCACATAGCTACTGGCGACTTCATCCCACGGGTCGGTCTCGGTGCGCTTAATCGACAGACCGATGCGCTTGCGCTCTGGGTCTACCGAAATCACTTCAACCTTGACCTCTTGCCCAACCTTGAGCAATTCCTTTGCGTGGGTGACGTGCTTCCACGACAATTCGGTCAAGTGAACCAAACCCTCAGCGCCGCCGACGTCGACGAACGCGCCGAAATCTTCGAGGCTGACGACCTTGCCGGTCAGGACTTGGCCGACGCCGAGACGGTTAATCAACTCGTCTTTGCGCTTCTCGCGATTCTCACGATTCGCCATGCGCTCAGACAAAATCAGGCGATTCTGGTCTTTGTTGACCTCCATCACCTTGACTGAGATGCTCTGGTTGACCATCGTGTCGTACTGTTGCGGGGTGGCGCTTTGTAGGGCGCGGCGGCGGTCATCGCTCATCTGGCTGAGGGGGACGAACCCGCGCAACCGCCCAAAACGGACAATCAGGCCGCCCTTGTTGAAACCGGCCACAGCGCCGATGAAGATGCGCTGCTCACCGCGATATTCCTCCGCCATGCGCCAGTCGAGTTCTTCGGCGGCGCGAGTGATGGAGACGAGGATTTTGTTCTCGTTGGTGCGTGGGTTGACGATAAAGACCGAGGTCTCTACGCCCTCTTCCAGTTCCGCCATTTGCTGCGGAGTCATGCGCTCCAGTTCACGGCTCATGATTTCGCCAATTTGGCCTTCGCCCAAGTCTACCGTAATCGCCAACGGTGACTTCACCGCAATCTTGCATTGCACTATATCACCGCGTTTGAAGCGGGGGGCTGGACGATCATTGTCCGCAGGCGATTGTGCAATTTCAGCGGCTTCTGCGGCAGCGTCATCGGCTGCATCAGCGGCGTGATCTACATCACCAGCGCCAACAGCGTGATCGGTTTCGGCGGCCTCGACAACCTCTGCCGTAGGGGTTGTTTCTACTGCCTCAACTGCGTCTGCTGTATCACTTTGCGGCAAAGTTGTTTCGTCCAATGGCTCATTGTTTTGATCAGTCATGCTCGTTCCCTGTTATGTACTCCGTCAGTCCTGCCAGTCAGTTTAATTGCCCGGAAGACCCCGACACGTCGGACAAAATGTGTCCGACCCGACCCACACCAAAAAATCCCCGCATATTAGGCGGTTCAATACGGCGAATTATACACCGCCGATTTCCCACCTGCAACTACACAGGCCGTAAGTTTACCTGCGCGACGCGACGCTTCGGGTTATAATCAATCTGTGATGGACAAAAAGACAGGGAGGCGGCCTTCATGAAACGGCTCGCATTTTATACCTTACTCATTGCGTTGCTCAGTGCCGTTGGCCTGACGGCGACGCAAAACGCCCAAGCGCAAGGCACGCTGACTGGCGGCAACTGGCAAGGCGAATACTTCAATGATGCCGCCTTCAGCCCCCCAGCCGCCTTCGCACGAGTCGATAATGCTATCCAGTTCACCTTCGGCGCGGCGTCACCCAGCAACGGCGTAACGACCTTGCCTACGGATAATTTTTCGATCCGCTGGACGGGGACGCAGCCCATCACCACCGGCGGGACGTACCAGTTCACGGCGGTATCTGAGGATGATGTGCAAGTTGAGGTCAACGGCATCGTGATTATCGCGTTTGCCAACGTTGATGTCGCGGCGCCCACCGTCCGCACTGGCTTGGCATCACTGAATGTCGGGTCGGCCTCCATCCGCGTGAGCTTCAAGGCGCTGACGGGCAATGCCAGCATCAACTTCTTCTACCAATTGACTGGTGGCGGCTTGGTGACTACCGTCCCCGGCGTGATCTTTACCTCGACAACGACATTTACACCGACTCGCACACCTCTGCCGTTCATCCCTGCGGGCGCAATCACCGCGACGGTCATCCGCGCTTCGGTCTTGAATACCCGTGACGCGCCTTCCACAGGCGGGCGCAAACTCGGCCAAATCCTACGTGGTGAGACGTATGCCATCCTCGGACGCGATGCCGATGCACGCTGGTTCTTGTTGCAATTGGGCGGCTATCAAGCGTGGGCGTATGGGTATTACCTGTTCGTCAATGGGAATGAATTCACGCCCCCGATTACCAGCCCATTCGGGACGCTGGGAGTCCCGCCCGGTGTGGTCGATACCGGCGTCGTGGCACAGTCTCAGGCGACCCTGACTCTGCGCGATGTGCCAAGTGTGGCCGGGAATCAGATTGGCCGCGTGACGTGGGGCGGCTTCTTGCCCGTCATCGGCAAGACGGCAGACGGCTATTGGTATCAAGTGGTCTGGAAGGGGACAATCGGCTGGATTTACTCGCCCTATACCAAGCTGACGCAAGGTGACTTGAGCGCAGTGCCAGTGAGATAACGCATGTCCGCCAAAGATCGGGCGAAGTGGAACAGTATCTATAAGAATCGGGGCGAGGAAGGTTATCCTCACCCCGACCTCTTGTTGTTGGATTATACCCCGCCCGTCCCGTT
Source organism: Anaerolineae bacterium (assembly GCA_034437835.1). Taxonomy (GTDB): domain Bacteria; phylum Chloroflexota; class Anaerolineae; order Aggregatilineales; family Phototrophicaceae; genus Flexicrinis. The sequence continues at coordinate 31,074 of DAOTTP010000250.1, read as the reverse complement.
GGGCGGCGAACGTCGCGCCTTAGATTTGGCGGGCGGGGTCGGGCAAAACGGGTTATGGCTGGCGGAACAAGGCTATGTCGTGGACATCCTAGACATCAGCAGAGCCGCGCTAGACCGCGCCCGACTCGAGATGACCACGCGGAAAATCCGCACGGTGAACCTGTTGTGCGTTGACCTTGATGAGGCGGGACTTTCGCCGGACAGCTACGATTTGGTATGCGTGTTCAGATTCCTCAGCCGTCCGCTGTTGGCGAATCTGATGACGACCATCAAGCCCGGGGGACGCCTGATTTATGAGACGTTCAACCTGAGCGTGCGTGAGGCGCGCCCAGATTTCAGCCCAGAATTTTGCCTCAGCCCCGGTGAATTAACGGCGGCGTTCCCCAAATGGCGCGTGCTACGTGACGCCGACGCTGGGATTTGGGCGCAGTATGTGGCGATAAAAGTTTGACGTGTGACTCGTCTCAAAACACTCATGTGTAGAGACGAGTCTTAATATTAAATTTGTTAAATTTGAATTTTTTTACCCAATATTATTGTTATGATGTCATTATGTGAAAATCTTCCGATAAGACAGGAACGAAAGCATGGTAAAAACGGCTCGTAGTCAGCCCGCAGCTTCTTATCGTAAGCCAGATTTACTCCCCCAAAAAAACTGATATAGACTCTGATTCCCTTGAGCAGACCCCCGTTGAATCGCAAAGCCTAGTAGGCGGTTTAAGACAGGTCGACAACCTCACTACCCAACAAATTCTTCAGCTTCGGCGGGTGATCGGTAATCGCGCCGCTGTAAAAATGCTGAGTGAGCAAAATCAATCACCAGCGTCGGTTCAACGCTTGCCAGATCCTATGCTAGGTTCTATGGAAAAAATCTTCGGTGATAAGCTGTCAGGCGTTAATATTCACGTCGATAGCCACGCCAATCAGGTTGCGCGTACCGCGAAAACCGATGCTACAACGATTGACAATGATATTTATTTCCAAGAAGGCGCATACAATCCCGGCACGGCTGACGGTAACGCCTTAATTGCGCGGGAAGTCGCGCATATCCAGCGTGCCAAGCTGAACGGCTCACCTGCCCTGAAATCCAGCGCCGAGGCGTCCGAGTCGGATAGGCGCGACGCTGAGGGTGTCAGTGATGTTGTTAAGGGTATGGAATCTGACCCCACGCAAATCCTTCAACCCGCCGGGAAAAACCCGACGCCGATTCAGATGAAGGTTCTCCAACGTGAGTACAGCCATGGCCGCGTGGCCGGTATCGTGACTTCCAAGGTGGTGCAGGGGATTTTCACAACCGTGCTAGGCCCGATTGGATTGGTCTGGCGCTGGCCGTTGATCCAAAAGAATTTGGGCGAAATCACCGGCTGGGAACAAGTTGGGACGCGCAAAGGCAAAAAAGACAAAGAGGGCAATCTCGTCGATAAAATGCGCTACGGCGGCGGCAACCTCGGCACGGCCATGCGTTGGATGGCCGGCATCAGCGAACTATTGAAAGAATTTACGATTTGGCTCGGTTTCGCTACTTTTATCGCCGCGATAGTCACAGCAGCCACGCATGGTGCAGCCGGACCGGTGTTTGCTGGGCTTGCCATCGCGACGGCGGTTACGGCTGGCCTGCACTTTCTGCTCCGGTCACTGCTGGTTACGCTCAACGGTTATCGGTTATATAAGGAGACCAAGAAAGGGACGAGCAAAGCCGACCTCGCCCTCATCAAGCACCAGATGGTCTCTGACGGCGTTTGAAGGGATTGGCGCGGCCTTGTCGGCCATCTTTGGCGGGTTGGGCGCGGGTGGCGTGACCAGTGCTGGCGGTGCGCTGGCGGGTGCTGCTGGGCATGGGTCGGGAGACTCGGCCTCGAAATTGGCAGGCGTTGGACTGGGGGCTACTACGCAAGGTTTAGCCACAACTGTCGCTACAAATTCCGGCAAAGAAATCGGTAAAGATAGCGTCAAACCAGATACCGGCGTCAAAGGCTTCTGGGGCGGCTTCAAGAAAGACGCTCTCGAAATCCAGAACGGCTACAGTAACAAACCGAAGGTCAACATTGGCACATCTTACACGGGAGCACCGTCTCAGCAACCGCCAGTGGACAATTCACAGCAGCAACCAGTGGATAACTCGCAGCAGCTGCCGTTGGACAATTCACAACAAGAACAACCCGTGGATAACTCACAACAACAACCTGTGAGCAACCCACAGGATCAGCAACAAGTCGTCTCAATGGTCAGTGATGTTCAGAACGCTTCTCATCGGAACACGATTGACCAAGCGGAACACAGCCAAGATGCGGTGCAAAACAACGATGTGATCCAGAGCATCGCCCCGACCATCGTTGACACATCTAGTAAGGTTGCCAATACTAGCGAAGCCATCCAAGATACGCAGAAAAAATCCGAGGGTCTTGATCCTCAACTAGGCGACCTCGTGAACAAAAACGTCAAGAAGGGCGAGGTTGAGACCCTCACCAAAGATGTCGATGAGGGATTAGAGAAGTCGGGCGAACCTAAGACCGAAACCGTTGAGAAAACCGATGAGAAAGATAATGGTGATCTCGTTGACCTCAAGCGTGACAATATACAACGTAAGCCCGGAATCGGTAGCCGTATCAAGTCGTGGTTCGCTAAGAAATTGAGCAGCCTAAAGTCCGGCGTAAGACGCCTGAACAACAAAATCCTCGGCGGCGTGATGAAATACGCCACCAAGTTCAACAAATCGGAAGAAGATCGCCAAGCAGTGAACGCCGCCATGAATGAAGAGAGCGCTTTCGCGTCTAAGGACGTTCAAAACGAGCAGAACAACGACACCATGTTCTCCGACTATGAAGACAAGGCCGGAAAACTCAGCGAAGGCGTCAAGGCGCTGGCTGACAAGGAGAAGAAGGGCTAAGTGGCATCTTGGTTGTGGTTGGGGGTTCGCTTAGGCCTTAGGGTTGGCCTGATCAGCGGCCTGATCGTCGGCCTGATTGCGGCGGTGATGGGGAGTTTGTTCACAGACTCCCTCACCGACTTATCAGCATTCTCAGTTAACTGCTTCTGGCTGATTTGCATTGGGCTGCCGTTGGTATATTATCTGACGTTTTTCTCCACACCGGCGCTGATTGCCCTGCGCGATGAGGTTCACGATAACCTGTACGTTATCACCGCTGGGGCGTGGTTGCCCGCCTTCCTCATCAGTATTGTGGTGTTCATGATGCCGGTGGTTATGATGCCGTTGATACTGGGCTGGGGCGTTACCGTCAAGAACTCAGGCAATTGGTACGATCAGGTCTATACGCTGTTAGAGGGTCGTTTTGGAGTGGTGGCTATCATCACCCTGATTGAGTATGCGGGAGCCGCTTATCTGGTGCGTTTGCGATACAGACCCTAACCTTTAGCAGACCCGTTAGCGATGACGAAAGAGGGGACAAACCGATTGTGGTTTGTCCCCTCTTTGCTTAATTGGCTACTGCAAACTGCCCACTTCAAACTTTTTTGCTAGTTAGACCGTAGGTTTTCGCTGACGCCTCGGATGAAACTGTCGTATTCGTTCAGGCTGATGGCGGCCTTCTGGACGACATGCACCTGCATCAAGCGTTGGCGCTCGTCATCCTTGAGCGTGTCATCGTTGGTGACAATCATGACCGGGATGTGCGAAGTCTCTGGATTTTGGCGGAGTTCTTGCAGCACCGCAAACCCGTCCATCTCCGGCATACGTAAGTCGAGGATGACCAATTGCGGGCGGCGGAAGGCCACTTGCATCAGCCCTTCCATGCCGCTACGGGCGGTATAGACCCGGAAGCTGCCATGTTCGCGCAGGAGTTCGCCCAACAGCTTAAGGGCGTCATCTTGGTCGTCAATTAAGAGGATGCGCGGGATGTTGGCCTGTTGCTCCGCACGCATGACTGCCTCAATCAGTTGGTCTGGGGCATAAGGACGCTGTAGGAAGGCGAACGCACCCTGTTGGGCTGCCCGTTCATTCTCCTCATTGAGGGTGGCGATAATCACCGGGATGTCTGATGTGTCATCGCGCATGTGGAGTTCTTCCAACAGTTCCCAGCCGCTACCGTTATCGAAGTCCACATCCATGATGATGAGGGTAGGTTGTAGGGTTGGGGCGATGGCGCGGGCTTCCAACATCGAACTGGCGACGATAACCTCAAACCCCTGACGCTGTAGGGTGCGGCGATACTGGTCTACCATGTCTGGATTGTCCTCAACCACCATGATTTGACGCTTGGCGTCCATCAGCGGGGTTTGGGTTCTGGGCGGCGTCATCGGCTTGGAGTCGGCGGGGATGGCGGCCATCTCATTGGTGGATTGTGGCGTCGCCAACGGGAATGGATCCGTGGATTCTTCCTCTTGCGCCATCGGCTCGGTTGGGATGGTGATGCTGAAGGTTGAGCCGGTATTGACGATGCTAGAGACTTCCAGCGTGCCGCCCATCAGTTGCATCAGCGAACGTGCGATGGGCAAACCTAGACCCGTGCCGCCCGCCGTGCGCGTCAGCGAGGAGTCCACTTGGCGGAATGGCTCGAACAGCAGCGGCATATCTTTATCGGCGATGCCGATACCACTGTCAATTACGTCCACCCGCACCCATGTCTTACCCTCGATTTGAACCGGGTAGGCGCGGATGATCACGCTGCCTTGTCGGGTGAATTTTGAAGCGTTTGAGACGAGGTTGAGCATGACTTGGCGCACGCGCACCTTATCCCCGAAGACTTTGGGCATATTCGGGGAGACTTCCATACGGAGGTCAATGGGCTTGTCTTTGACGAGGCCGAGGCCGATGGATTTGACCGCTTCGAGTTCCGGCTTCACATCGAATTCTTCGACGCTAACGGTCATCTTACCGGCGGCAATCTTGGCTTGGTCGAGGATTTCGTTGATGACCGTCAGCAAGTGGTTGCCAGAGTTGAAGATGGTGTTGAGGTCTTGCTCTTGCATCTCTGAGAGTTGACCGGACATGCCTTTGAGCATCATGCGGCTGAAGCCGATAATGGAGTTCAACGGCGTCCGTAGCTCGTGCGACATATTGGCGAGGAAGTCGCTCTTGAGTTTATCGAGGTCACGGAGTTCTACGTTGGCGCGTGCCAGCCGGTCAAGGAACTGCGCGTTCTGGATAATGGCGGCCAGCGAACCGGCCAGCGTCTGAACCAATTGCACGGTCTCTGGGCCGAATTGATTGGTGGCCGTGCCTTCCATTGTAATCAGACCGAGCATTTCACCTGCGCCGACCAATGGCACAATCAACGCGGATGCGGCATTAGGGACGAGCGGGTGATAGCTCAGGTCGGCGGCCACTTCGCCGATGACTCGCACCTGACGGCTGCGTGCGACCTCGCCCAATGCCCCGCCGCCTTTTTCTGAGATGCGGATGCGCTGCACATCCTCCTTATTGAAGCCGAAACCGGCGAATGCGGTTGCATCTAGCGCCTCAAACGTGTTTCCGAGTGGGTCGGCGTAGAGTTGTTTGATGTAAATCACCACGTCACGCGGGGAGAGGATGGCGTCTAGGCTATCGGCCACGCGCTGGAGCGCGTCGTTGACGGTGGTTGCGGCGGCGGCGGAGGTCGTGATTTCAAACAGGAAGCCCATCCGATTGGCTTCGTCTTGAGATTTCGCGTACAGATTGGCGTTTTCAATAGCGACGCTAATTTGTGCTGCGAGTGTGGTCAACGCCGAGATGTCATCTGGCGTGAAGGCGTTGGGGTTGTTGGATTGTACGTCCAACGCGCCGATGACTTTGTTTTTGATATTGAGCGGCAGCGCCATCTCTGAGCGTGTATCGGGCAATACCGGGTTGGGCGCGTGGACGACTTCCGCGTCGGCGGTGTCTGAGGCGATGATCGGGCGGCCATTCTCGGTCACTTGACCGATGACCGACGACGACCCACGCCGCAATTTATGACGTAGCGAAAGCAGTTTCTTACCGGCTTCACCTGTAGAGGCGCGTAGCTCGGCAAATTCATCGCGGTCATCCATCAAGAAGATTTGCGCGTGGTCATATCCGAACTGCACTTTCACGAGTTCCACAAGGCGCGGCAGCAGTTCTTCGAGGTCAAGGATTTGGCTGGCGGCGTTGGACACCTCTGCCGAGGTCTGGAGTTGTTGGGCGCGACGGTTGGTCTGACCCAACAAGCGCGAGGCATCTAGCGAGAGCGATGCCTGTTCACCGAACGACTGGAAGATACGCTTATCGGTCTCGCGGAAGGGTTGCGGCTCTTGCCCGCTAATCCAGATTGCGCCGATGATGCGGTTCTGTACGCGCAGCGGGATAATCACCAGTGATTTGGCTTCCAACGCTTCCAGCATCAAGGGATTTGCGCCGTAGGCTTCGATGGCGGCGCGCGCGTTTTCTGACTCTCTGTCGTTGATGGTGATGACATCCGGGCTGGCTAAGAGCGTCCACGCAGGGAAATCATTTGGCAACAGGACGGTATTATATAAGATGGGGGCGGAATCTCGCACCCATTCAGCCACGACGCGCACTGATGCGCCGGGGGTGTTCCATGCAGCGGTCTGGAGTTCGACCACGAAGGCATGGCCGGAGTCGGGGCCAACCAACGACTTAACCAAGATGTCCAAGACATCCTGCGAGTTCGTCGCATTCGAGAGGGCGCGTGAGGCTTGGTATTGGAGCGCGCTGTCGTGGAGAGCAGACTCCGTCTGCGCGAATAACAGCTTATTTTCTAGCGCCAGCGCCAACTGACCAGCGGTGGTCTCAGCGAACGTGGCATAGCGGGCATTCAAGACCTCTGGCTTATCGGTGTGGACGATCATCACGCCGAACCAATATGAGCGCGATTCAATCTGGACGATTAAGGCTGACGCCGCGCCGTTGGCGTGCAGCACCGAGGCGATAGCGGCTTCTGGCGTATTGGGCGTGACCGAATCTGTGACGTTCAGGATGATCGATTGGCTGTCGTGCAACGCGGCTTGGACGGGCATTTCATCGCGAGTCCAGAAGGTGCGCCGCCCTTCGTCTAGGATGCGCGATTCGGTGTTTTTGCTCGACCACTCATAGGCCATTTCCAACAGGGGCGCGTCAATCGTCGCATCCGGACGCGCCAACCAGACCATCACACGCAAGTCTTGTTCTGTCTCACGGGCGGCGAGCTTTGCTGGGCGGGCGATGTGATCTGCGGTGGCGAAGTAAATGTCCTCTAGGCTCTGAGCGCTGGAAATCGCACGGGTGGCGACGTATAGGCGACGGGTGTCTTCTAGCGCCTCTGCGGTGCTTTCCAGCAGTTGCCGGTTTTGGAGTTGGGTAGACATCTGGCCGGTGATTGCGCCGTAAGTCGCATTTTCGTCCACGCTCAGGGTGCGCTGCTCAGTCGAGGTGACATAGAACAATGCAATCGGGTCATCGCCGCTGAACAGGGGGTAGATCGCCATGAAGCGTATCTTTTCGGGGTGGGGCAGCCACGGGACGCGCATCCCGATTTCTAGGAGGCTCGCATCGCTATCCTCTCCCATGACTTCTACAGTCCGATCACGGATTGGCGAATCTGGGGCAATGCGGATGCGGTGGCGGAAGTTGGTGGTTTGTACCGCGAAGTTTTCAGTATAGGCCATCACGCGCTGCATGGTCGGCCAGCCCGTTTCATCTGGCTCTCCCTCCAACAATGCGAGGCTGAATGAGACGTTGATGTCGGTGGTGGTCGAGAAGGCCGCACCAACCAAGTCCGAGTAATCTTTGGCGTTGTTGAGGTTACGACTGGCCGAGTACAGATTTTCGTTGCGGGTACTGGTGGCCTCGTTGCGCTCGAACAGCAACCGGTTGTCGGTAGCGATGGAGAGCGGGTCGATCATGGCTGGGAATAGCCGCTGCTCACGCAGGCTAAAGTCACGCGCTTCTGGAAATCCGATGACGAGGATGCCCAGCCACTCACTGCGGACGTATAGCGGCACAAATACCCCCGCGCCGATGCCGGTATTTTGCAGCAGGGCGCGTGTAGAGGGGTCGAGTCGGGAGTCGTTCTGGGTATCCGGAATGAGGACAATTGCGCTCGGCTCGAAGCGTTGTAGGAACGGGAATGCCCCCAATTCGTACTCCACGCCCTCTAAGCTGACCGGACGCTGATCGGTTGGGATGACGGCAGAGTTGGAATAATCCGAACGCAGCACCGCGAGGTTCGGCAGCCTGTCCTCGGTCACGGACTCTGGGAACAGCCACATCAGGGCGCGGTGACTGGTGTTGACGACGGTTGACAGCACCGCTTGGAGGATGCCGTAGAACGAGTCGGCCTCATTGAGGTTACGCGAGAGTTCATACAGGATGCGCGCTTCTGACAGCGAGTTCTGTGATTCTGTGAACAGACGGGCGTTCTCGACGGCCAGCGCGACACGTTCCGCCACAGAGCGCAGCAGATTACGGTGGTTATCGGTCAGGGTTTCATCGAGTGGCGGGGAGGCGTTGATTTCACCAATGACCTCACCGCGCACGCTGATGGGCATATATATGCCACGCGACAGGGTATTGGCACGCGGCTGGGTGGCGGGTTTGACCTCGCTCAAATTATAGGTGTAACCCATCTCTTTCGAGAGCGGGTCTTCAAAATCTTCCCAAGCTGTGCGCGTATATTGACGGTTGAGCGCGTTAATCTGGTCGATGCGTTGCTCGGTCTGGCGCAGCAGTTGTGCTTTATTGATGGCGACAGCCAACTGATCGGAGAGCAGTTCATAAACCGGCAGGTCTTCATCGGTGAAAAACCCTGCTTGTGCGCTCTGGATGTCTAGCACGCCGATAACGCGATCACCAATCAATAGAGGTAGGGCGATTTCGGCACGGGTGTCGGGCAAGAGGGCGTTGAAGCCGTGACGCGCAGACGGGTCACGGGTGTCATTGACGATGACGGTCAGTTTCTGGCCGGAAGCACGCCCGACCACGGTATCGGAGCCGACGCGCAGCTTGTGGCCGACTTCAATCAACTTGCGTCCGGCGTCACCGTGGCTATAGGACAGCACGGCGTTCTGTACGACGTCGTCAACCAGAAAGACCTGCGCGTGGTAGACGCCTAATTCTATGATGATGAATTGAATGGCGCGGGTGACAAGCTCATCAATATCAACCAATTGCGCGGTAGCGCGCCCGATACGAGCGGCCACGTCAATGTCGCGGGCGCGGCGGCGGGTCTGGGCTTCGAGTTCGGCGGCGAGGCTAGAAATGCGTGAGGTGGCTATTTCGATAGCACCCATCAGAGTCCCGACCTGTGCATCTTCGCTGATCGCCCGACCCAATTCCATCGGTTTAGAGCGCGGGGATACCGCTGCGACTTGACTGGTGCTGAGTCGCGGGACTTCGGTGGTGGTCAGGCGTTCCGCCGCTGTCGTGACGACATTTTCCAGCGGGCGCAGGCTGCTGGACAGCACGCGGTCTAAGATGATGAGTAGGATTGTGCCAACGATGATGACCAGCGTGACCGAAATCAGCGAGAAAGCATTCGTGCTGGACAGCAACAGCGGGGTGTCGTCAATTAGCGCCAGACGCCACGGCAGGTCAAGCCCGCTATACGGGGCAATCGCCAGCGAAGAATACTGGTCGGCGCCGTTGCTGACATTGACGAGCGCACCCGGGGTTTGGCTGAGGAAGGCGCGAGCGTCGTCGAAATTGGTGTCCACGTCTGACGATGCGATGAGTTGCCCACGGCTGTTGACCAAGAATGAACGGCGTTGTTGGGCGTATAGGCTGGACGCGCCATCGTTGACTTGACTGAGCGGGGCGTTGAACGAGATCAAGTTGAGGTCAAGCGCCAAAATACCGCCCGCTTCTTCACCGGAGCGCGGGGGGATGGGCGCGTAGACTCGGATAAAACCGGTCTCGAAATCAGACGCACCCAAGCGGACTTCATCGGTAATGTCCTCTGCCACCAGCGAGATATAGGCCTCATCTTGGTCTTCCACGTTACGGGTGTAGAAATTTGACCCCAGTGTGATTTGCCCACTGGCGTTGACGACTTCACCCCAGCCCGCGTTATCACGGGTGTAGTAATGGATGGCGAGGTAGCGTTCCGGGTTGCGGGTCACAAGGTCTGCCAGCGCCCGGAGCATATCGCGCTGGGCAAGGCGCAGGCGAGCCGGCGGGGCAACTGGGTTTTCGACCCGTAATACTTCATCATTATAGGCGCGAACGAACGAACTGGCGGCCAGCGCGGTCACGTCTGTGACCGAACGCGCCAGCAAATCGTTGACATCGCGGTTGAGCGCGTTGAGGACATCGCTACGCTGGGTGGCAAGTTGTTCTAGTTCACGGATACGCGGCAACGCGGCGGCTGGGATAATCGCCAGCACCACCAGTAGGATGAAAATAGGCATCAGGCGGAATCGGATGCGTTGTTGTAGCGAACGCTTGGTTGGGTTGGGGGCTGAGATGCGTCTGAATGTGGCGGTCATCGCGCTGAGTCCTCCCGGCTATGAGGGGGTTGTTTATTCATCATCGGGGCTGCCTTCTGCATCGTTATGATGCCCGTTCACGCCATTGGCGGGGTGCTGCTGCCCATTGGGCGCTTTACCGTTCAGTGGGCCGGTCTTGGGTTTCTCCAGTGAGCCGGTTTTGCCGCGCTCTCGGTTGCCTTGATCGCGCACGCCGAGGCGTACATTGACATTATCCGTGCCGATAGCTTTACCGACCTCGCGCACGGCGGTCTTGAGGATGGCATCGATGTCGGTCTGGCCGGTGATTTTCGAGGCGATGTCGTTGACGACGCGCTCACGCTCTGCGGCGCGTTGACTGTCCTCGAATAGGCGGGCGTTATCCAGCGATACCGCGAGACGGTTGACCAATTCCTCGGCCAGCGCCACCTTGTCGTCAGAGTATTCGACCAGCGGCAATTCCCACAATACCGCGCCTAAAATCTGACCACGTAATTTGATCGGGACGGCCAGCGAAATCGTGCGGGTAGGGGTGATTGCGCCAATTTGGGTCATGCCAGAACGGATGGCCTGTTGGCGCAACGGTTCACCGTCCACAGCGGTGCGGCGGCCATCCCACGAGGTGATTTCTTGGGTGCGTGCGCCGAACAAGTGCTGACGCCATGCGGCAGAGGTATTCTCGCGGTTACTACGGGCGATTTCTTCCAGCGCCTTGACCGACTCTTGGTAGAGGCGGGCGTTTTCCAGCGAGATTGCGATTTGGTCAGACATGGATTGCAGCGTGCTAATCTGGTCGTCTGTGAAGGTGTTGGCCGTCAGGCTTTGTACGTCTAATGCGCCGATGACCTGTTGGTTAATCCGCAATGGGATGGCTAATTCTGCGCGAGTGTTGGGGAGCAGGTCATTTTTGCGGTGGACATCGCTGGAGTCGGTGTCGAGTACCGCCGTGATGCGCGATTCGCTGGTCGTGCGGCCAATGACCGACTGACCGCCGATGGGTAGCCGGTGGCCGCGTGCCAACAGTTGGTGACCCGCCTCACCCGTCGAGGCGCGCAGTACCGAGAATTCGCCGTTGTTGTCGTTCAAGAAGATTTGCGCGTGGTAGATGTTGGGGAACACATTGGTAATCAGGTTCACCACTTCTTCCATCAGTTTTTGCAAGTCGCGTTGGTTGGACGCAAAGCGCCCGACTTCTTGTGTGGCTTGGATGTCGCGCTGACGGATTTCTAGGCGTTGAGACAGCCCGACGAACGAGTCTTGCGTCTGGGTGCGCGAACTGACCATATCGCGGGTCAATTGCCCTAAGATGTCGCCGCGCGTCACGGCAGGGATTTCAAACTCTAGGTCGCCTTCGATACCAGAAAGCGCCATCTTCTGCGCGATTCTGATCGGGTTGGTGATGTCGCGCCAGATGACGTAGGCCAGCCCCACCAGCACCAAAACTGTGACCGGCACAATCCACACGTTGTCATAGAAAACCAGCGCTGAGAACGACCCTTGAAGGATGTCGTTGGGCGCTTCGGTAATCAACGCCAGCGCGGTGTTTGTCACGGGTTGATAATGCCCGATGAGTGGGACATCGAAGCCCGAGATGGAATATTGGGCGAATCCTTGCTGACCCGCCAACGCCAGACCAATCTGGCTGCGACGGGCGGAGGCCAGCGCCTGCGGGCGGACAGTCAAGTCAGCTAAGACGTTGCCGCCGCGTGTTGCCAGATAACTGGTGATGTTGATAGGCGTATCTTCGCCACGATCTGTGATGCTGTCTAAGATGACCGATTGGACGTTGATGCGGCCAATCACATAGCCGACGACTTCTCCATCAAAGGCGAGGATTTGGACGACTTCAACACGGTCTTCGCCGCCAGCCGTGCGATACACGATAATCCGCTGATTTTCGCCCAAGACTTGGGCGTCAAGCGCACCTTGATAGCCCGGCGTCCCGATGTTGCTCGCGCCTACGAGGTCGAGATCCAAGGCTAGGATGTCGGTGGGCTGCGCCGAGATGGTGACGGTTCCTTGTAGGGTGAGGACGCGGATATTGTCGAACAGCTTGTTTTCAATCAGGCGAAAGCGGATGAGGTCGGTGGCTTCTGCACGCGATACGATGTCTGCGCCAGTCGGTGTGCCGGTGATACGGATGACTCGCAGCAAGCGCGGGCGCAGATAGCTGGCTTGCGAGGCTTCCGCCAGCGAGTCAAGCGCTTGTTGCAGCTCCCCTTCTAGGCGAGCGCGGCGGGTGAGCGCGGTCTGTAGGACGTAATCTTGCAATTGCTGTTCTGTCTCGGTGCGAATTTTCGATTCGTATGCGGTCACGAACAAGATAATCATAAAGATGAAGGCAATGCTGAAGGCGACAGCCAGCTTTGTCCCCAGCGCCCACCGGCGTGAATTTAAGGCGTTAATCAGGGTATTCATCAGGCTTTGTCCTCTACCGGCTGCGGTTCCGGCTCAATGGCAACTGTGATAGCCGCAGGTTGTTCGGACGGTGCGGGGGTGAATGGTTGGACGGTGATCCGGGAGTTAATCGCCCCCAACACCTCGCGGAAGTTTTCGACGGCCACCGACAATACGCTGTCTACGTCGGTAGCGCTGATGAGGCGGCTAGACACATCGCTGGCGATGCGCTCACGGTCAATTTGTGCGCGAGTCTGGTCTGCCAGTCGCTTATTTTCTAGCGCCAACGCCAACCGGTTCGCCACGACTTTCGCGGTCTCAATCTGGCGTTCGGTCAGCGGTTTATCTTGTGGGAGGGTGAACGACATCACGCCCAATTGCTCATCACGCAGGCTGATGGGCAGCCGGATAATGCGCTGGTCGCCATCGGTGATAACCTGAAGCTCACTGCTCTCTAGCGCGGCGCGTAGCGTATCTGGCATGTCGGTTGACGGGATAAGCTGACCGTTTTGGGTGATGTCGTATCCGGCGATGCGCTGGCCGGTACGTTGAGCGGTGCGCCGTGAACCGGAAGTCAATTCTTGTAGGCGGACGCGCAACGCTTGTGCCGTCTCCTCTTGCTGGCGGACGGTGGTCTTTAGCGCCAACGACTGGCGAACTGTGATGAGCGTGGCCGCAAGGTTATCCGCGAGAGTTTGCAGCGTCAGTAATTGATAATCAGCGATGAACTCAACGGCCTCGTGCTGTACATCCAAAATGCCTAGCAAGTTATCGTTATAGACCAGCGGCAGCACTGCCCCGCATAGCGTGGTCGGCAGGAAGTGAGTGCGCCGCAAGAACGAGTCAGCGCGGGTGACGCGCAAGGTGCGGCGGACGGTGGCAGACTCACGGACGGCGCTGGCTTCTGGTAGGCCGCTGAAGGTTGAGCGCTCAACACGGTTTTGGCCGCCGGGGATGATGCGGACGCGCTCATCAAGGTAGCCGCCTGCCCCCGCCAAATAAACTTGGGCGAATGAAAACTTTAGTTCGATACGGGTGAAGGTCAGCGCTTGACCCATCAGACGGTTTTCATCGTCGATGTCTAGCGATGCGCCAAAGGCCGCCACGCGCTGAAGCGAGAGGACATCGCGCTGGGCGTCAGCGGCCACCAGCGGAGCCCAACCAGCAAACCCATATAACAGAGCCGAGTCTGCAACTAAGGTAAAGACCACCACCAGCAGGTCGTTGAGGACGGTGGCCGAGGGTGTGATGGTCACGACGCTCAGGTCTTGGCGCTGACCGATGGCGTAGATGATGATGATGCCTATCATCACTACCGTAGTGATGATGACACCAGAGCGCCGTAACAGGCCGCCCGCAGCCGCAATCGGCAGGCTGAACAGGACCACATTGGCGAGGTATAGGCTACCGCCCACCAATGTGACCGAAATCAGGATGAGTTGTGTGATAAAGGCCGCCGACGCCAACCCCAATTGGCCGCGCCGCGCACCCTGATAGATGGCGAGCGACAGTATCGGCCCGATATAGGTGATGAGATAGTAAAACCCTGTTTGCGGCTCTGCGCTGGGGTTGATGAGTTGGAGGCCGACTTGACTCAGCAGGAATAGCACCCCGGCGATACCCATCAGGAACCCAATGTTCGTCAGGCCGCGTGCGCGTTGGCTGTCTACGCGGTCTTCAAATTCTACCAGCAGGGCTAGTGGCCCCTGCGCTACTCCTCGTTGCGCCATGCGCTACCTCCTTAGTTACCGCGCTGTTTGCGCGCCTTGTGTCAGACCGACGCGGATAGACCCGACCTCGGCATCCAATGTCTCGGAGAGTTCTGTAAGGGTGATTTGCAGCAATTCGTCGATGGTCTCTGCCTCTTGGAAGCGCGTCACCATCGCACTGATGCGTTGTTCTTGTGCGGAGGCCGCCTGAGCTTCTTCCACCAAGCGCATATTCTCCAGCGCAGAGGCCATCCGTTCGGAGATGGCTACCAGCGTCGGAACCAGTTCCAGTTGCTGCGAATCACCGCCTTCGACTTCGATTGCGCCCAATACCTCATCGCGCAGCAGGATTGGGACGGTTATCAGCGATAATCCCGCTTCCGAGGTCGTGGTGACGGGTTGCTTAATGCTTGATGCCCGGAGCATCTCATCTGTCCACGCCAGACCATCTTCCTTGAGGCCTTGTGCGGTGGCGGTCACGCCATTGAGGTCGGGATTGGATTTCAAGAATCCTTCCCATGCTTTGTGGGTGAGTTGACTGTTCAGGCGTTGGATTTCGACCAGATTTTTCTGCGCCTCGGCGAAAAGCTGTTCGTTTTCGGCCAAACTTGCGGCTTGCGCCTCGAATAGACGGGCATTGCGAATCGAGACGGCCATCTGATTCGCCATCGCTTGGAGCGCCTGCACATCGGAAGCGATGAAAGCCATCGGCTCGGTGGATTGTACGTCTAGCGCCCCGATGACCCGCGTCTGGTTATCAATCAAGACCTGCATGGGGAGCGCGAGTTCGGCGCGGGTTTCTGGCAGGAGCGGGTTGAAGGCGTGGCCGGGGTCGTTTTCGGTGTCGTTGACCAAGACCGATTCATTGGCGAGCGTCACGCGCCCAATCACGGAGTCCGACCCAACCGCGAGGCGGTGGTTACGCTCCATCAGGCGGCGACCCGCCTCACCAGTGCTGGCAACCAAGTCGGCATACTCCCGCCGGTCATCAACCAAGAAAATCTGGACGTGATAGAACCCGAATTGGGTCTTAATCAGGGTCACGGCGCTGGAGATCAATTCTTCGTAGTTTAACAGTCGCGCCGTCTGTCGCCCAATGTTGGCTACGGCGTCGAGGCGTTGATTGGCAACCGAGGCATTGCCGGAGGTGTTTTGCGCGAGGTTATTGAAGTAACGGAAGAACAGCGACGTCAAGACGATGAGTACCGTCGAGATGATGGTGTTGACCACCTCTTGGGTCACAACGCCATCCGCCGCCTGTATATTCGTAATGATGTTCAGGCTTTGGCCGACCAGCGCCACGCCTAGCGTTAATAGATAATAGCGTGTGCCAGTCAATACAGCAGCGGTGGTCACGCCAATCAGCCCCAACAGCGTGCGTATTTCAGGCTCTGGGCTGACCCAGTAATCGAACAAAACCGCCGCGCTGAGGATGACGCCCGCCGGGATGAAGTTACCGGAGCGTAGCAGTACGAAAGCGAATATGCCCGCTATGATTTCGAGGCCGGTTGAGAGCAGCGTCGGGAAGTCTAGCGTCTGCCCTTCACCGATGGCGATGCGGAAGCCAACCAATAAGACGGGGACGATTAAGACCAATAAGGCGATACCGACGGAGAAGCGCCGCTTCACGTCGTCGAGCGCGTGTTGGGCGATATAAGCGGATGATGAGGTATTGCGAATCTCTGCGCTCATGGCTTATCCCCGCGTCTTTTCTGTGCCGTTCGACCCATTGAGGTTGGTATCGGGGTTGCCCAGCCGGGTGCTGACTCGCACCGCCTTCAGGGCGTTCAGGGTTGCCAGCGTGCCGCCACGTAATACGCCTTGTGCGCTGGTTTCACCCTGAATTTGTTGACTGACGGTATTGACCGCGTTGCTGCTGGTGGCTGACCGCATCATATCGGTTGAAGCGTTCATGCGCGTGAGCGCACCGTTCATCTGCATGACCAGTTGATTGAAAATCACCTTATCTGCCTCGTTATAGGCGAAAATATGGTCGGACTCAATCACAATTGCCCCGATTTGGCGCTCACCAGCCCGCAATGGCGCGGCCAGACCGCTGTGAGTTGGCATTTGGAATAAGCCTTGAATGGCTGGTTTTTCTGCGGAGAAGTCCGGGATGTCTACGGTGTCATCGGTCTGACCGATCTGGCTGATGAGCGTCCCAGTGACATTGACGGAAACGGGTTGTTCCTGTTGGGTTTTTTGGGCGGTTCCGGTCTCCCAACGGGCGGTCAATTCGAGGCTTTGTGCGCGTGGGTCGCCGCGCAGCACCGTGAATTGCGTCAGTGACAGCAGTGAGGGGATGACTTTGGCGACTTCATAGCCGAGGTCTTTTTCATTCTCGATGCTCGCCAGCGTTTGGCTGAGGGTTAGGAGCGCCGTGAATTGTGCGACCTGTTGGCTGGTGCGTTCGACCTGTCGCACGCCCAGCACATAACTCCCGACCTGTCGCGCCAGCATCATCGCGGTATCAATGGTCGCCACATCCAGCGCAAGCTCACTCTGGAAGCCCAAGACGATTGCGCCGATCCAACGCCCATCTTGGTCGCCCATCGGCAATGTCGTCAACGCATTGAGTTTGGCCTGTAGTAAGGACTCCCGCGCCTTTTGCGAGAGCAGTACGCTATCCGAGATATTTTCAAGCACCGCGATTTGGACTTTGGCGACTTTCTCTGAAATCAAGCGCACATCGGGCGACATCACGAGGCCGTCTAGCTGGGTGGAGGCGGGATGTTCGCCGATGATGCGGCCAGAGCCGTCGCGCTCTGACATCAACATGCCCACATAATCGGCACGAAATAACTGGGCGAATTCTTTGGCGGCATTTTCTAATAACTCACGCTCATACCTGATCGTGACGACGCCAGCCGCTAATCTTTGGGCTGTGGCGAGCGCGGCCAGCGCATCGACTGAACCTGACCGAGATGTGCCTTGTTCTGCCATCTCTACCTTCCTTTTGAACGTAAGCGGGTGACGGATAAACGCCGCAAGTCTCGGGTCTGTTGATCGTAAATAGGGGTGCGAACGGGTAAGACATTGGCTATCTCAAGCAGACGCGCCCCGGCAAAAGCGGGGGCGGCGGTTTGGGGATATGGGGTGAGAATAGCCAAAAGCACACGCGGCGGTGCTTGGCTGCGTGACCATTGGTCTAACCGCATTAACAGGGTCTCAGCCCCCATTGCATCCCCCACTCGCCGCTACGTGTCATGACGTGGATAGGCCGTTTATTGCCACTCCCAAACCGCGTCCCCGTTCAGCAGTCGTTTAATCTGCTCTGGGAAGCGATCCGGGTCTAGCGGCTTGCCTAAGAAACCATTGAAACCGGCCTTTTGGGCGCGGCGCATCTGCTCTTCACTGGCCTCAGCCGTGACCGCGCAAACGACGGTATTCTTCAGTTTTGGGTTCTGGCGCACCTTCTCCAGAACTGCGTAGCCGTCGTTATACGGCAGTCGGATGTCTAACAAGATCAAATCAACGCGGGGCAGCATCTCGGCGTATTGGACGACCTGCCAACCGGACGTTTTCCACTCACAGCGGCGCACGCCCATGTGATTGAGCATCCGGGCGATAAGCATAAAGTTTGGTACTGTGTCCTCAACCACAAGGACGTGTGCATCCGTCGGGTCAATCCCCTTGCGCTCTTCGACCATCACTGACCACCTCCATTAGTTATTTCTTGCTGCTGCGCGGTCCGCACTTCTTTGACCTCTGGGGTCTGGACTGGTTTTGCTTCAGGAGCATCCTGCGATTTGGGTGTTACGACAGCCGCTGCTTCTGTTGGAGCGGTCTGTACTGGGGATTTTTCCCCGGAATTTTCAGGGTTCACCACGGGCGTCACAGGTGCGGCGGGCGTGGGCTGGGGTTTCTCGTCGGCCTTCGCCTCTGGGGCTAGGGCTGGCGTCTCTGCCGATTTGACCGCTACAGCGGGTGTAGGTGGCGGTGTCTCCGCTGGCTTGACCTCAACTGATGGGGCGGGCGGCGCTGTTTTTGCTGCTTTAACCGTTACAGCGGGCGCAGGTGACGGCGCTTCGACGGGCTTAACCTCACTGGCGGGCGCAGCCGATTTCTCTGCGATTTTGGCCTTTAGAAGCTCGGCAAAATTTTCAGGCCGCCTCGTCTCGGTTAAAGGTTTTGCGAGTTCTTGTAGCACACCGGTCTGACCGGCACTGGCGCGTTTTTGCTGCATAGCTGGGATTTTGGTGATGTAATCGCGCACCGTGTCGATGAAGGTGTCGATATCGATGGGCTTACTGATATAGCCATCACACCCGGCGGCCATGAAGCGCTCACGATCCCCTTCCATGGCGTTGGCGGTCAGGGCGATGATGGGGACATGCTTGATGGCCGGGTTCTGGCGGATTAGGCCGGTGGCCGTCAGCCCGTCCATGTCGGGCATACTGATGTCCATTAGGATGAGGTCAGGCGTGGTCTCGACAGCCATCTGGATACCGACTCGCGCACTTTCCGATTCGGCATAGTCTAAGTCGGAAGCCATCGCCATGAACATCCGGCGCACCAGCATCCGATTATTGGGTTCATCTTCAATGTATAAAACACGAGTCATACAAACCAGCCCATTGACCAATGCTTGCCCAGATAATAGAGGAGCCGTTTTTCGGCAGGGGACGTAATCAAGCATTTTTCCCTTTATTCTAGCGTATAACAAAAACGTTCAAAAGTCTTTAGCAGACTCTTGAAAGAATTAAGGAAGCGTTGAGGTTTCACTACCCTAAACACTTATAAGGAGGTATTGTATCCTATCCGTGTCTATCCCACAATAAAGGCAATAATTCGTGGTATCCTAAAAGCGCGATGACGCCAATTTATCAGAGTTGACAGGAGTCTTTCTACCGATGAAACGCTACGATTCCGCCCCAGCGATGGGGATTGATAGCAAAAAGAAGTATGTCGCGGAATTTGTGACCAACAAAGGCACATTTCAGATCGAGTTGTTCGCAGACCGCGCCCCGGTCACGGTCAATAACTTTGTGTTTTTGGCGAAGGACAGCTTCTATGATGGCCTCAAGTTCCACCGTGTCATCTCCGACTTCATGATTCAAGGTGGCGACCCGTTGGGTACTGGCACGGGCGACCCCGGCTATAAGTGGAATGACGAAGCGTCTGCGCTGGCGATTCCGCACGGCACGGGCGTTTTGAGCATGGCGAACGCGGGTCGCAATACCAACGGCTCGCAGTTTTTTGTCACGCATAGCCCGCAGCCTCACCTGAACGGCAAGCACGCCGTATTTGGTCAGGTCATCGGCGACGGCATGAAGGTGGTCAACGCCATCCGTCAGGGTGACGTGATGCAGACCGTCAAGATTATCGAAGCGTAATCTGCTCTGGGGCATGGCACGCCATGCCCCGACACTTATATATGAATGATATTCCCACCCCCATCAGCGGAGACGAAGCCCGTGAACGCCTGCACGCAGCGATTGTGCAGCGGCTGGGTGAAACGTGGGACGACCCGGAAACCGGTTGGGCGGTCATCAGCCGTCACGATTTCATGGCGCGGCTGACCAATGGTAAGCGCGTGATAGATTTTTATGTCGATTTGTTAGGCGAGGTTCGGGTGGAAGATAAAGCCCCCTCCACCGAAGACCGTGGCCGCATCATCGCGGGGATTTTGATCGCACTCAGCCTGATGGCCGCGATTGCCTTAGCGCGGGCGATGGGTTTTCTGGCATGATGCGCCGTTTTGACCGCACCGCGCTCGTCTTTGCGCTGGTCGGGTTGTTACTCGCGCTGCCAGTGCTGGCATATCCATTAGGGCGCGATCAAGGCACGTATGCCAACATCGCCCAGACCATCCGAAGCGGCGGCCTGCCTTATAGCGATATGTGGGATATCAAACCTCCCATGATTTATTATTTATACGCGGCGATTTTTAGCATTTTTGGCGCGACTCCGCCTGCTGTCCACGCCCTCGATTTGATTTTCGTCCCTCTGACGCTGATTCCGTTGTATGGCCTGACCCGCCGATTTACCGGGGTGGGCGCGGCGCGTTGGGCGATGCTGTTGCTCCCGGTTTTTTATTTCACCGAGACGTTCGCCAGTATCTCGCAAAGCGATTCACTGGTCATTATGCCGATGACTTGGGCGGCATGGTGCGTCGTCCGTGCCGGAGAAGCGCCGCGTGGAACACTAGGAGCATTGAGATGGGCGGCGCTGGTGGGGGGCTTGTGCGCCTTGTTGCTCTGGTTTAAGCATTATTACGTTGTCTTTGCGTTAATTCTGGCATTGGAACATGCTTTATACCGGCGTGATATCCCGTGGCGCGA
Organism: Anaerolineae bacterium; assembly: GCA_034437835.1. Taxonomy (GTDB): domain Bacteria; phylum Chloroflexota; class Anaerolineae; order Aggregatilineales; family Phototrophicaceae; genus Flexicrinis. Next base: position 10,331 of record DAOTTP010000250.1, on the reverse strand, counting down.
GGTCACGGCCTTCAGCATCGGCGGGATAGCGGTGACATCACCCATCTTGCTCTATTTTGTGCAAAACGGCGTCTGGTCAGAGATGTTGACCATCTCGCAGGGAGTGTCCGGCTATAGCGCGCAGGCGTTTAGCTCGACATCGGCGCTCATCGACCAATTCACACATTACCTCGCGTTCCGCTGGTCACATTGGGGCGTGTTGCTGAGTCTGGGTGCGTTGTGTGTGGTGATAAGACCCAATCCCTGCGGGCGGGCGCGTCTGATCGGGTTGTGGCTGATGGCTGGGCTGATTTTCGTGTTCGTGCAGGGTAAAGGGTTCGATACCCATTGGCTGCCGTTGCTGCCGCCACTGGTGATGTTGGGCGCGGCAGGGCTGGCCGGATTGCTCGCCCGTTTAGCGTCGTTGGATGTCCGGCTGGCGCGGGTCGCGATGGCCGCCGCCGCGCTGTTGCTGGGTTTTATGCTCGCCAAAGATACGTGGGCGCGGGCGTGGCCGTATTTCACAGGGCAAGTCGGCCCGCGTGTGTATGCACGCCAATTCCAAGCTGGAGACATCAAAGGGGATGAATCACTACGGATGGCGCAGTGGTTGCAAGAGCGCTATCCGGTGGGCGAGACGATTTATATCTGGGGATTCCGCCCTGAAATCGCGTTTATGGCGGGTCTGAAACCGGCCACCCGTTTCCAGATGCACTTTCCATTGGTAGGGAATCGCTATCCTAATGGGTGGAAACAAGAAAATGTCGATACACTATGGCAAGTGCTTCCGCCAGTGGTGATCGTGATGCGCGCCGATTATATGCCGTGGGTGACGGGTTTAGACGATGACTCGAACACGATTTTGGCGAATGATTATCAGGCGCTACGCGATTGGCTGATTTATAACTATGACCGTGGCGAGGAATTGGGCAATTTTCTGATTTGGACACGTAAGGGGGGGATATGAATTTCCGTATAGAGGCCGAGACGATCAGCCATATCGTGTTGTTATGTTATCTATTTCTGCTCTTGCCGGGGATGCTGCTCGGCTTTTATTTTGCGCGGCGCAAGAAATTTTCACCGCATCACAAGCTAACCATGACGGCGGTGGTTATCGTGAATTGGATATTCATTATCCTCTTGATGCTTGGCCGTTATGCCAGTGAAATCCCACAATTCCTCACCGCCGGATATGCCGGGGATGTGCGCGTTGCGCTGCCGATTTTACACGGCATCACGGGCGGCCTCGCACAATTGCTGGCGACTTATCTGGTCATCCGCATGTGGTTCGAGAAGGTGCTGCCCAGTTGGTTTATGGTCAAGCACATCAAGCGTTATATGCGTTTTACGCTGGCGCTGTGGATTATCACGGTGATGTTGGGCTTTTTGATTTATTTGACGTGGTATCTGCGCGTTAGCAATACCGACCCCAATGCCGTTCAGCCCGCCGTCACCGCCGAACCTGCCGCGACGATTGAACCGGGTGCAACAATTGAACCGGGTGCAACAATTGAACCGGGTGCAACGATTGAACCGGGTGCAACGATTGAACCCGGCGCGACGGCTGACCCGCACGCCGGACATTTTAATCGGTCTCCGGCCTCAACTGAAGAGGTTGAACCCGGCTCAACCCCTGAAGTCGCATCTACCCCTGAAGTGGATGATGACGATGCAGCCAAAGCGACAGAGGATGCCGCCGACGATTCTGCTGACGCTACGGAAGATGCCGCTGACGACAACGCCAAAGCCACCGAAGATGCTGCCAAAGCTACTGAGGACGCATCTAAAAAAGACGATTAGACTTTGATGGCGCGTAAGCCCAAGAACAAGGGGATTTCCTTCTCGGCGGGGTTGTCGCTGGCGGGGTCATCGGCCTTGAACGATTGGATTTCGCGCATGGCGTCCACCATCAGGCCATATTCGCCTAGCGTATTGATGTAATCGCTGATGGGGCGGTGAAAGCTGATAGAGACGCCTTCTTGTCCCTGATAAGTTTTCATCGGGATGGGCAGCGGCGTCAGGTAGCGGTCAATCCGCCGATAGGTCAGTTTGCGCCCCTCATCGAATCCCCAACCGCTTTGGCGCGGGATTCGGAAGGCGGGATGCGTCATCACGAGGACGACACGCCCGCCTTTTTTGAGCGCCCACGCCGCCCCGCGAATCGCGGAATCCAGTGGGTTGATGTCTTGGATACTGAGCAAAAACAGCGCGGCGTCATAGCTATGCTGGGTCAGGCCGCGTGTCAGTTCTAGCTTACAGGCGTCGCCTTGGATGAAGGCCGCATCTTTGGAGTGGTGTTCGCGCCCCAACTCCAAGAGTTTCGGGCTGACATCGACGCCGGTATAGCGCCCGCCCGCGTTCAAGGTCGAAGGCACGAACACGCCTTGCCCGCAACCGATGTCTAGTAGCGACTCGCCTTCTTGCAAATCGAGCAGGCTTGCGGCTTGTGGAACGGCCAAACGCTTGTGGTGCTTGCTGCCGTCTTTGCCCATCCAGCCGTCATACCACCCTGCCAGCGGATCCCATCCGGCGCGTTGAGCGCGTCCCTCCCGGCCTTGGCGCGGGGCGTCCTCCGGCTGGCGGTCTTGGCGTGGCGCAGCGAGTCTGCGTGGCGGCCTGTTGTTGCGCGGCGGTTGACTCACGGGCGCTCCAATTTCAGGGTATACAGTTGTTGGTCTACCGCGTTGAAGCGCACGACCACCGTATAGACCCCATCGGCGGGCAAGGTGACGCTCAGGTCAGTGCCGATGCTGGAAGTTACACCGCGTGCTGCGCTGCCCGCTTGGGTGATGAGGATGTCGTCGGCATCGTACAATTCGAGCGCGGCACTGCTCTCACGACCCAATGCGCGGGCGTGGATTAAAATCGCTTGGTCACGGTAGCCGCTGAACGTCCAAGCGTGGTCTTCGTGCGGTTTAATCACGGCGCGGCGGGCGGTATCATCAATCAAGATGTCTTGGTTGACGCGCACCCGCCCGACGAGCGCAGCGGCTGAGACTTGATTAAACCCTTCAGGCAGTTCCGCAGTATTGCCGCTGGTCGTGGCAATGGTGTTCGGAGTCGCGCTGAGGAGTGGCAGCCCTAGAACCGCCGTCGATTCTGGGTCAACCGTGGCTTCTGGGTCGATGGTGGGCGTGGCGGTGCTGAATCCCTGCGTAGCGGTGGGCAATCCAGACGAGGCTTGGGTCATCGCTTGTACGGTCAGGCCAAGCCCGGGGAGTAGGTTGGTGGCGGTGAGCGTGGCTGAAGCCGTCAACGTCGCGGTGGGGGCGAGCGTTTCCGTCGGCGTTGAGGTCTGTGTCGCCGTAGGAGTCGCGGTATTGGTCGGGGTCAAAGTGGCGGTGTTGGTCGGCGTCGGGGTATTAGACGGGGTAGACGTCGCGGTTTCTGTTGGGAGTACGATTATGGTCGGCAGCGCGGTCTGGGCTGCTTCATCGGCGCGGCGGCGATTCTCAAAATCCGACAAGAATAGTGCGCCGCCGACCACGATGGCTATTATCAGGAGGATACCCAACACCCACGCCAACGTCGAACCACCTTTACGCTGGTTGTTGTCCGAAATCTGGTTGACCAATAGGCGGGCGTTCAGTTTACGCGCCCGCTCTTGATAGACTTTGGGGTTAGGCGCGACAGCCACCATCTCGTCGAGGGCGCGGCGGACGCTCTGCGGCTCGTCGAGTGAATTAGCCATCAGCCACCACAATTCGGGGTTGTCGTGGTCGTTTTCGATGAGGGTGGTCAGGCGCTTTGCGGCTTCGCTGCGTTTGCCCGATTTTAGGAGGGCGCGCACCTGCTCTAACTGCTGGGAGTTTGTCGGCATTAGGGTTTCTAGTCTCGCATCCGGCATTTAACACAATAGTGTTTAGGATAGCACCAACTCCACCTCATAGACTAGAGACTTTGTTAAGCGTTCGCCTTTACAGTGGGGGATTCGGCGGTTTATCCCGCACCGGACGATGATTTGGTATGATTATGGCTTGTTGCGATTCTAAGGATTAGAGACCATGACGGGATTCGTCATTTTTATCTTCGGGTCGGTGATTGTGGGCGCTGGCGCGATGCTCTCGCCCGCTTATCCGACTCGGCAACCGCGTATTGGGCTGGCGGCGGCACTGGCTTTAGCGCTCATCATGGGCGGCGCGGTGTTTTATGGCACGGCCTTCGGTTGGGATACGCTGGCGGTTGATTATATGTTGTTCCTGTTGGTGGTCGGCATCTTCCTCGGCGGGACGTTGAGTTATGGGCAAAAACGCGCCGAGGATCGGGGTGAGGAATTGCTCGACGCCGATCAAGGCTGGCCGGGGCCGTGGGATTTGGTCGGATTGTTAGGCGCGTTCGCGTTGTTCGCCGCCCTCGCCATGACCTCACCGCCCGCGCAAGCCGATTTATGGGCAGCCTCGGCGGAGCAGATTAAATCCGGCGCGGGCTTATACGCTGTCCCCGTCGCACCCGGTGCGCCCGTCCTCGCAGCCTATCTGAGCCACCAACTGGGCGACTCAACCGCCAATACGTTGACCGCTATCGCTGTGGTGGTCGCGGGGTTATTGGCGTGGGTCGGTTACGATTTCGGCGCGGAGATGCGTGATAAGCGATTGGGGCGGATATTGGCGCTGGTCGGTGGGCTGGTCGGGTTGGGCTTCTTTCTGACCGGGCAAATCGGCCTGTTAATGGCCGCGCTATGGCTGCTGGTGATGGGCTTGGCGACTCTGCGCTATATCCGCACGCCCAATCGGGTTGATCTCGTGGCGTCTGGGTTGATGTTGGGCGCGGCGGGGCTGGCACTGCCCGTGGCGGCGATGGCGGGCTTATTGGTCTGGGTATTTGGGGCGGCGCAAACCCGCAAAACCCTGTTCATCGTCGGTGTACCGGTGATTGCGGCGCTGGCGACTCTGCCCACGCTTTTGATTGGACTGCGCTAAACTAGAGCTTATGAGCGATACACCTCCCCCCGACGATAACGCCCCGCGCCGCACCCGCAATCGCAGTGGCGATTTGTCCGCCTCGCTGATTTTCACCGAGATGGTGCGTCAAGCCGCCCGCAATCAGCCGCCTCCAGAGGAAACCCCGCCGCCCGCGCCGCCGCCGATGGAAGTCGAGTCGGGGCTGTTCAATCTGCCGATTGCGCCGGAATCGCCGTCGTGGGAGTCGCCTCAACCAGAGGGAATGGCCGGGTCGCCGTCCATCCCAGAGCCAGAGCCAGATTTCACGCCGCCTGTGGTTGAAGCGATGCCGCAGCCGGTCATTCGCCCCGCACCTATCTCGGTTGAACCGCGCCAGACCGAAGTATTGGAAGTTGAGCGCGTCCGCCGAGTCAAGCGCCGCCAACAGCAGCGTCAAGACCGCCGGGTGAGCGTCTTGGGCGGGATTTTTCGGGCGGTGTTCGTGGTCGTGGTCGCGTCCGGCATCATGGGGACGATTCTGAGTTGGTTCACCAGCGCGGATTTCCTTGACCCAGAGACACGGCGTAATCTGGCGGTGGCGATGTATGCCGTCGAACCGACCCCGACTCTGACGCCCGCCCCGACGCCCAATTGGGCGCGTAGCATCGGCATCGTGTCTGGCCATCGCGGGCCGGGGCAAGAACAAGATTATGACCCCGGCGCGGTCTGTCTCGATGCGTCCGGTGAGTTGGTCGTGGCGGAGAATGATGTTAACTTTGGCGTTGCGTCGAAAGTCGTGCAGTATCTCCGCCAGCGCAGTTACCGCGTCGATTTGCTGGATGAGTTCGACCCGCGCCTGAACGATTATCAGGCCGCCGCGTTGGTGTCTATCCACGCCAACAGTTGCCAAGATTACGGCGCGGAAATCGTCAGCGGCTTTTTGGTTGCGAAGGCCGCCGCCAAGCCCGCAGAAGGTCCAGATGACCGTCTGGCAGAGTGCATCGCCCAATATTATGGACCGATGGCAGGGCTGGAACGTCGCTTTAGCCTGACCATCGACATGACCGATTATCACAGTTTCCGGGAACTTCACCCGCTAACGCCGGCTGCCATTATCGAATTGGGGTTTTTGCGTGCTGACCAACAGATTCTGGTCGAACAGCAAGATTTGTTGGCAAGGGCGATTGTTGAGGGTATCCTCTGTTTCTTGGAACCAGAAGACCCATTCGGCTTTTCGCCTACCGCGACTCCGGTTGAGTCCGCTAGTCCCTGAAAGTATTAACATGGCCTATAAATTGGTATTCATCACCCGTACATTCGGCTGTCCGATGGCGACCCTCGCCAATCGCGTCCTGAATGACTACGGCGTCGCATTCCGAGAAATATTCTATGACCAAGACCCACTCTGGCGCGAAAAACTGATCAGTTGGGTGGGATTCTTGAGCGTGCCGACCTTGTTCATCGCTGATGATACGGTTGACGCAGACGCGCCCATCACCTCGCCATCCCCGTTACCAGCAGGAAACAGCCCGCGTGGGATTGACCGTGGCGCGATGATTACCGAGCCATTCGAGGATGAACTGTTGCGCTGGTTGCGAAGATTCGAATTGATAGAAGCCGAAACCTCAGATTAACAAAAACATCCGTAAGGGCGCAGCGCGCAGCGCCCTTACGACAACAATCGTTTTACGATGACAAAAATCGTCTTACGGCCTCGGCGTTGAGGTCGGGCGCGGCGTCTCGGTGATGAGATACGTGCCTTGCGCGGTGGCGGTGGCCGTCCCAATCAAAAACGGGCGCAGGCGAGTCGGGGCGGCGGCAACTGTCGCGTCGAAATTGGCCGCGCCTGCTGCATCTTTGGGCAGCAGATACTCCAGCGTCGGCCCAATCAGGGTATTGCGTTGCCGGACGCGGGCGGCCTCGACGTCATCATATTCGCTCAAGGGCATCTGTACATCTTTGAAGCCAATCAGGTAGATGGCGATGAAGAAAGTCAGCATCATCGGGATAGCGATAAATATCGCCGAATTGAGGTTTGCCCGCCGGAGTTCTTTCTCGGTACGCGGCGGCTTGGGGGTTTGGTTTTTGGACATGGTGTTCTCCTTTAGAAGTGAAGTGATGAGACTCAAGTGATGCGTGATGAGTAGGGCAAACTTATCTCATCACCTTATAGCGATTTGGGGTCTTAAAACACCGACTCATGAGTAAGGCGAGTATTATCTCATCACTCATCACTACGTAACGCATTGACGACATCCCAGCGTTGGACGTCATCCAACCCCGCGCAAGGGGAAAGCCCCCTGAAACCGTCGCGGGTAAAGCGGAAAAGTTCTTCATCACGGGTACGTGCCAAGCGCATCTGCAAATCAGACCAGCCCGGCGCGTCCGTTGACCAAGCGCATGTCGCGGTCAAAATCAGCGTCCCGTTTTGTACCGATTCTTGGGTCGGGAGGGTCGGGTTGATGACTTCCGGCGGCGTGCTGAAATTACCGCCGTAGTCCTGTGAGGTTTGGGCGACCACGCCTATCCCAATCACGAACGCAATCACGCCCCCCACCACGGACAGCAAGACAATCAGGCCGCCTTGTGGGGATAATCCCAGCCGCCGGTAGAATGCCCGCGCCGGACGCGCCGCCGCATAGAACGTGGCGATTGTTGCTAGTGCCAGCGCCAACCCTTGCAGCGGGGATAGCGGGACGGTTTGTTGGACGGTGTTCTCAGCGCGAACATCCAAGACGAACGCGGCGCGAATGGGATCACCTTCTGGTGAGGACAGGTCAATCGCTGCCCACCACGCCCCCGGCTGCGTAATGTCGGCGTTGGCTGATTCATACCCGCCTGACTCCAACGGGTCGAACGCTGCCCAGCCTGAGCGTTGGTCACTGACCGGGCGCGATAACTGCATGGCTGTCGTCAGCCCGTGTATCGGTTGGCCGTCGCGCTCCACCGTCAAATCGAAGGTGTTGAATCCGGGGCCGCCGGGGGAAGCCGTCAGCGTCACGCTGTAACCCTCTACCATCACGGTGGATGTGAGCGCGGGGGCGTCGGTCAGGGCATCCGGTGGGATTGGGACGGGCGATGCGGTCAGCCAACCCGCGCCGACCAGAATCAGCACGCCTAGAATCGCCTCAATCCGCAGCGTTCGGTTAAATCCGCCCAATTTTTCGCCAAAACCCGTGAAACGCGCCCACCGAGTCGGGTTCAGCGCGGCGTGATGTACCGCACCCAAGAAAATCAGGCCGCTGACCATCGCCGTTTTGATGAGCAGCGTCAGGCCATAGGCCGTAGTCGCCAGTTGTGTTGGGCGTACCCACAGCGCCGCGCTGAAAACCCCTGACCCGACTACCATCACCAGCGCCGCCGCCGCATACGGGGAGTAGCGTCGGAGCGCTGCCAATAGCGCCAGACGCCGCGAATCCGAGTCTAATGGCGCGAGGGCGACGGGCATCACCCACGCCAGAGCCGCCAATCCGCCCGCCCAGAATCCGGCGGCGGTGATATGCGCCCAATCCAACGCCAGTGCGATCCACGGTTCAGCGCGACTGCCCGGTGCGTGGCTAATCACGCTGCTGGCGGCCAAGGCTAAGGCCAGCCCCGGCACAGCCGCCGACCACGCCGCCCTGACCCACGCGGGCGAGTCGGCGCGGTTGAAATGTGCCAAGACGAACAAGGCGCTCACCAGCGTCAAGACCCCTAACCGGAGCGTCCAGACTTCCCCGAAGCGCGTGCCATTGCGGACGACCTCCCACAGTCGGTCTGACAGCACGACTCCCAACTCTGCACCGAAAAACGCGCTGGTTTGTTGCAAGAGCGCCAGAATCTGTGCGGCGAAGGCGAGTCCCAGCCCAATCACCATCAACTGAGTCAGGCGGCGCATCAGGCGCAAGGGGAGTCCGCCCGCCGGATAAGACGTGCTACCCCACGCCGGAATCAGCACGCCGTTATAGATGGCAGCCGTCCCGAACGCCAACATCAGCCCGATCAGCGTCCCCGCCCGCCAGAGGATTTCCAGCGGAGTGACCGCGTTATTGACGCCCGTACCGCCCGCGCCGCTGGCCGCTCCGATGCTAAACGAACGACTCTCGGCAATCACATGGCCGTCACTGGCGAACGCGAGTCGCAAATCGACCAGATATGTCCCATCCGGCAATTCTGACGGCAGGCGCACGGCCAACAACGCCGAGTTTTCTGAATCTGCGCCCGCCTCAGCGACGATGACTCCGCCGGGGCCGCGCACGGTGATTTTACTGAAGGCCGGTTCAAGCGATTCACTGAACCAATATTGAACACGGGCGGGGCGGCGGTCTAGGACTTCACCATCGGGCGGGACGGCGCGGATGAGGAAGCCGTGCGCCTGTGCAGGGGAGAGGGTCAACAGCAGCAGACAGACGGTCAGGAAGGGGAGTGCGAAGCGGCGCATGAAGGGGGTCAATCGAGTTTGAAGCGGTCTGGCGAGTCGGGATTAGTCGTATCGACGGCGGAGGTAGAGGTGTCGGTATCGTCGGGCAAATCGCTGTCTTCTAAGGCGCGGCTGCGGATATAGGCATAGACCATCATCCCTAAGAAGGCGGCGGCCACCGTCAGCCAAATCAACTCATCGAACACGCCTAAACTGCCGTGTGCCAAGAAAAAAGTCATGATTTTTACCCGCTGGTTTGCGTTCGCCCTAGTATAACAAAAAGCCCGCACGATTGTGCAGGCTTTCACGAAAGGCTTAGAGTTATCACACGTTCATCTGTGATTCATTCACCGTGCTTCCTAATCATCTTATGCTGATACCAATTCTAGGACATGAGGGATAATCCGATTATGACTCGCCGTATACGCCCTATTTGGATTTATCTTTGCCTTCTACTCGCTCTGACGAGTTGCCAATGGTCTGCTTTTCTTGACGATTCAAATCCACCCAGCATCGAACGCTTGACACTCACCGAGGATGTTATGTTTGATTTCAGCAACCCTGCAACCGTATCCGGTTGGTTTACGCTCAACGATGACGTGATGGGAGGGGTCAGCCAGAGTCAAATCACGCAGACCAGCGACGGGACGGCCATTTTTAGCGGCGACATCAGTTTTGAGAACAACGGCGGTTTTGCCACCATCCAAGCCAATTTTCGCACACCCATTGATGTCAGTCCCTACACAGGGCTACAACTTCGTGTGCGCGGAGATGGCAAAACCTATGGGGTTTACCTGAGCGATAGGCCGCGCTCCGTCGTTCATCAGGCGACGTTTGAGACGGTTACTGGCGAATGGATGACCGTGAATTTGCCGTTTAGTGCCTTTTATCCGATTTCATTCGGACGTCGCGTAAGCGCCAGTCCCTTTAATCCGGCCAATCTACGTTCCATGAGCCTGATTATCGAGTACAAACAATCAGGCTCGTTCGCGCTTGAGGTGGCCTCTATCGGCGTGTATTCGGACTAGCGTAGCGATCTCACAATCTTGATTGCATGGTGTACAAATTCGCGT
>DAOTTP010000249.1:0-3686 GCA_034437835.1 Anaerolineae bacterium | reverse complement strand
CCGTTTGAATATTCGACATTAGACCTGATTTATCGTTTATTCACGGCGGGCGCGCAAGCGTCGCCCCTACAAAATTTCTGATGATGTGTATTCAAAATCGCGTCACAGGATGTCCTGTAGGGGCGAGACTTGTCCGCCCGATGAATTTCCAAACGACCTCTAGGGAAAAGAGGGATGATATAGAAACCTATAAGCTGCAAACTCACTTGGGGGATGATGGGGTCTTAAAGTTTGAACTCCCCGTAGATGTCCCCCACGGCGATTATGAAGTTCTGGTCATCCTTCAACCTATTCCCCAAGACAAAATTGAAAGAGATGCCCTCGGCTGGCCGATAGGCTTTTTCGAGCGCACCTTTGGGGCGTTGGCCGATGATCCTATGGATCGCCCACCTCAACCTTAGCGCACAACCTTATTATCCGTAGAACGCCCACGGATTATTGCTCATTGTGCTACGCTGTAGAGGCATTTCTTACGCCGTAAAATTACAGGAGTCGCCCCGTGAGCAGTTCCGACGAGACACAAGAGAAAATTGCAGAGTTGCGTTCCGAACACAACCGACTGACCACCGCCGCCACGCTACGACACAAACAAGACGAACTTAGATCGCTAGAGCGCGAGTTATCGGAATTGACGCAGACCGCCCAAAAACTCACACAAGGCGGCTATGCGGGCGGCGCAGTGCTGTCCGGCCAAATCCAAGTTTTGAGCGCGAAACTCGCCCAATCGAAAGCGCTGTTCACGCAAGTTGTGACCGCCGCCAGCGCCCGACTACAAGCCGAACTCGGACAGGCCAATCTCGGCGTGGGCGGGGCGTTGGGCGGCCAGACCTCCCTGCTCGATTCCGCTACCGAGGCGCTAGAAACCCTGAGCGGGCGCGTCGAAACCGCCGAGGGGCAGTTGGACTCAGTGTTGGAGCCGTTCACCAGCGCCCAATATGAACTCGATACCCTGTTCAACCGACTCACTTGGAGTCAGGAACAATGGGGCGAGTTCAGTGGCGATAAAAACGCGGGCGGCGGCTTGCTCATCGCCTGTGAAGCGGAGTGGAAACAGACCGGCAAGGGCGGTGACGACCCCGACGGCATTTTGTTTCTGACCGATAAAGCCCTGATTTTTGAGCAGAAAGAGAAGAAGGGCAAAACCTTCGGGATGTTCGGCGGCAAGATGGTTCAAGAGGTCGAATGGTCGATTCCACTCGGTCAAATCAGCGATGTACGCTCTAAGAATGAAGGCGTGTTCGGCGGAAAAGACATCTTGTTTCTGACCGTCAGCGGCGGCGACCCCGCCCCAGAGGTCAAAATCGAGGTCAAGGGCAGCGCCGATAACAAAGCGTGGATGGCCTATATCGCCCAAGCTAAACAAGGCGCACCGCTGTTCAGCGCGCCGGATGTCGTCGCGCCGGAAATTGACCTGAGCGAATGGGACGGTTCTAGCACGAGCTTCGGCGTAAACTTCACCAGTATGGGCGGCGCATTGGCGGGCATCGCAGCCGGGGTTAAAAGCGGTGATGGTGTTGAAGATGCCAAGCCTAAAGGTCTGGGTGGGGGCGGTAGCGTCAATGCGATGAAGGGCTTGGCGCAAAGCGGCTCCAAGTCCAACGACGATGACGATGACGAAAAAGGTGGGCAAAAACCCAGCGGCAACGTCAGTGGCGGCCCTAAGGGCGGACAGAAGTCAGATTAAGCCTGATGAGCTTGTACCCCTGAGTCCTTAACCTTACAGTCCTCATATTTCGCAGATATATCCCAACTTCTGGTGCGACTTGTGCTATACTTGCCCTAGAATTTGGGATATTTGCGATAAAAAAGGCCGTTTTTTATGGTTAACCCTGAACTGCTCAAGGCGGGGCCGGGGCCACGCCTCGCCCTGCTCAATACTGCTAACCCTAAAACCATTGCAGAAACGCTCATCTCTTTTGCCAATGCCGACGGCGGCCTGCTGGTGGTCGGCGTGACCGATGAGGGCAAATCGTCCGATGTCCGGCTGGATGTCGATGCTCTGGATACCGCGTTGAAAGACGCCGACGCGCTATGTTCGCCGACGGTGGTGGTTGGGTCGTGGGAAGAAGTCCTGCTGGATGGCGGCAAAGCGCGGGGATTCAGTTTGCGCGTCCCGCGTTCGATTGAACTGCACTCGCTGACCGATGGGCGCGTCCTGATTCGCGGCGGCGCGTTGAATCGTCCGGTGGGCGGCCAAGAATTGCTCCGCCTCGCCAGCGCCAAAACCACCGGTGATTTTGAATCGACGGCAGTGGTCGGCGCGAGCAAAGACGACTTCAGCCAAAAAATCATGACCGAATATCTGACCAAGCGCGGCGAACGCACCAAGCGCCCCTCCAACAACAACATCGAAGAAATGCTGATGGAAATTGGCGCGGTAGACCAGACTGGCAAGCCGACCATCGCCGGATTGATGTTGTTCACCGACTACCCGCAGCAGTGGATTCCACAGGCCAGCGTCGTGTTCGCCAAGTTTGTCGGGCGCACACCACGCGGCGAAAACGGCCTCGCTGGGTATGTCCGCCGTGAAGAGCTTACTGGGCCGCTGCCGCGCTTGATTGAGTCGGCGTGGAATCTGGTCTGGAGCGAGATGGCCGTCGGCGGGGTGATTAAGGGGCTGGAGCGCGAAGACACCTTTGAGTACCCGCAATTCGCCGTCCGCGAGGCCATCGTCAATGCGGTTTGCCATCGCGATTACCGGCTGAAGGGTCGGCGCATCGAAATCCGCATGTACTCTGATCGGCTTGAGGTGATTTCACCGGGCGGTTTGCCGGGGTTCATCACAATTGAGAACATCAAGGACGAGCATTTCAGCCGCAACCCGCGCATTGTCAACGGGCTGTTCCAGTGGGGCTATATCGAAGAACTCGGCCTCGGCATTGACCGCATGATTGAGGTCATGGAACAAGCCGGACGCAAGCCGCCCGATTTCGACGCCCGCCCGTATAGTTTCGCCGTCACGCTGTATAACGAGCGACTCAAGCAACAGCCGCAGCCAGACTGGGCGCGCAGCACGAATTATCGTCAAGCGCGGGCGCTGCAATACATCAAAGACAGCGGTCAAATCACCAACAGCAACTTCCGCGAACTCTGCCCCGGCGTCAGTGCGGAAACCCTGCGCTTAGACCTCGCGGACTTGGTTGAGAAGGGCGTGCTGCTCAAAGTCGGCAGCAAAAAAGGCACACATTACATCCTGAAATAGTCAGCGGAATTGCACGAGGATTTCCGCCTTATAATAAGCATTATGCGGTGAGATGTGAGGATAAAAAAACATGGATGAACAAACTCGGATTGGTGAATTGACCGTCGGTGAGTTGGTGACGCTCATCCGTGAGACGGTCAAAGATGAACTCCGCACCTCGCTAAAACCTGTTGAGGATATTCCTCAGCACGAGAGGTTAAAGGCGTTGCTCGACTCTTGAGCGCAAGAACCGGACGATAAATCCGAGGCGTGGTGGGCAGATTTTGACGACTCACTTAAACAGAATCGCTTTCGTCTGCGGACAGATGAAACATGACTCGCTATGTTTTGGATACCAATATTGTCTCATTGGGACGCTATATTAGTGTAACTACTCAGCCCCTATTTGAGGGGAAAACGAGGTTTTAACCGGTACTCAGTCCAATCATCTGAGGGAAGGATTCCCCTGTGCCTCAGCCAATTTGATGCTCTAAATCATCAAATT
>DAOTTP010000248.1:0-7775 GCA_034437835.1 Anaerolineae bacterium | reverse complement strand
GTGATGTGGTCTACCTGTTCCCGTGCGACCATTCCAAACCCTCCGTAAACGACAATGATGAAGTGTTTTCATGGGCGGGCGCGCAAGCGCTGCCCCTACACAACATCCGACAACGCGGTTTTAAATACACATCAATAGAAATTTTGTAGGGGCGAGACTTGTCCGCCCGCCTATTTTCAAACGCCCCTCTGTACCCACATCATAATACAACGTATGGGGTTTGGCGTGCCAAACCCCACCGCCCCTACATGAACAAGCTACAAATCCAGATGCACGCGCATCAGCTTTTCTTCGGTGTCGAACTTCTGCGTGAAGCCGAGCGCCTTGTTGATTTTCAACATCCCGACGTTCTCTTGCAACACATACGCCCAGATATGCTTCAAGCCCTCATCCTTGCCAATCTCAATCAGGCGTTTTAGAAGTTCTGTCCCCAAGCCTTGCTTCTGATACAGGTCATTGATGAGCAAGCCGTACTCGGCTTCGCCGCGCCCATAAGCTTTATGCAAGCGGCCAATCCCCAGAATCTCAAGCTCACCATCCGCGCCAACCCGGGTAGCCACCAGCGCCATCTCACGGTCATAGTCGATGAACGACAGGCGGCTCAAGCGATCATGGCTGACGCGCTGACCGAGTTTCATCAGCGAGAAATAGCGCAAATAGACCGAACGCTCCGACACGCTCTGGTTAAATTTGACCAGCAATGGCTCATCTTCTGGGCGGATGGGGCGGATTTCGAGGGTGTCGCCGCCATTGCTGACCCACGGGCGCACATATTGGCGCGGGTACGGGCGGATGGCGGGGCGCGGCAACGCCTCTGATGGGGTGTCGGCGGGGAACAAGACCATCCGCGCATCCAATGCGATTAGACGCTCCGGCGATACCAACAGTGGGTTGATGTCGATTTCCTGAATCCACGGCTGCTCGACCACCAATTGGCTGAAGCGCACCAATAGACGGTCTAGCCCAACCATATCTACGGGCGGACGCCCGCGCACGCCCTTGAACGCCTCATAAATCTTGGTTTGTTCCATCAGGCGGCGCGCTAACGTCGTGTTCAGTGGCGGCAGGCCGAGGGCGCGGTCTTTGTAAATCTCAACCAATTGACCGCCCGTACCGAACAGCAAAACGGGGCCAAATTGTGGGTCAATGCTGCTGCCCAAAATCACCTCATAACCCTCAAGCCGAATCATCGGCTGAACACTGACGCCGCCAAAATGCTCTGCGCCGACTTTATCCGACACGCTCTCTTGAATCTGGTTGAAGGCGCGGCGCACCGCGTCCGAACTGGTCAGATTGAGGACGACGCCGCCGACATCGGTCTTGTGGGTGATGGTCTCACTGTGCAGCTTGAGGACAACCGGATAGCTGAGTTTATTGGCCGCGAGTACCGCTTCTTCTTCCGTCGCGGCGATAATGTTCGCCACCGTCGGGATACGGTAAGCCGCCAGCACCTTTTTGGCCTCATCCTCGGTCAAAAGCGTGCGTCCTTGCGCTTTGGCGGCCTCGATAATCATTTCAACGGCGGCGCGGTCTGGCGCATCGCCATAAGCATCATCAGGGAGGGTCGGGGTCTCATACAACCCCTTCATGCTGTAGTCATATCGCCACAGGTAATTGAACAGGCGCACCGCCGTATCAGGATATGGGAAGGTCGGGATGCCAGCCTCATTCAGAATCGCCTCGCCCGCGTGGACGGCTTCCCCGCCCATCCACGACGCGATGACCGGCTTGCCCTCAATGTGGGCATACGGCACGAGTCGCTGTGCGGTGGCGGTGGGGTCAGTCATCGCTTGTGGGGTCAAGATGACCAACAAGCCATCGCTGTTGGGGTCAGAGGCCGCGATTTCGAGCGCTTTGGCGTAGCGCTCAGGGTCGGCGTCTCCGAGGATGTCGATGGGGTTATTGTGACTCCACGCCGACGGCAAAAATCCGTTGAGCGTGGTCATCGTCTCAGCGCTGATGTCGGTCAGCGCCCCGCCATCCAAAATCAAGGCGTCTGTCGCCAAGACGCCGGGCCCGCCCGCGTTGGTCACAATGCTCAGACGGTTGCCGCGTGCGCGGGGCTGCTTCGCCAGCACTTCGCTGATGTAAAACACATCGCTGATGCGCTCCACGCGCAGCACGCCGATTCGCCGCAATGCAGCCGCGAATACGTCATCGCTGCCAGTCAGACTTCCCGTATGGGAGGCAGCGGCGGCGGCGGCTTGGGCGGTGCGTCCGGCCTTAATCACGATGATGGGCTTGCGGCGGGCGACCTCGCGGGCGGCGCTGAGGAAGGCGCGGGCGTCGCCGATGGATTCCATATAAATCACGATGGATTGAGTGTTGGGGTCATCGCCCAGATAGTGAATCAAATCCGCCCAGCCGACATCCAACATCGAGCCGATGCTGATAAACGCGCTGAACCCAACCTTTTCGGTGAATGACCAGTCAAGGACGCTGGTGCAAATCGCGCCGGATTGACTGATGAAGGCGACATTGCCGGGGTTGGCCGTCGCGCCAGCAAAGGTCGCGTTATAGTGACCGCGAGGCATCATCACGCCGAGGCAGTTTGGGCCGATAATCCGCATCTTATCGCCCGCGATGGCGAGGATTTCATCTTCCAGCGCCTTGCCCTCTGGGCCGGTTTCTTTGAATCCGGCGGAGATAATCACCGCGCCTTTGACCCCATTCTCGACGCACTCACGCACAATCGCGGGGACGGACGGCGCGGGCGTGACGATGACGGCGCAATCCACCACGTCCGGCACATCGCTGATGGATTTATAGGCGCGGATGCCCAAAACGCTCTTGCGCGTCGGGCTGACCGGATAGACCGTGCCGCCGAACGGGTTAGAAATCAGATTATAAAGGATGGTGCGCCCCACCGAGCCAACTTTCTCGGTTGCGCCAATCACGGCAACCGAGCGCGGCTTCAGGATGGGGTCAAGCGGGTGGCGCTCATCGGCACGTTGGTTAGCGCTGGCAGTGGCATTCGACATAAGAGAAATCCTTTGACTGATTTGGTCAACATCATCCCCTTATCTTACCCCGATATGGCCTCAATGGCATTGTGACAAATATCACAAAAAGCAACACTTATCCGCCATTTAGATTCTATGTTTCAGAAGCCGTTTGAAAATTCAATCGTTATCCCCTCACCCCCTAAATCCCTCTCTCCCACAGGGTGGCGAGGGGGACTTTTTCGGCGTTTTTGTCCCTCGCCCCTTGTGGGAGAGGGACAGTTCAACGCTAGGTGAACAGGGTGAGGGGAATATTCAAACGGCCTCTGAATCGATTCACAATAATTTTAGCGCTTGTTTGGCGCATAGCAAGCACAGGGATAAATTTAGGTTTATTCAAACTTTCTTCGAGTTCAGAAAGGAGTGCTTCTGAAGTTAGAATGTGATTTTTACTTGGTTTAAGAGAGTATAAGGCACACCGCCAAAGAGAAACGCCGACAAAGCGATATTCGTATCAACAACCACACGACTCATGGTTTCGACTCGTCTTGTTGACGTTTACGACGCTCTGCCCTCACCTCTTTGACCTCAGCATCAATCAATCCCATAATTTCATCTTCGCTTAAATCACCAAAATGCTCGCGAGAGGCGGCGTGCAGACCTTCCAAATTTTTTTGAAAATCACGGCGTGATTTTAGGCGCTTTACCTCAGCATCTAACAATGCCGCGATGCTTGCATTGGTCAAAGCTCCGTATTCTTTTGCTTCTTCAACCAATTCTTCTGGCAAATTTAGCGTGACATCAATCATTGCCATTAAAAATTTCCTTTCAATCATCCAGTTATTATACCAATTTGCGCTCTGATTGAGATTGGCCGAATCTACTGATGTCCCGCTTATGCACATCCCCTACACTTAGTCCATCATTAAGTGAACTAGGACTCCCCCATGACCGACAAATGGACAACCGCAGACATCCCCAATCTCACGGGTAAAATCGTCGTCATCACCGGGGCCAACAGCGGCCTCGGTTATGAATCATCCTTAGCCTTAGCGCAAAAAGGCGCGCATGTCGTGATGGCCTGTCGTAGCCCCAAAAAGGCCGAGTCCGCCAAAGCGGAGATTCTCAAGCACGCACCCAACGCTTCAGTAGAACTCATGGCACTAGACCTGAGCAGCCTCAAGTCGGTTCACGCCTTCGCAGAAGCATTCAAAGCCAAGCACAGCAAACTTGACATCCTCATCAATAACGCCGGCCTAATGGCGATTCCAAAATCCAAGACCGCCGACGGGTTTGAGTCACAATTCGGGGTGAATCATCTCGGTCATTTCGCCTTGACCGGCCTGCTTTTAGAGCGACTCTTAGCCGCGCCCGGCAGCCGCGTCGTGACCGTCAGCAGCGGCGCATACACGGCTGGAAAGATGAGGTTTGATGATCTGCAAAGCGAAAAATCATACAGCAGATTTGGGGCATACGCGCAAAGCAAGCTGGCAAATATCCTATTCATGCGCGAATTGCAAAGACATCTGGATCAGGCCGGTGCGCCCGTCCTCAGTTTGGGGGCGCACCCCGGCGTTGCAGCGACAGACCTGTTTGATTTTGGCTTCCCGCCGCTGGCAGCCATCATGAAATTCATCACAGGGATTGTCGGCCAGAGCGCCGCGATGGGCGCACTACCGCAGCTACATGCCGCCGTCGCGCCAGATGTACAAGGCGGAGAGTTCTACGCGCCCAGCGGTAGCATGAAGGGTTATCCGACCCATTACTCACTCAAAGCTCACGCGCTTGACGAGGAAGACGCCCGCCTTCTCTGGGATGCCAGTGAACAACTAACCGGCGTCGGCTATGACCTGCGCGTATTGGGCTGATTATTCCCAGTCGTCTAATCTCAGGCCATCAATACGGCTAAATTCTCTCAGGTTATGCGTGACCAAAATCAAGTCTCTCGATAGCGCGATGGCGGCAATCAATAAATCGTTGCTGCCAATCGGCGTACCTTTGCGCTCCAACGATGCCCGGATAACACTGTAATAAGCTACAGCGCTATCATCAAACCGAAGACTCCTAAATTGCCTCAGAAAGTATTGGTGATTTCGTAGAGAAACATCTGGTGTTTGACTTTTGATTGCACCATAGCGCATTTCCGCTTTGACTATGGAACAAACCACCATATCTTCTTGATCTACTGAGAGTAGTTTCACTCTTAATTGAGGCGCACGCCCATTAATGAAGCGGATACATGTATTGGTGTCCAACAAATATTTCATTCAATGGCGTCTCGCACATCATATGGGGGTTGTTCGCCACGCTCAGTCGGATCATCCGCGAGGCTACCATATGTCTTATTAATGAACCTCGCCCATTCCTGTGGAGTCATTTTCCGAGGGGGTTCGCCTTCTTCAATTGGATTATCGGCAAACATCCCATAGGTTTTTTCAAAATACCCGATGGGATACCCCATATCATCAACAGCGCCCTCTTCTAGGGGTTGTATCACCACCAATACTTCAATATGGCGATGCGATAATGAAGTGGGAAGTTCCAGACGTAAAACACCGTCGTCATCAATATAGGCGTGTGTTTTGATCGATTCCATAGGATGAATCCTTTAGTTTGTGATTAACCATACCACGATTTCTGACATGATTCTCCTACCCCATCAGCGCGACGGCAAATGCGCCCGCTGAACGGAACCGGTCATCGGGGTTTTTCGCCAGCGCCTTGAGCAATGCTTGAGAGGTCGAAATCGGCAAATCGGGGTTGATATTGCGCGGGTCGGTGGGCGGCTGATTGAGATGCGCGAAAACCACGGCTGTCCGCGAGACGGCGAACGGGTGTCGCCCAGCCAGCAATTGATAGGCCACCAACCCCAGCGCGTAAATGTCCGCCCGATGGTCGATATTCGTTGAAGTCATAATTTGTTCCGGCGCGACATAATACGGCGTCCCGATAAATGATTCGCGGCCAGAAATCGTCTCATCGTTCATCAATTTGACGATGCCGAAATCGGTCAGAATCGCTTGGACGCCCTTATTGGTTTGGCGCAACAAAATATTGGACGGCTTGACATCGCGGTGGACGATGCCCGCCGCGTGCGAGGCATCCAGCGCGGTAGCAATGTCGCCGATAATCGCCAGAGCTTCTTTGGGCGTCAACCGAGGCGACTGACCCATCCGCGTCAACAAAGTCATGCCATCAATCCACTCCATCGCCAGATAATGCTGCCCGTCGGACATGCCGGATGAGACCATCCGAACGATATTCGGGTGGTCAAGCTGGCGTAGCGCGTTGGCCTCGCGCTGGAAACGCAGCCGCGACTCCGCTTGCACGGCCAACTCCGATGGGAGCATTTTCACCGCGACGGTATCCCCGCTGGTCAGGTCGTAGGCAGTATACACCTCGCTCATCGCGCCCTTGCCCAATAATTCGGTCAATTGATAGCTCGCGACGCGCAGACCGGTATATTGCCCAGATTTGGCCTGTTGCGCCGACACGAAATAGGTTTCTTGCGTAGACCGTTTCTCGATGTCGAACAATTCGACGCGGAAGCCATAAACCTGCCGGTCAATGAAGCCCGCCACAACGTGACTGACCGGCGTGAATAGCGCAACAATCGTCACCAACGAAATCACCAGAGGGAGCGTCGAGTTCGTCCCAATCACGCTGATCAAGATGGCGTTAAAGACGAAAAATATCCCGAAAAACAGCACAATCAACACCACGCCAGCAGAAACGTAGACCATCGTTTTGTTAATCGCGAGGTCTGCATCCCACAATCGATAGCGCAACATCGAAAAAACAAACGCCAACGGCAATCCCAGATATAGCGCGTGTTGAATCACGACTAAGAGCAGGCTGGCAATCACATAAGGCATCCCCTCCAGTGACGGGACGACGGCCTTCTGGACTCCACTCAAAAGTAGCCCGGCAGACAACAACGTGAAAGCGAAAATCACCCATTTGACCTGTTGACGCTCGGCGGGCGACAGTGACCGATAACGCCGGACTTGCATGGTTAAACCGACCCCGCACAATAAGACCGTCCCAAACAGCATCGCGCCGGAACTGATGCCCAACTGTGGCAGATTAATCGCCAGCCCGCGTGTCAGTTCATAGGCCAGCGTAACGGCCAGTAGATAGACCGTCTGGCGTTGCTCAAACCGCCCGCTGGGGAACAAGTAAAGCGTGGTATAGGCCATCACGAGCATCGTTAAAGTCAGGAAAATGCTCACAGGCAGCGTATTCGGCGCTAATACCGGGAGGATTTCGATGCTGTAGGTCAGTTGGAATCCCAACAAACACAGCACCATGCCAGCGAACAAGCCCATCCAATCATCAGACCGGCGAATAAACAGCAAAATGCCCACGCCGGTATAAGCGACTACCAGAATGAGTTCCAAGACCGGGCGCAATAGCGCCGCCGCTGCAAACGGCACATGGCTATCGGCATATTCTTGGGTCCCTTGGACGGAAAGCTGCATGACTTGGCACGGTTCAGCCACGCACGGTTGCAATCGGCCAGCCGTATACACGCCGAGGTTGATCGCCCCATAGACGGTATTGATGACCACAATCAGAATCCAAATTACCCGCGCCCAACGGAGTCGGTTACGGTTAATGACGCGAGTTGTCGCTCTACTGGTGATACTAGGGAATGAAGATGTCATCAGAAATCCTATGAGGCAACTAAAGCTTTGGCGAACGCGCCCGCCGTGCTATAGCGTTGCGCGGGGTCTTTTTCTAGCGCCTTCATGACGGCTAACCCTACCGACCTCGGAAGAGTCGGGACGATGTTGGTGGGGTTGGGCGCAGGCTGATTGAGATGCCCATACA
>DAOTTP010000247.1:0-2072 GCA_034437835.1 Anaerolineae bacterium | reverse complement strand
ATGTGGTGTTCGTGGTCGGCGCGAATTTTGAAGAAGCGCTACTAGAAGCCATCACCAATACCGTGGGCGAGTCTATTCCGGTGATTGAGGCGTCGGCCTGTGTGCCGATTCGGGCGTTCGGCGCACATGATGATGACCATGAGGGCGAAGAAACTCATACGGACGAGGTATCCGATGAACATTCTGACGAGGAATCACACGACCATGAGGGAGAGGCTCACACCCCCGGCGTCGCGTTGGATTTTGAGACGTTGTGCGCCGCACACGATGCCTATCTGACCGATTTGAACGTCGAAAAAAGCGGGATGCTCACATCAGGGTTTGACTCGAACGCGGTAGAAGGCACGCTGGGGCGTTTGCATGATATTGACTGCGGCGCGGGGCATAATCATGCGACTGAGGAAAGCGACCATGAGCAAGTCGCCTGTGACCCGCATGTCTGGACGAATCCCTATAACATTTACCTATGGACGTTGCTGATTCGCGACACCCTCAGCCAATTAGACGGCGACGACGCTGATTTGTATGCCGCCAATGCCGAGGAATATCTGTACCAGTTGATTGACCATATCGCCCTGAATATCACGCCGCTGATTGAATCGATTCCGGCGGAAAACCGGATTCTGGTCACGAGTCACGAGACGTTGGGCTATTTTTCGGCGGCGTATGGTTTTGAGATGGTGGGATTCGTGCTGCCCGGGGGGAGCGCGTTCGCAGAGCCGAGCGCACAGGACGTCGCTGCGTTGGTTGACCTGATTCGCGCTGAGGGCGTCCCGGCGGTGTTTGCGGAGACGACCATCTCGGCGGCGGTAGCGGAACAAGTCGCGGCCGAGGCCGGAATCGCGTTTTACAGCCTGTACACCGACTCGCTCAGTAGGCCGGATGGGGACGCGCCAACCTATCTGGATTATCTGACCTTCAATGTACAGACCATCGCGGGGGCGTTGGGTGGGGAGTAAAATAATCCGTTGAGAACCTCACCCCCAACCGCCTCTCCATTGTGGAGGGGGAGTCGAGCGAAAGCGAGGCGGGGTGAGGTTATGCAATTCAGAATTTTGAAATCAAGGAACACCCCCATGCACGACCTTCCAGCCTTGTCGGTGATAGACCTCGCCGCCGGATACCCCAACGACTCCCGCGCCATTTACGATGTGACCTTTGATGTGATGGCCGGGGAGCGCGTCGCTGTGATTGGCCCCAACGGCGCGGGGAAATCGACCCTGTTCAAGGCTATCGCGGGCATTATCCCGTTCAGCAGCGGGCAAATCTCGCAAGGCGGGCTAGATTGTCGCTCCTCACACAGCCTGATTGGGTATGTGCCGCAGCAGAATCAGGTTGATTGGAATTTCCCCGCGACGGTGGGCGATGTCGTGATGATGGGGCGGGCGCGTCAAATCGGATGGTTGCGCTGGCCGGGAAAACGCGACTGGGATGAAGTGCGGCGGGCGCTGGCGTTGGTTAGCATGGAACGGGCGATTGACCGGCGAATCGGTCAGCTTTCTGGTGGGCAGAAGCAGCGCGTTTTTATTGCACGGGCGCTGGTGCAGAACGCTCACGTTTTGCTGCTAGATGAGCCATTCAACGGGCTTGACCCCGCCGCCTATGAAGAAATCCTGACCACATTAGACCGCCTGCGCGATGACGGAGTGACGGTTTTGGTCGCCACCCATGACATGGAATCGGCCACCACTCAATTTGATAAGTTGCTGCTGATGAAACGCAAGCTGATTGCGTATGGTGATGCGCGTGAGGTGTATACTGCGGCCAATCTGAAAGCCGCTTATGGCTCACGGGTGAGCGTTTTACAAGACCCCGACTTGGGGACGTTGATCGTCACCGACGAACACGCGCATTAAAGGCCGACTCTGATGGATTTTTTCAACGAACTGGTGATGCAGCCCTTTAGCTATGCGTTTATGCAGCGGGCGCTGATGGCGGTGGTCTTAATCGGCGTCACCAGCGGCGTGATTGGCTGTTATGTCGTGATTCGCGGCATGTCGTTTTACGGTGACGCGATGAGCCACAGCATTTTGCCGGGAGTCGCCATCGCCTATATCGTCAGCGGCGGGGCG
>DAOTTP010000246.1:0-5333 GCA_034437835.1 Anaerolineae bacterium | reverse complement strand
ACTATGCCGAAAATTTTAGCGCAGCAACATTTACCAATACAACGTTTACTAGCAACCACGCTGGCAAATTGGGTGGTGTTATGGTGGCAGACAGTTATGATGCTGGTTGGGATATTGCGTTCGTCAATAGTACACTCATTGGAAATTCCGCCGGTACAAGCGGTGGTGGTATTTATCGACGCAGTAGGTTAGTGACACTTCGCAATACTATTGTAGCTTTGAATACAGCGCCATCTAGCCCAGATGTTTTCGGTCAGATTACATCACTTGGTTACAACCTGATTGGAAATAAGTCAGGGGCAAATATCCCCGCAGTAGCTGGAGATATGTTCGGTACATCCGCCTCACCTATCAACCCCAAGCTAGGCCCATTGGCCGATAATGGCGGCTCTACAAAAACCCGTATTCCAGCTAGTGATAGCCCCGCCATCAATGCCATTCCTTCATCAGGGGCGGGTATTTGTGGTGGATTTTCTATCGGGCTTGATCAACGCGGTATTGCACGGGCGCAGGAGTTCAACTGTGATATCGGCGCAGTTGAAGTTGTTGCATTTCCCCCACAAAATGACCTATTTGCTTCTGCCCAGATCATCAATGGTAACGCCCATTACGACAGTCAATTGAAAATTCACCTCGCCAATATTAATGTCGATGATCCTGATCATACGTGTCGCGTCGGTGGGGCTGATACTGGGTCTAACGGCGTTTGGTATCGCTTCACGCCTTCTATGAACGCTAGTCTCGATATTGATACTATCGGTAGTAGTGGTAGTGCCGATAACACGCTACTTTCGGTATTTACAGGGGATGTAGGCAGTTTCTCATCTATTGCTTGTAGTGACGACATCAGTGGCAGCAACCTTCAATCAGGGTTGATTGATATACCTTTAACCTCAGGGACAACATATTCTATCTTCATCTCACGATGGGATATGACTCCAGCCAGCACAATCGGTAAGTTGAACGTCAATTTCACATTCAGTGATGGTGGAACTGAGCGTTTATTCAACGGTGGTTTCGAGATAGATTCGAATGTGGATAATAAACCCGACGGATGGGTATTCAAAAGTGTGTCTGGCGATAAGATGTCCTGCAATCCTTCGGAATCTCAATCGGGTAATTGCGCCTTTTTGTTGAAGGGTAGTTCAACCGAGAAATTCAAACTTGAGCAAGTGGTAAACTTGACTGATGTAACATTCAATATTGGGGATACGCTGACATTAAGCGGATACTTCATTGGAGAAAAAGCCGCTGCTAAGGCTGTTATGCTAGTTAAGGTCAAGTATGTTGGAACACTAACCGTTGAGACGGTTAAAGTCAATGTGGGTCAAAACGTGAGCTATTCCCAAATCACCGCTCCAACTTTAACACTAACAAATCCCGCCGTTGAGAAAATCACAGTAACGATTTATCATACGAGTAAATTGGGCAAGATGTTCTTCGATACAGCTAGCTTGCTCCATATACCAGCCGCCCCTCGTTCTCGTGATGGAAATGCCGTTTTGCCACCTCCACCCGCTATACCAGATAGTTTTCGTGGGGCTGGATTGAACTAGCAGTTCATCGAGAAAACTACTACTGATGGGGCGTATTGCAATGCGCCCCAAGCGATTGCTGTGGTAAACCACGCATCACAAGAAATATTGTGGGGACGATTCTCGAATCGCCCACCGTGAATTGCCCGTCATTATCGGCATTGGTAAAAACATTATTATTTCCTGATTAACTACCAGTGTATACATTCTGAGGTTGGCTTATATCCGATGAAAGGCATAAATGCCAGTATTTTGTCATTACATGTTGGGGGGAGTCCTATCGTTGGCTAACCTGCTCATAATGACCAAAGTTCTGCGGTTTCTTGCTATACTCCTCGGCAGACATAACCAGTCGAGGAGTATAGTTCTCCCATGCGCCGTTTTTTCTTGTTCATCTTGCTCACGTTTGCGCTTGTCCCTACAAACGCCCAGCCGTCCACCCCATCAGAAGGCGCGAATCCGTTCGGCGTGGTCGAGGGGATGTGGTTTCCAAATTTAGCATGTGACCTCGGAGTCGGCTGGGAGCGCATCATCTTTGACTGGGGACAGCACCAGCCCACGGGCGCGGACGATTGGAATACCCTCAATGTCGATGACCGCTGGCTACGGGCGGCGTCGGATTGCGGGCGCGAGGTCGTGGCGGTGATTAAGAACGTCCCCGATTGGGCGACAGATGGCTCCCCCGGCGTCGGCGTCCCCACCGGACTCGACCTCCCGATTGACGACCCCGCCAACGTCTGGGCGGGATTCATGCGCCGCGCCGCTGCATACTATGCCCCGCGTGGCGTCCACCGTTTCATCATCCTCAATGAGCCGGACATCGACCCCGAAACCTACGGATTCGAGTTTGAGGGCGAGCTGGCCGATTACGCCAAAATCTTGCGCGTCGCGTATCTGGCCGCCCGTGAAGGCAACCCGACGGCGCGGGTCAATCTGGCCGGGACGACCTTCTGGCACGACATCCAATCGGGTCGCCCGATATACCTCTCACGACTGCTGGACTATTACGCCCAAAACGACCCAGAAGCCGCCGCCCACGGCTATTATTTCGATGCCCTCAGCCTGCACATCTACTTCCGCAGCGAATCCGTGCCGGTGATTGTCGGGCGGATGCGCGGCGTTTTAGATCAATACGGCTTGACCGACACCCCGATTTGGGTCAACGAGACCAACACCTCGCCCAACCTAGACCCGGCGTGGCTGGTCACGCGCCCGCAATTTCAGGTCAATCTCGCACAGCAACAAGCGTATCTGGTGCAAGCCATCAGCCTGATGATCGCCAGCGGCGTCGAGCGAATCGCGGTCTATAAATTGTGGGATCAGGACGCGGCGCCCGGAATCGAGACGTTCGGACTGCTCACCCCCGGCACGCTTGACCAAAAACCACGCCCCGCCTATTTCACCTATCGGGCGATTGTCCAACACTTCCAAAATGTGACCGCGACGGCATGGGCTACCACGCCAGAGGTCTACGCCGTCCGCCTGACTCACGCTGACGGCCATCAAACCCTGATTGCGTGGGCGCGTACCGCGACGGCCAGCCGCTTCACTATTTCCGGCGCAAATGGCAAGGCTTATCAGATGGGGATGGACGGCACGCTAACCCTCACCGACCTAACTGGCGAGTTTGACCTGTCCGGCGCGACCTGTGACTCCAATGACGGCTGCGCGGTGGGCGGGACTCCGGTGGTGTTGATGATTGTGGGGGACGTGGCTATCACCGTTGGCGGTGTAGCTCTCCCGTGGCAGACCGGACTCCCGGCCTCAAGCGTCGTGATTGGCGAATGATAATGTAACAATCTGATGCAAATCGTTGTACAACCCGATTTAGACGGGGTATAGTCCAGAATCATGAAAAATAAGACATGTTTAAGGATAAGGTCTGAATGGGCGACGCGAAACTAATCGGAAAAACCATCGGACAATACGAAATCAAAGAACATATCGGCGGCGGCGGGATGGGACAAGTTTATCGCGCCTATGATACCGGTCTTGGCCGCGATATCGCCATCAAAATCATGTCGGCTGACCTCGTGCGGGGTGACGGCGGGTATCTTGAGCGCTTCAAACGCGAGGCACGCTACTCGGCAAACCTCGATCACCCCAACATCGTCACCATCTATACGTTCGGTCAACAAGAGGACATGACCTATATCGTCATGAAACTGCTGAATGGCGGATCATTGGAGCAACGCATCAAGCAGCGCCCAGATCAGCCCGCCTCAGTGGGTGAAATCGCTAAAATGTTGCTGCAAGTCGGGCCAGCGCTTGACCATGCCCACGCCAAAAACCTGATTCATCGCGACATCAAGCCCGGCAATATCATTTTCGATGATACCGGCAGGGCGTATGTGGTGGACTTTGGGATTTCCAAGATGCGGACTGCGGATATGACGGCTGGCTTGACCAATGCCAATGTCGTGATGGGGACATCCAGCTATATGCCGCCGGAGCAGTGGCGGGGCGAACTTCAACCGGCATCCGACCAATACGCGCTGGCCGTCACCCTCTATAACATGCTGACCAACCGACTCCCGTTTGAGGCCACTGATCAGTCGGCGCTGATGTATAAAATCATGGATAAGCCGCCATTCCCAATCAACATGCTGCGCCAAGATTTGTCTGATTCGACAATTGCGGTGCTGGAACGTGCGCTGGCGAAACAACCTCACCAACGCTGGCTGTCGTGTTCGGCTTTCGCTGAAGCCTTCGACGCCACTGTATTGCCCAATCAGCGCGTCGATACTGGTTTTTTCACCTTTCCCGTCCAGCGCACGCCATCCGATCATGTAAAAAAGGACAATTGGAGCGAATCGGTCTATCAGTCGCCCAAAAAACTGCCAGAGAGAGATTCGGCCTCCGCTGCGCGTTCAGCGTCCAGACCGCGCATCTCCAAGACCGCCGCGCTGACCACAAAGACGATCGCCAACGTCATAAAGCATAAGAATTTCCCCTACTATTCGCTGGGCGGGGTCATCATTTTCGCCAGCATCGCGGTCATCGTCCTGTTAAACTTACCCTCCGTATCCGCCCCTCAACCACAACCCACGTCTACGTCATCGGCGACAGTATCCCCAACCGATACGGCGCAACCAAGCAATACGCCCATGCCTACCGATACGGCCACCTCTGAGCCAACCCTTGCCTCGGCGGTGGGCGGGACGGTTCGGGCGTTGAACGATGTCCAATTACGCAAGGACACCTCGCAGTTCATCATCAACGCAGGCACACTGGCCGCCGGAGAGACGGCAGAAATTTTAGCGATTGAGGACGCACGCGGCATCACATGGTTTCACGTCCGCACCACCGATGGGGTCGAAGGTTGGGCGGCGGCACAGGACTTTGAAGCGATGCCGTGACGTAATCACTTAGCTCATGTTCAAATCGCGTGGTGTACGAACGGGATTCATGCCGTCCGTTTTCGGAACAGATGGCGTCCCTACAGTCGCACAACCTTTTCACCCAGTCTGAACATGAGCCAAGATCAAATTCAGACTACTGTTGCTCCGAGATGTCTTAGAGGAGAATCCATGTCGCAAGAGATCCTAGAAGTTCGCCCCTTTCCTCAACCGCAGCAAGCCATTGAGTGTATGCTGCTGCCGCTTCAAACACTGTTTAACCATCAGCGCTATCCGATGGACACACCACAGCGCTTGCGCTCCTATTTGATTGTTCTTTTGTAACTACTCAGCCCCTATTTGAGGGGAAAACGGGATTTTGACCGGTACTCAGCCCAATCATCTGAGGGGAGAACTTCCCCCACGACTCAGCCAATTTGACGCTCTAGATCATCAAATT
>DAOTTP010000245.1:0-43963 GCA_034437835.1 Anaerolineae bacterium | reverse complement strand
TTGCGTATTACAATTTGAAGGATTATGAGCGAGCCATCGCGGATTATGACCGCGCCATTGAACTTGACCCTGAATATGTTGATGCCTACGTCAATCGTGGGAATGCGTATCAGAATTTACAGGATTATGAGCGTGCCATCGCGGATTATGACCGCGCCATTGAACTTGACCCTCAATATGTTAACGATGTTAACTCCTACAACAATCGTGGATTTGCATATTACAATCTTAAGGATTACGAACTCGCCATCGCGGATTTTGACCGCGCCATTGAACTCAATCGTAATGATGTCAATGCCTATTGGGGACGGGGAGGCGGATATTACGAACAAGGCCGTTACGCAGAAGCGAAGGCCGATTATCTCCAATATCAAGCGTTGACCGGCAGGCTAGAACCCTTTATGCAGACCCGTATTCAAGAGATTGACGCGCTCCTCGCGCAGACGGCCACGCCTACGCCGTAGGGGATGTTTCACACGCGCTAAATCCGATTCGGGATTTCGCTGGGGTCATGTGCCTTTGTGGTTTAATTTTTGACTCACGTTCAAATTGCGTGGTGTAGGGACGGCATTCTTGCCGTCCGTTTTCATAACGGGTGGCGGACGCCCAGAAGGGCGTCCCTACGTCACAATCGTTTCACGCAGTCTGAACATGAGCCATTTTTTAATCCCTTAATGGATTGAACCCAAGAAACATTGAGAAACTCTATCATCCCCAATCGCCCTAAAGCCCGCACAATAAGGATAAGTTTATCGTATCTCAATGAGGATCGTAACGTTCATGGCCTACAAAACCGTGTGGTTGGTCAAAGACCGCGTACTGCTCTCAACCTTTTCGGGCATCATCACCCAACCCGAATTGGAAAGTTTCATCGCCGAAGTCCGTAGCGAAATCGCCAAAGGTCGCCCACTCGTCCATCACATCAGCGACAGCTTGGGACTAGAAAAACTTGAGCTTTCCATCAAGACATTTCGCTCACTGTTGAGCGCGTACAAGATGATTGGTGAACTTGGCTGGCAAGTGGATGTGAACAAAAATAGCCTCAACAAAATGTTATCCGGCTTGGGCGCACAATTCGTCCGTATCCGCGCCCGCACCTTCGCCAGCATGGAAGAGGCCGTCAACTTCCTCAAAGAGATTGACCCAACCTTAGCAAATGAGGTTTGGGAGTCCTCAACAGACCGCGCAGACACTGTATCCGTCTAACGTGAGCGACTCAGCGATTTTTACACGCTTAGACGGTCAGACCGCCGTCATCACGGGCGGGACGGACGGAATCGGCAAACAAGTCGCTCTGCGACTGGCACAGCGCGGCGCACAGGTCACGCTCGTCGGGCGCAACCCGTCCAAAGGGGCGGCAACGGTCAGCGAAATTCAAGGCGCTGCGCCGGGCGTCACGGTTCGCTTTGAACAAGCCGACCTCTCACTGATGAAAGAGGTGCAACGGATCGGTCAACAGCTTAAAGCACAGCACCCACAGCTCGATATGCTGATTCACTGCGCCGGAGTCACCTTGCGCCAGCGTACCCTAACCCGTGAGGGGCTTGAAACGGTGTTCGCTGTGCAGTATTTGGCGCGGATGGCGCTGACCGATGTGCTGTTGACGTCGCTTCAAGCAACTCCGGGCGCACGCATCGTGGATGTCTCGGCAGGGGGGACGGTCAACGTCACGTTTGACTTCGACAATTTGCAAGGCGAAAAACACTACAATGGCGCACACGCCCTCCAGCACGAATCCATCGCCAACGATATGTTGGTTTTGGAATGGGCGCGGCGCAATCCGGCGCTCACTTTTTATAATTATGGGCCGGGCGTGGTGCGGACGACCTTACTGCGCGATATGCCCGCATGGTTTCGGCTGATGGCCGAAGTCGCCGGATGGGTCATGTCGATTTCGGCTGAACAGGCCGCCGAGGATGTCCTGACTTTATTGACCAGCGCGTTGGGGAGCGGGTTGTATACGCGCAAGGCGAAACCAGTTATGCCGTCCGGCGTCCGCGCCGACCCCGCCCATCGCCAACGCCTATGGGACATCAGCGCAGCATTGCTGACGACTGCATTACGGGAATAGTGAGCGCAATTTGTTAACAGTCAGACCCTTATCCGCCCGTTTTGGCGTCCAAGGCGGCGAAATCGACAGGAAAATGTCTTAACTTGGCGCGTATGCGCGGACGATTCGTGAAGCGCCCCTACAGGTGTCCATCGGGTTATTCATCGCGTTTCTTTTGCAAGACGGCGGCGGCGTGGCGGGCGGCGTCGCGTTCACGCAACAGGCGGACGCCCTCGGCGCTCCAACGCGCCTTCTCAGCGCCATAATCGGCGTCGGACAGCTTGCCGGTGGCGAAATCATCCTCAAGGTCGCGCAAGGTCTTGAGGACGGCGTTATAGGCGAGCCGCAACGACTCGCGCTGGCGCTGGATAGCATCGGCCTCGACTCGGATGGGCGCATCCCCGCCGCGCTGTAGGACGGGGCCAAATATCAAGATGCCCAGCATCACGGCGCTGAAAATCATCACCAATAACCCCGGCAAACTCATAAGGCCGCCTCGCGTTTCGCCATCAAATCGGTCAGCGTCGCGTCCAACCACCCGACGGGCAATGGCCCCAGCATAAAGGCTTGTACGTTGCCGTCAGGGTCGATGATATAGGTCTCCGGCGCACCGGTGACGGCATAGCGGGCGGTGATTCGCAGTGCGTCGTCGTTGCCGTTGGGGTAGGTGATGCCGTAGTCGCTGATGAACTGCCGCGCCGCGCCCTCGACATCTCGAAATCCGACTCCGACGATGATCACGCCTTTGGATTGATATTTCTCCCACATCGATTGCAATTCTGGCGCTTCATCACGGCACGGGCCGCACCAACTCCCCCAAAAATTGACCACCACCCACTCCCCGCGATGCGCCGAGAGCGTGAAGTCGCCGCCTTCATACAGCGCCATGCTGAAATCTGGCGCGGGGCCGCTGGTGATGGGTTGGGCGTTGTTGCGGATGAGTTGCAGCGCGACCACGGCGAATACGCCGAGCAGCGCCACGCCTAAAAAGAGCGTGCCGGGGGATAGCGTGCGGCGGGGCGGGGCAAGATGTTCTGAGGGAGAATCGGTGGGGGTCATAGGCAGGTCACTCACGGTCTACGTCTTGTTCTAACTGCGCGCGATATTTTTCGTCAGATTTGGTGGCGGAGGCCGATTTCGCGGCGAACGAAGACGACTCATGAGTCGCGCCGACGGGGTGTTCTGAGGTATCGCTGTCTTTGTCGGGATAATCAGCGGTAGCACCCGTGGGTTGGGTGGGCGGCTTAAGGGTCATACCGAACGGATTTTCGATATTGTCGCCCGCGTGCCGTGAGGACAGACTATAGTCTGTCCGTACATTGGCGGTTAGATTCCCTTGTAACCGCGACCAAATCGTATAGCCGCCTATCGCCACGGCCAGCAGTATAAACAGCGTCGGCGCAATCAGCGCCAAATTCCGCAGAAACGGGTCTTGCGGCACGCCGACCACTTGGTCGCCGAATCGGGCGACGAACCCGGCCACAATCTGATCAGATGTCATCCCAGCGGCCAATTGCTCCCCGATTTCGCGCTTCCATTGGATGCACACAACGGTAGCGCATTTATCCAGCGGGATATTCTCGCACTCTGGGCAGAACATCCGTCGCGCCACGGTGTTGATGTCGTCATA
This sequence comes from Anaerolineae bacterium, assembly GCA_034437835.1. Classification (GTDB taxonomy): domain Bacteria; phylum Chloroflexota; class Anaerolineae; order Aggregatilineales; family Phototrophicaceae; genus Flexicrinis. The sequence continues at coordinate 40,283 of DAOTTP010000245.1, read as the reverse complement.
CGTCACCGGGCGCGAGTCTTGCGCGTGCGCGGCGAATCCCATCATCAAAACGATGAGCGTTATAAACAAAGGATGGATTCTCATGCCGTTTCCCCCTTAGTGCGTTTAGGGAACGTGGGCGGGTTATCGTCTTGCGCCGCTCGGCTCGACTGCGCGGGAGAGAGCGGCGCGTTCCCATCTCCGCCCCAACTGCCCAACAGCGTCCCGACGATCAGGATTAGGCCGCCCCACCAAATCAGGTTGACCAGCGGGTTGATATACAGCCACAGCCGGACGGTATTGGTCGATTCGGTGTAGTCGTTTAGCAAGATGTATATGTCGTTTTCAAGCGTGCTGTACTGCCCCGCAATCGTCATCGCCATACCGTCGAAGTCATCAAGGCGCGGGCGCAACCGCGTGAGTTCTTGGCCGCCGCGCAGCACGGTCACGTCTGCGATGGTCATTTCGCGGGTGTCGTCTGCCGTGGCGAGGGTGATTCCGTCGTAGCGGATGGTGTAATCTTGCAGGGTCAAGCTCTCGCCCACAGTTAAGAGGCGTTCGGTATCGTCTTGGAACAAGGTCGAGCCGATGACGCCAATCCCAATCACCGTGACGCCCAGATGCACGACATAGCCGCCATAGCGCCGCCGATTGCGCCTGAACAGCGCGACTACCGCCGTAAGCGGCGATTCGCCTTTGCTCCGCGTCCGCGCTTGGGCAGCGCGGATGATTTCCCAGATTGCGACGAATCCGGCCAACAAGGTCAGGCCATAGCCCAACAGCGCCCCGACTCCGCGTGTGCCGGTCACGAAAATCAGCGCCAGCGCAACCAGAGTCGCCGCCGCCGGATACAGTATCCCCATGCCCAGCCGCCGTAATGAGGTCACGCCATAGGCCGACAGCGGCGCGACTCCCATCAGCAAGTACATCAGCAAGAACAGCGGCGGGGTGACGATGTGATAATACTCTGTGCCGATGGTCACTTCAGTGCCGGTAATCAGTTCACTGCTAATCGGTGCGCCGAAACTCCCCCAGAAAATCGCCAGCGCCAGCGCGACAAATACCACATTATTTAGCACGAACAGCGTTTCACGGCTGAGGATATGCGTGAAGCGATGGTCATCGCGCAGCAAGCCCTCTCTGCGCCGTAGCAGGATGAGGTACGACGAGACGCTGGTCATGGCCGCCCAGAATAAGAACATCGGAACGCCGATTTCTGACCGAGCGAAGGCGTGTACGCTATCAATCAGGCCAGAGCGTGTGGCGAAGGTGGCGAACATCACCATCGAAAATGTGCCGATGACCAGCACAAGATTCCAGACCTTGAGCATCCCACGCTTCTCTTGAATCATCACGCTATGGATGAAGGCCGTCCCCAGCAACCACGGCAAGAAGGCCGCATTTTCCACCGGATCCCAGCCCCAATAGCCGCCCCATCCTAGCACGTCATACGCCCAACGCCCGCCCAGAATCAGCCCCAGCGACAAGAACAGCCACGCAATCAGCGACCAGCGCCGCGTGGCGACAATCCATCCGGTAGACAGGTCGCGACTGGTCATGGCCGCCATCGCAAACGCGAACGGGATGACGAATCCGACGAATCCGAGGTACAGCATCGGCGGGTGAATAATCATCCCGAAATGCCGTAATAACGGGTTCAGACCCTTTGCCTGTTCCGCCAAAATCTGTATCGGCGGGGTGACTGCGCCCGGCGGGATGAGCGCCGACGCGATGATTTGCCCGGTTGCGGGGTCTAACCACCAGCGCTCAAACGGGTTTTCGAGGAACAGCGACAGCCCAACAAAGAAGGCCACTGTCGCCATCGTATAGGCCACCACCCCGGGCATTAGTCTGGGGTAGCGCCGCCAGTTGATGAGGATGGCGCTGAACGCGAACAAGCTCATCAGCCATGTCCAGAACAACAGCGACCCGGCTTGACTGCCCCATAAGGCGGTGAAACGGTAGAAGGTCGGGGTGGTGGTGTTGGTCACGCTCCACACATAGCGGATGGTGTATTGTTGGGTCAGTAGCGCGGCCAAAAGCGAGGCCGTCGCCACGGTTAATAGTGGGAAGGTTGCGACGGCTGCGTTGCGGGCGCTGACCAGCCAGCGTGCTTGCCCAGAGCGAGCCGCATAGACCGCCGCGCCTACCGCCAATAGCGCGGAGGCGAAAGACAGCATCAGCGCCGCGAGTCCAATCTCAGCCAGCATCGCCTGACAACTCCATCCCGGGGTGGTCTTGCTGCCCCATCACCGGAGCATCCGCCTCGAAACGCGACGGACATTTGAATTGCAGTTCATCAGCGATGAAAATACCGTTCGCGTTCAGCTTGCCGGTCATGATGGCTTGGGCTTCATGGCGCAGCAGTTCTGGCTTGGGTTGACCGACCACGCGCACCTGCATGTGAGTGGCATTCGGGTCGTTCGCGCCGATATACAGGGCTTCAGCGAGATTGGGATGGTCGGCTGGGAAACTGGAGACGGTGAAGGTGATGATGGTCTCTTGGCTCTCAGCGTCAATTTTGATGGTCTGACCCAGTACGACGCCGGTCACGCGCACGGTCTGACCGGCATATTGCGGGTCGCTGATGGTTTCATCAATCGTGATGAAATAGCGTGCGCCCAACAACGTGCCGGACATCACCAGATATAGCACGATGCCCAGTAACAGCACGCCGCCAATCAAAAATTTGAGGCGTTCGGCCTTTTGTCCCCGCGCCAGCACCGCCCGCGCATCAATCGGTTTTTCCCACGTCGCCTGTGCCATGACTGCCCTACCTTAATACCCGTATTTTTCACGATTATACCGCCGATTGTGATGTCATTCACAGGGATAGGGGGTGAAGAATATCATGAGTAGCGGCATACTATAAGAAAATGACCCTCAAATCACCACTGAGGACTCTTAATCCCATTACTGTATAAGAGGGAACACAGATGGCTAGTACGGTACAGGTTAACGATTTGAGCATCCATCATCTCACCACAGGCGCGGAGGGCGGGCATCCGGTCATCATGCTGCACGGCTGGGGCGCGTCATCGGATTTGCTCATGCCGTTGGGTGAGCGACTCGGCAAGCTGGGCTATCGCGTCTATATGCCGGACTTGCCGGGTTTTGGCAAAACGCCCCCGCCCCCATCCGCATGGGGCGTTTTTGACTATACCGCGTGTATGATTGAGTATGCGGACGCGCTAGGGATTGAGAAGGCCACTTGGTTCGGCCATTCATTCGGCGGGCGGCTGTGCCAAATCATCGGCGCAGATTATCCGGCGCGAGTCGATAAGTTGGTGCTGGCTGATAGCGCGGGCATTCGCCCCCCCGTAGGGGCAACCTCTTCTGTGACGTCGGTGTTAAAAGGCTTTAAGCGCGGCCTAGACTCGCTGGGCTGGGGTGATTTGGCCGAGAAAATGGCGGGCAGATACCGCGCCGCCGTCGGTTCGACGGATTACAACGCGGCCACCGGCGTGATGCGCGAGTCGTTCAAATTGGTGATAGACCAAGACTTGCAAGCATGGGCGGCACGCATTCAAGCGCCGACCTTGCTCTTGTGGGGCGACCAAGACCAAGACACCCCGTTATCGGACGGGCAACGGCTTGAGAAGCTCATCCCAGATGCCGGGTTGGTCATCTTTAGCGGGGCGGGGCATTACAGCTATTTGGAACGGGCTGCCGACGCAGCCGTGATTATGAATACGTTTTTAAGTGATGAGTCCTGAGTAGGGACACGGCACTGACATGTCCGTTTTGACAAAGGCACTGACGTGTCCGTTTTGGCTTAAAACCCATCACTGTACTTTGAAGAGGAGTAGTATATGACCAAAATTCTAGTGACGAACGACGACGGAATCCATGCGCCGGGGATTTTTGCGCTGGCACAGGCCATGCGCCAATTGGGGGAGGTGACGGTGGTCGCCCCGGCCACCAACCAGAGCGCTACCGGCCACAAAAAGACCTTGTTCAGCGATATTCCCGTCGCCACGACCACCCTACGCGATGGGTCATCGGCTACCGCCCTGACCGGCTCCCCGGCGGACTGCGTGGCACTGTCGGCTTTAGGGATTTGGGACGGTTGGCCGCCGGATATTGTGGTCAGCGGCATCAATAAGGGTGGTAACATGGGGCAAGACATCACCTACAGCGGCACGGTCACGGCTGCGTTAGAGGCCGCCCTCAGCGGCGTGAAGGCCGTGGCCTTCTCGCTGGATAATATGGACGCCACCGAGGTCTCGGATTACGCCGAGGCTGCCCGTGTCGCAGTAGAGGTGGTCAAGGTCGCGCTGGTGCGCCCCTTGCCGCCACTGACCATTTTGAACGTGAATATCCCTAACGTCGCCCGCGTCAAAGGGCTACAACTGGCACGTCAGGGCGTGCGAATCTATTTCGATGAATTGGTCTCCAACGACGATAAGACCATCTATCACCTCACCGGCCCCGCGCCCAGCGGCGTATATGACACAGTGGGGACAGATGTCTGGGCGGTGCATCGCGGTTACGCCAGCATCACGCCCATCCATCTAGACATGACCGCCCATCCCTTCATGGCTGAACTCGCCGCGTGGGATATCACGCTCTAAGACCCCATCTCAACAAAGGTTATCCTCATGCGCCGTACCGTTTTCATCCTCTCACTGCTCGTTTTATCGCTAATTTTCGCCGCGCCAGTCAGCGCCCAATCCGAGCCGCGCACTTTCAAGCAATATACGCCCGCCAATGGCAATTTTCCTAATCCAGAACGCGGTTTTTACCATCAGGGCGAACCGCTTTGGATGGACTTGGAACGCAACCCCTATACCTTCAATCAGATGGTGACTCTGCGCGAGGAGCAGGGGATTACGGTCATGCGCTGGTATCTGTTGATTGATGAACTGGTCGATGTCGATACTATCCCGGCGGAAACGTTGGAATACATCGACTCGCAATTCGACCTCGCCCGCGAAGCTGGGATGAAGGTCATCCCGCGTGTGGCCTATAACTTCCCCGTCGGCGGCGAATATCCGTTTACCGACCCCGACGCGCCGCTTGCCCGCACGCTCTCGCACATCAGCCAACTCACCACGGTCTTGGAGTCTAACGCCGATGTCATCGCGTTTATGGAAATCGGGTTCGTCGGCGCGTGGGGCGAGTGGCATAGCTCGACCAACCTTAATGTTGATGACGAGACCGGCATCAACGACAATTCGCGGGCGATTATCACCGCGCTATTGGATGCCTTACCGTCTGAGCGCATGATTGCCATGCGCTATGCTGGCTATAAGCAACAGCTATACGGCGATGCGCCGCTGACCGCTGAACAAGCCTTCACCGGGACGCCACAGGCGCGGATGGGCGCACATAACGATTGTTTCCTCGCGTCGAACACCGATTGGGGGACGTACCCCGAAAACGCGCAAAAACGCGCCGCGCTGCGCCAATACCTCAGCGACGACAATCAATATGTGCCACAGGGCGGCGAGACGTGCAACAATGACAGCGAGGCCGCGCCGTATGTCGGCTGCGATAACGCGGTCTCTGACCTCGAATTGTTGCGATTCAGCGTCTTGAATATCTTGTATCACCCCGGGGTCTTGAACGGCTGGCGGACTCAGGGCTGCTTCGACAGCATCGCCAAGCGACTCGGCTATCGGCTGCAATTGGTCGAGTCCACCATCCCGTCAAAAATCGCGGCGGGTCAATCGCTGCATCTGAACCTGCGTCTCAAAAACACCGGATTCGCCAGCCCGTATAACCCGCGTGGATTCGAGATTATCCTGCGTTCGCACGCAGACGGCTCGCTCTATCGCCCGACGCTGACGACCATCCCCGATCCGCGCCGCTGGTTGCCCGACCTCGGCACGTTCACGCTGGATATTCAGACCGCGCTGGCTGGGGATTTCCCCGCCGGGACGTATGATGTGCTGCTCAATCTGCCCGACCCCGCCCCGTTGCTGTATGACCGCCCAGAATACAGCATCCGGCTGGCGAATCAGGGCGTCTGGGAGCCTGAAACCGGTTTCAACGATTTACTGGTTGACATGACTGTGAGCGCCGCCAGCGTCGGGGTGACTTCTGATGTGCTGATTAACGGCGGCTTCGAGGACGCCTTGACCGCGTGGACGGTCTCACGCCCCATCGGTAAGCCTGACAATGATAAGGTCGTATGTGGGGGACTCGGCGCGGCGGGGTCGGACTGTGCTTTTTTGTTCAAAGGCGGGGCGGGTGAGCGTACCCGCCTCGTCCAGACGGTGACATTGACTGGCGGACAGGTCAGCGCCTCAGACACGCTCTCGGTCAGCCTGAACTACAGTTCGCGGCTGGCGGCCAACAAATTGAGCGTGAAAATCATCGCGCAACCGACGGGCGCGGCGGCTGAACAGGTGATGGCCTTGCCCGTCGCCCAATTCACGCGCACCACGACTTTGACGACGCCGGTTTATGATGTTCGGACGGCGACTCTGCCCATCAGCCTGAACGATTCGGCGCTGGACTCGCTGACGATTCAGGTGCAGTTCAAATCGACCAGCGGCAAACTGTATCTGGATGATGTCCGCCTGATGGTCACGACTCCGGGCGTTCGGGGCGGGGTCTTGCCATTGCCGTAAGTTACGTCTATGCGGTTAGAGTCGTGACCCCAGCTCTGTCTGGTTTTCGCTCATTCCCCGCCAGAGGCTAAAGCCGTCTGGCTACCGATTGCGATGGGAAGCGCACTAAAGGCGCTCTAACCCATCGCTTTTCTCGACATCAGCAAAACGTCGCCAACAATCAGCCCGTTCAGCGCGCTTAAAGTTTTTTCCCCCTAGCTGGATGCTTGAGCTTCCAGCGGTGAATAGCACGAATCATTTCACATGGGGCGTAAACTGTATATTACTATTTGTGTTTGGCGCGCATATCAGCCAGAGTCGCACCATCAATCAACTTGACACCATGCTGTTGTGCCTCAGCTTTTGATGCTTCGCTGAAATGCGCTGTAGTCACGAGATAGGCGATTTTAACCTGACACCGGATTTTGACCGCCGCTAATTCTCGAATATGCGATGGAGGCAGGGCGCGGTTTTCGCGATACTGCTTACACTGGACAATCCCTACTAATTGCCCGTCTTGCGCTGTAATGGTAATATCTACTCCGCCATCCCCACTACCGCCCACCACTTCTACAAGATTGTTGGTGTAAAGGGATAAGAGATTTGCTACGTCTCGCTCAAATTGTGAGGCTGAGGCTGTACGGATTTTGGCGTTTTTTCGCCGTTCTAAAACATCCGGTGCGGTCAACTCTGCTTCAGTGCGTAGCCCATGAAATTTACGGAGCCGATTGGCCTCACGCCGACCTAGGAGTCCCGCCACACTCGCCTGTATAAGCATAAAACCGACAAAACCGACGCCTACTCCCCATATCGAATAGAGAAATTGACGGGTTTCAGGCCAAATGACGGGGATTCCGCCATATACAAGCAATAAAATTAACCCACCGGGAATTGCAGCCGTTTGGGATAAACTGCTGTTGCTGTTTTTGGGCGCGTATTTGCTCTGACTCCAACCTGCTTTACGATAATCGGGGTCAAAAATCCCTCTTGAACGTCGCGGCATATAACCTCTTTAAGTGAACACCTAGGGCTGATAGGTCTGGATGCGCTGGCCGGGGACGCGCTGCGCTAGGCGTTGCATATTCCGGTTGACCTGATGAATCACCTGCGCGGGGTCGATGTGGCGCAGATGCCGGTCACGCATCACGATTTCGCCGTTGATAATCACGGTCTGCACATCCGATGCCATCGTGTTATAGACCAGCGAGGCGGGGATGCTGTGTAGCGGCTGGTGATGCAAACCCGATAAATCCACCACGATTATATCGGCCAGATAGCCCGCCTTAATCTCGCCCAATTGGTCAGACATGCCGATGACGCGGGCGCTGTCGCGGGTGGCGATAAGGAGCGTTTCGGCCACCGGCAATACTTCTGGGTTACGGGCGCGGTCTTTCTGCATCATCGCGCATAGGCGCAGCGCCTCCCACAAATCCAGCGTGTTATTACTCACCGCGCCGTCGCTGGCGAGTCCGATGGCGACTCCGGCTTGACGTAGCGCGGGGATGGGGGTCACATCCATGCCCAATTTGAGGTAGGTTTTGGGCGCGTGCGCCACGCCGACTTTGGCCTCGGCCATTAGCTCAATATCGCTGGCGGTGACACCGCAAGCGTGGGCGATAATCGTCCCTTCGCGCAGTAGGCCGGTCTGCTCCAACACTTGAATCGGGGTGATTCCGCGCTTCTGGAGGCTGAGGTCGGTTTGTTCGCGCATTTCTGAGGCGTGAATGTGTGACGCGACGCCCAACTTATCCGCTAATTTTGCCGCGCCGCGCAAAAAATCATCATCACAAGTATACGGGGCGTGCGGCGCGACCACCGTCGTGATGCGCCCATCGGCGGTATTTTGATGCTCTCGGATAAATTTTTCTGTCGTGTCGAGCGCGGCCTGTCCCTGACTGCCGAACATCGCCCAGCCCAACACGCCGCGCATCCCGCTTTCGGTGATGGCCTTCGCGCCGACATCCATATAAAAATAATGGTCAGCCACGGTGGTGACGCCGCCGCGCAACATCTCCGCCGCGCCCAGTAGCATCCCCCAATACACATCGTCCGGTTGCAAGTTGCTCTCTAGCGGCCAGATGAATTCATTGAACCAGCGGTCAATGCTGACATCCTCGGCCAATCCCCGGAAAATCACCATCGGGACGTGGGCGTGCGTGTTGATTAACCCCGGCATGACCAATTTTCCGTCGGCGCGTACCACTTGGTCGAATTGGCTGGGGTCGGCCTGACCGGTGGGCTGCACCGCGCTGATATGCCGCCCTTCAATCAAAACATCATGGGCGCGGAGGACATCAGCGCGAGTCCCGTCTGGGCTGAGTTGCAGGACGGCGGCGTTGAGGATGAGTAAATTGGTCATGGGCGAGTCCTATTCGATATATCTCTATCGTCCCTTCAAACATCGCTTGATGTTGCAGTATTTTTGTAAGAAAATTGTAACATTATTGATTTCTCATGTAATACTGTGAATTGAGCTAAAATTTGAACTCAACTCAAAACACATTATTCAAATATTAATATTCTTAGTATTATGGTACTAACAATTTCATCGTTTTTCCAAATGCGTTACATATAAGTGTGCTATATACTGCAATCATCTGGTTATAAATACTCCGACACCAGTCCTAAAAAATTATGAAAAGGAATTCAACCTTGAATCCCCGATTGTCTCATGTGAGGACAATGACTGCGGTCATAGTCCTATCGTTCGTATTAGGGGTTGCGATTTTCCCGGTAGCCGCCGCCCCGACCTATACCGCTACCGTTACGCTCGACCAGATTGACGGGCTGGATAGCAATCTGGATGCCGATTTCTGGAAGGTCGATTATTTCGACACCAATGGGCGTGGGGATGCCAACGACCCCACCGTAACGCTCGCCACCCCGCCGACTCTGCTGAGTGGCTACGGCAGCACTGCGCTCAGAATGTCAACCGGCCCCGGCACGGGCGGCAGCGGATGCACCCGACTCGGCGGCAAACCTTTCTTCGGGACGACCAGCTTGGCTGGCACAAAACTGAGTGAACTCACCCAGTTTGGCTACTCTTACCTCGTCGAATCCAACAGCGGCCCGGGCGCCGTGAATCTGACCGTCTACACCAACGTTTTCGTTGACAAGAACGGTGATGGACAATGGCTTGGAGGCGACGACTCGATCCTGATTTATGAGCCGTACTATACGCTTAACGCGCCGACGCTCGGCACGACTTGGTATGACAATCTCGCCATCGGCACAGGCGCAACCGGGCGTTGGCATTAGGCTGCACAGCCCCTCGGCAGCGTCGGCAACTTTACACCGGACACCGTTGTTGACCTGTGGTCAGAAATCATCGCCCAAACTATCACACCCGGCGACCCTTTGTTTGCAGCAGTAGCAACAATCGGCGACTTGAAAATCGTCAATCCGGCACCGGGTTGCGTCGGTTCGACGCAAGGCGGCTCTGGCTTTGAGGGTACAGGCAGTGGTCTCGTGATAGTTGTCGGCCAGAAGAGCGGCACACCTTGGAACAATTTCGTCGGCTTCGTTGACGGGGTTTACCTGACCGCAACCGGCACCAATGCGACCACGCATATCGATAACCTGAACGCTTCAGGCGACCCAGTGACGGCCACCGTCATCAGCGGCGGCGGCCAATCGACTGTCGTCAACACAGCCTTTGCGCCGTTGGTGCTTGAGTTGCGCGATGCCGATAACGCGCTGGTCGAAAACGGGACGCAAGTCACCATCAGCGTGCCGGGGGCGGGCGCATCTGCTGTTGTCACCCCTGTTACAGCCACAGTCACAGGCGGCACCGGGCAAGTCACATTCAACGCAACTGCCAACGGTTCTGTCGGCTCGTATGCGGTCAATGTGACCAACATACTCAGCGCGACTCTGACTGGGACGACGTTCACCAACACCGCCGCCATCCCACCCACCACCGTGCTGGTCTTCCCAGCGGATGTCAATGGATTGGCTGGCGATAACACCGATTTCTGGAACGTCGATTACTACGACACCAACGTGTCTACCGATAATCCGGTTGGCAGCATTTCCCGCACGACCAACGCCGCCACAAATGGTGGCTACGCCAGCTTCGAGTTCTATGTGGGTGAAGAAGCTGGGACGAATTCCGGCAACCCGGCTGGATGCCAACCCGCAGGCGGCAAGACATGGTTCGGGACAACCAAATTGGCCGGCATGACGCTGCGCGACCTTGACCAACTCAGCTTCAGTGAAATGGTGAAGACGCTCGGCATCGGCGACCCGACCCCGAATTTGCTGCCCTATGTCAATATCTTCTTCGACATCAACAACGACGGTCAATGGCTCCCGGGCAACGACGGCATCTTAGTTTTCAATGGCAACTTGGGATCGCCCTACGTGTTGGGTCAATGGTATGACACCGGTGATCTGGCCGCATCCGGCTCGACCCGCCTGTGGAATTTCGCGGTAAAAAGCCCGTTACCGGGCAACTTTGGCTTGAATACGCCAGTGTTGAATTACCGTAATATGATGTCACAAACCGTGGACGTCTCTGTGTTGGGCGGCACAACCGTCGGCGACCTCAAAATTGTTAACCCAGTTGGTGGCTGCGTTGGCACGCCTACTTCCACCGAAGGCACGGGCAACAGCTTCACTTTCGTATTCGGCCAGAAAAATGGCGGCGGCTATAACGGCATGGTGGCTCACGTCGACTCCATTGTGCTGACGACCAGCGGCGGCGGCTCGCTCGACATCAATAACTTCTATGACATCACCAACTATGGCCCGGCCACGACCATCACCGCGACCAGCGGCAGTGGACAAAGCACGCTCATCAGCACCGCCTTCACCAACCCATTGGTTGCGACGGTCACGGACGCGCTGGGCAACCTTGTTCCGGGCGAATCGGTCACATTCACTGTGCCGGGTGCGGGTGCATCTGCGGCTGTGACCAGCCCACTGGTCACAGGGTTGCTTAACGGCCAAGTCAGCACGCCAGCTACCGCTAACGCCACGGTTGGGTCGTATGTCGTGACGGCCAATATCACGCCGCCGCTGCCGACTGCGGCTAGTTTCGCGCTGACCAACTTTACGCCGGGCGTGACCATCACCCAAAGCGGCACGACCGATGTCACGGAAGGCGGCACGACCGATACCTATACAGTCGTACTGAATAGCGCCCCCGCTAGCCCAGTGACCGTGCAGTTGAGTTTCGGTAGCCAAATCCTCGTCAGCACCGATGGCGTGACGTTCGTCGCTTCACCGGTATCCCTGACCTTCACAACTGGCAACTGGAATGTGGCGCAAACCATCACCGTCCAAGCGGTAGATGACCTGATTGTTGAAGGCGCACATATCGATACCGTCACCCACGCCACCACCAGCGCCGATGCGAATTACAACGCCCTCACCGTCGCCAGCGTCACGGTTAACATCGCCGATAACGATACGGCAGGCGTAACTGTCACCCAAAGCGGCGGCACAACCAATGTGACCGAAGGAGGTGCAACCGATACCTACACCGTTGTGTTGAACACCACCCCGGCCAACTCAGTGACCGTGCAATTGAGTTTCGGTAGCCAAATCCTCGTCAGCACCGATGGCGTGACCTTCGTCGCCTCACCGGTATCCCTGACCTTCACAACCGGCAACTGGAACGTCGCTCAGACCATCACCGTCCAAGCGGTAGATGACCTGATTGTTGAAGGCGCACATAGCGATACCATCACCCACGCCACCACCAGCGCCGATGCGAATTACAACGCCCTCACCGTCGCCAGTGTCACGGCCAACATCACCGATAACGATACGGCAAGTCCGACTGAGTTGCTCATCAACGGCAGCTTCAACGCCGATGCGGGTTCGCCTCAGCCCATCCCAACTGCATGGGAAGGCAGATCGCTCACTAGAGACAGCCAAAAATGCGCCACAACCGGCAAAGACTTTGACGGCCCGTGCTATCTGGTCTTTAATGGGAACACAGGGGAACGTGGGCGCTTTTTCCAAATCATTGATGTGAGCGGCTTAAGCGCGGGGCAAACCATAACCCTGACCGCTAGCGCCAACGCCAAAGGCGGCGCACGCGGCGTGATTGAGATGGTTGTCGCCTATCCGATTAGCGTCCGCGCCCCGTCCAACGCGGCCAGATCGCAAATCCGTTGGGAGACGAATACGGTGACATACACCACTAAGAGCGTCTCGCACATCCTAGTTGATGCTCCTGTCTCAATCAAGGTGCGCGTCCGCAGTCTCGCCCTTACTGGGAAATGGTTTGTCGATGGCGTCAGCCTGAGCTTGAACAGCACTCGCGCACTCGGCTTGCCGGACAGCAACTAATCCATATCATAGTGTGGGCGACCCGGTGGGTCGCCCACACTATGATATCTATAGGGGGCGCATCACGATGCGCCTTCTCAGATTCAGCCCCGGTTGGTCGCTATCCATCGCGCCGCAAATTCGACCATCGGCGCGGCACGCAGATAGCGCGTATCCGCCCGGCCAATTTTCCCCGGCTCATAGCCAATTTGACGCTCATATTCCGCCCCAATTTGGTCGAAATCATCCGAGTCATAATCAACCGCCTCATCCAGCGCCACCCACTGGCGCAGGTCGTCGAGCATGACCGCCGCCCCTTGTATAACCCCCGCCTTTGACGGCCATTCGGCGCGATGTTCGGCAAGGTGCAGCGTCGTGTTGCGATCATGACCGACGCCCAACAACAATATCATCCCGTCTAATCTCACAAACCGCCCCAATGGGGAGTCCTCGCCAAATGGCGCATCATACGGCTGCGACGCTAGGATGTGCGCGGCGTGTTTGCCGCGTGCGCTGAACGACAGATTGGGATGGTCGCTCCGTAGCGTGCCGGGATAGCTGCGAAAATATTCCGCCAACACGCCGAGTCCGCTGGTCTGGGTGGTCTGAGGGTTATAGGGCGGCATTTCGGCGCGGATGACCGACCACCATGCCTCCGGCACGGGCGGGGCAATCCAGATCGACGGGTCGCTGTTGTTGCTGCTCTGGGCGGGCATCATGAGCGTGCCGTCCGCGCCCAAGACGTCTAAGAGCGCCAGTAAGACGGCCTCGACGCCGCCCGGAATCCAACTCCCCAGCGCCTTGAGGCTGGTATGGAGCATCACGGTATGCCCCGGCTGCACCCCAATCTCGCGGAACTGGGCGGCCATCTGCGTCCGGGTCAAAATCGGACGGTTTTCTAAGTTTTGTTCGTCAGTCATCAAATACGCCGATTGAGCGTTGGAGCGCCGCACGGCGTTCCTCAGCGTTTTTGAATTTCGATGGATACGGTCTGTCAGGATGTTGCGTTTGGGCATATTGAGTCACAAGGCGCGAGAGCAATGTCTCGACATCGACATTTTCGCGCTCCGCCAACGTCTTAATCTGCTCCGCTAACTCCCCATCAATTTGAAACATGACTGCGCCTCCTAACCTATCACTCTGGCACAATTATACTCGCGCATTGGGCAAACACTGACCCATCGTTTAGGTTATCTGCGCCGAAAGTGCGCTACACTGGGAACAGAAACAGTCAGCAGCTAACTCTAGGTGTAATCGTGATGATAAAACAACTCTTACGTCAGATAACCCGCTGGGCGGGGATTGGCGCGTTACTGATTGTGGGCTACGGCGCAGGATGGTCTGCTCATGATGGCGCACTGGCACAAAACCCGCCGCGCTTGAACGAAATCGAGAAAGTGGTCTCGACCCTATATTTTCAGGCCAGCCCGTCGGTGGTCGCCATCAGCGTGATTGACCCCCTGTATGGCGAATACAGCGGCGGTAGCGGATTCGTGGTCGATACTGACGGTCACATCATGACCAACGCCCATGTCGTCGATACCACCGACCTGATGGACTCGTATCTGGAAGTCAGCTTCTACGATGGGACGCGGGTGCGCGGTGAAGTCATCGGCACGGATGTTGACAGCGACCTCGCAGTGGTGAAAGTCAACCTGCCAGCCGGTCAACTTAAGCCGTTGGTTTTCGCCGACTCCGATAACCTGTTCATCGGCCAATCGGCGCTGGCAATCGGCAGCCCGTTCGGTCAAAAATGGACGCTGACGGCGGGCATTGTCAGCGCGCTAGACCGCACCATCAACGGCCTCGGCAGCTATCAAATCGGCGCGGTCATCCAAACCGATGCGCCGATTAACCCCGGCAACAGCGGCGGCCCATTGCTCAACCTTGAGGGGCAAGTCATCGGCATTAACGCCCAAATCATCAGCGAAGACCGCGCCAATGCCGGTGTCGGGTTCGCTATCCCCGCTAATCTCGCCGTGCGCGTGCTTGACGATTTGCGCGTCAAAGGCGAGGTCGAATACGCCTATCTGGGCGTCCGCAACGTCGAAGATTTGACCCTCCGCGCCGTTGAGCGCCTGAGCATCCCCAACAACACACAGGGCGTGGTGGTCGGCTCTGTGACTGGCCCCGCCCAGACCGCCGGACTCCGCACCAACGACGTGATTACCGCCATCGACAGCAAGCCGGTGGGCAGCCTCGGCGTGCTATTGGCGTATCTCGCCATCAACACTGACCCCGGCCAGACCATCACCCTAACGGTATTGCGCGACGGTCAAACCCTGAGCTTACCCGTCCTGTTGGGGGCGCGCTAATCGCTATGGAAATTCTGCTCGCCACCCGCAACCCCGGCAAACGGGTTGAATTGTTGGAATTGTTGGGCGATTTAGACATCACCGTCTTGATTGCAGAGGATGTCAGTCTATCTGCGATGGATGTTGATGAGACCGGCATGACCCTCTATGAGAATGCCATGCTCAAGTGCCAAGCGTATGCCAAAGCCTCTGGCTTATGGACATTGGCCGATGACAGCGGCCTGTTCGTGGATGCGCTAGCCGGCTTACCGGGGGTGGATACGGCCAATTACGGCGGCCCTGTCCGGCTACTGGGTGCGCTGACCGATGTCCCCGCGCCGCGCACCGCCCGTTTTGAGTGCGTGATTATGCTGTGCCGCCCTGACGGGTCGATTGCCGAGCATGTCACCGGAGTTTGTCCCGGTCATATCGCTACTGAACTACGCGGGGCGGGCGGATTCGGTCAAGACCCGGTGTTCATCCCACAAGGATTCGACCAGACGTTTGCGGAGATGGGTCACGCGGTTAAGAATCCCATCAGTCACCGAGGGCTTGCCGTCGCCCTGATTCTGCCAACGCTGATTCGGCTGGCATCCGACGGCACGCTGTAGGAGCGCTTATAGGGGCGACCCATTCGTTCCACACATCACAGGTTTTTGTAGGGGCGACCTATGGGGCGCCCACCGCACGGCGTTATCAATCACCACGCCCAATCTAAGGACAAGACCAGATAGTGGGTTCGCGTGCTGCCGATACAATTGGATTTTCGCCCGCGTGGGCATGTGATTGCGGAAGGTGTTTCGGCAGATGATTTTGAACGCGACTACGCCGATGGATTCTATGAGTGGATTCGGGGGTATGTGATTCAAATGCCACCCATTAGTAAGACACACATGGACATCAGCACCTATCTCGGTCACTTGTTGAGCGCCTACCTTGCGCTTAAGCCAATCGGAGACCTACTGACTGCCCCCTTCACCATGCGCTATGACCCGCTGGAATTGCGCCCAGAACCCGACCTACAACTCGTCTTGCACGCCAATCCCGGCCAAATCACGCGGACGGCGTTCATCGGCGCGGCGGACATCTGTATAGAGATAGTTTCCCCTGAAAGTGTCGAGCGCGATTACGCCGATAAGTTCGTGGAATATGAGGCGGCAGGGGTTGGTGAATATTGGTTGATTGACCCAGACCGCCGCCGTGCGCGTTTCTACCAGCGCGGCGACTCCGGTCAGTTTGTCGAGTCGTCTATCGGCGTGGATGAAATCTATCGGATGCCGCTACTGCCTCGGCTACATGTGCATATCCCGACATTTTGGCTGTCGCCGCTGCCTCATTTCTACGACGTGGCTGAGGCGGTTAAGCGGATGTTTGTGGACTAAATGGTTTTCTCACCCCGCATTAATGTGTTAAAATGAACGTAATTACTGCGTATTGTCCCTATGAATATCTGGGACGTTAAAGGTTTTACGCCTCAATGGAAAATTCTGTCGAAGAAGCACCCCTTCCGCCTAAGACTTCAACCATCCTCATCGCCGCATCGGAACAAACCCGACGGCAGTTTAGGCTGGTGTTTGCTGAAGGCTCATACGCCATCATAGAGGCCGATTCGGATGTAGAGGCGCTACGCCTCGCTAAAACGGCACATCCCGACCTGATTTTACTGGCCTATCAGCCGCCGCGCTTCGACGCAATGAAATTGTGCGCCACGCTGCATGAAGCACCGCCCAGTCAGCATGTCCCCATCGTCCTCTTAATTGAGAATGAGGACGAAACCTTGATAAATCGGGCGCTGGAAAGCGGCGCAAGCGATTACATCAGCTATCCCATCCGCGCAAATATTTTGCGCCAGCGCGTGGCCTTTCTGTTGCGGATGCGTGCGATGCAGGCCGACCTCCAACAAGAGGAACAGCGCTACCGACTTCAGACCGCCCAATTGCAATCGCGCAATGAAGAACTTGACGCCTTCGCTCACACTGTCGCGCATAACCTCAAAAATTCCATCGCGTCAATGATGATGCCTGCCAGCGTCGCCCTCAAATATTATGACCGGATGGATGACCCGCAGCGCCAAGACCTGTTGGCGGGGATTGTGGATAGCGGCTACAAGGCGAAGGCGATTATCGAGGCGATTTTGTTGCTGGCGGGGGTCAACCGTCAGAACACGATGGAAATCGGGCTGATGGATATGCACGAAATCATCCTGACCGCCCAGAATCGGATGCACAGCATGATGGCGGAAGGTCAAGCCAAAATCACCATGCCGACCCATATCCCCAGCGCGATTGGCTATATCCCGTGGGTGGAGGAAGTCTGGGTCAATTATCTGTCTAATGCGCTGAAATATGGCGGCACGCCGCCCCACATCACGTTTGGCGGCAAGGCACAATCTGACGGGTTCGTGCGCTATTGGATTAGCGACAACGGCCCCGGCATCAGCCAAGAAGACCAAAAAGCGCTGTTCACCCCGTTCACGCGGCTGTCTCAGGCCAAAATCGAAGGTCACGGGCTGGGATTGTCGGTGGTACAGCGCATCGTCCAAAAATTGGGCGGTCAAGTCGGGGTTGAATCGGAGTTGGGCAAGGGTAGCACGTTCTGGTTCACCCTCCCGAAAAAGCTGGGGTAATATTGAACAAAAATAATATGAGTCCCGACCTTATCCGCCGCCTGATTCAAGAGGCGATTGACGAACAATCGGAATAGCCCCATGACAGACTCCGCTTTATACCGCGACCAGTTCCCCATCCTATCTACCTGTACCTATTTCGTCAGCCATTCGCTGGGAGCGATGCCCAAAGGCGTCTACGATAAACTGCGTGAGTTCGCCGATATGTGGGCGACTCGTGGTGTGCGGGCTTGGGGCGAGGGCTGGTGGGATATTAAATCCGCCGTCGGGGACAAAATCGCGCCGCTGATGGGCGCGCCCGCCGGATCGGTATTGGTACATGAGAATGCCAGCATCGCCAACAGCATCCTATTCGGCGCGTTGGACTGGTCAGACCCGACCCGTGATAAGGTCATCGTCAGCGACCAAGACTTCCCCTCTGATGTCTATACCTTGCGCCGGATGATTCCGCAGCATTACCGCATGGAAATCATCCGCAGTCGTGACGGAATCACCCTGCCGATGGAAGACATGCTGGCCGCCATTGACGAAAAAACCCGCCTCGTCAGCCTATCGCATGTCTTGTTCCGCACCGGATGGATTGTCCCAGCGGCGGAAATCATCAAAAAGGCGCACAGCGTCGGCGCACAAGTATTATTCAACGGCTATCATAGCGTCGGCATCGTCCCAGTAGATGTGACGGCGCTGAACGTCGATTTTTATATCGGCGGCACGCTGAAATGGATGTGCGGCGGCCCCGGCGGCGTGTTCATGTACGTCCGCCCAGATTTGCTCGCGACGCTGAATCCGCGCATCACCGGTTGGTTCGCGCACGAAAAACCGTTCGCCTTTGACCTCGAAAACTACAAGCCGCGCCATGACAGCTACCGACTCGCCAATGGCACGCCGGGGATGGCCTCGCTGTACGCCATTCAGCCGGGGATAGAGGTCATCACGCAGGTGGGGATACAAGCCATCCGCGACATCAGTATGCGCCGCACCGCCCGCATGGTCGAGATCGCCCAATCACATGGCTGGCCGATTCGTTCGCCCTTGAACCCAGACGAGCGCGGCGGCATGATTGTGTTGGATGTCCCGCACGGTTATGAAGTCAGCCGTGAATTGATTGAGCGTGAAATCGTGATTGATTACCGCGAGAAGGCGGGCATCCGCGTCGCGCCGCACTTCTATAACACAGACGCCGAGGTTGAATTGGTGATGGATGCTATCCGTGACATCCTCGATTCCGGCGCATGGCAGAAACACGATAGCCAACGTTCATTTGTAACATAGAGGGGCGATGGAAATCGCCAATTCTGGGTCGTAAGATGTTGGTTCATGTTCAGATTGCGTGAAACCATTGCGACTGTAGGGACGCCCTTCTGGGGGCGTCCGCCTGTTACAAAACGGACGGCAAGAATGCCGTCCCTACACCACTCTGTCCTAACCTCACCAAGCACTGCCCTTTTGGAGGAACAATGTCCCAACCGTATACCCCCATCGACACCGCCGCGTATAAGGCCGATTTCTATGACGCGGAAGCGTCGCACGCCCTGATTGATGTGCGTGAGCCAAACGAATATACGCAAGCGCACATCCCCGGCGCAATACTCATCCCATTGGGCGAGGTTGAGGAGCGCATCAGCGAATTCCCGACGGACACGCCTGTGGTCTTGGTCTGCCGCAGCGGTGGGCGCAGTGCGATGGCCGCCCAGATGCTACGCGCCGCGCAATTCCCCGGCACGCTGTACAACCTCGAAGGCGGGACGATAGGTTGGGTGCAAGCGGGTCACGCCTACGATAAAGGCGAGTAAATGACGTCAGCGAACACCTACGCCTGTGACTCAAACGCATGGGCGTAGGACAATAACTGGGCGTCGCTGAACGCATCCCCGAAAAACGTGATTCCCAACGGCTCGCCCATCTCACGCACCCCTGCGGGGATGGTCACGGCGGGGAATCCCGAACGCGAGTGATACGGCGATGCGTAGTTGGCAAAATCCGCCAGCGCCACCACATCATAGGCCTTGAGCGCATCGCGCACCGCCTTCGCATACGCGCTGACCACCCCCGCCGCCAGCGCCGAATAGCCCGCCAACGAGTCCGGAGTCGCTTCTGCCGCCGCGACAATTAACTCCTGCCCGGAGGGGATGCGGATGGCCGCTTCTGCCTCATTGAAAGCCACGATTTTCGCCACGCTGTGGACGCTGACGCGCCCGCCTTGCGCTACTAGATATGCCTCTACCCCCAGCCGAAAGCCCAAAATCATCACCTCAAGGCTGTCTTTTCCCAGCACTTCATCGCGCTCTTTGCCCAAAAATTCCTCCATCGGCGGAACATCAACCACCAACGCGCCCGCCGCAGTCAGACGACGCACGACCTCGGCACGAATCAGGCCGTCCCCGTCACGGGCGACCTCTGCCCGCTGAATCAGCCCGACGCGCACCCCATTCAACGCATCGGCACGGAGTCCGGCGACAAAATCCGTCCCGAATACTCCCGCCGCTTCTGAGGTCGCCGAGTCGTTGACATCCACGCCCGCCGCTAGAATCGTGGTCAGCGCCGCGACATCCGCCACCGTCCGGCCAATCGGACCTGCCGTATCGAAAGCATCTGTAATCGGGATGATGCGGTCACGACTGAGCAGCCCGATGCTGGGTTTTAACCCGACCACGCCATTCTGCGACGCCGGATAGACGATAGAGCCGGTGGTTTCGCTGCCGACTGAGACGGGGATGAGTCCGGCTGCGACGGCGACACATGAGCCGGAGCTAGAGCCGCCGACATCGAACACGCCGACAGGGTTCTGGGTATGCCCGCCGAGCGTGCTATAGCCATTGACCGATTGGCTGGCGTAGAAATTCGCCCATTCGGATAAATTATTTTTGCCGATAATAATGCCGCCCGCCTCGCGGAGCGCCGTCACCAGAAAAGCGTCACGGTCTGCCCGTGCGCCCAACAGCACCCGCGCCCCAGCGGTGGTCATCATCTGGTCGCCGGTAGCGATGTTGCCCTTGACCGACACCGGAATCCCGTGCAGCGGACTGTGGACTTGTCCGGTGGCGCGTTTGGCGTCAGAGTGTGCGGCGAGGGTCAGCGCATCTGGGTTGAGTTCTAGGAACGCATTCAGGTGTTGGTTGCCCCGAATACGCGCCAGATAATAGAGGGTCAAATCGGCGCTGGTCAGGTCGCCCGCCGTCAACAAGGCTTGCAATTTGGCGAGGCTTGCGCCCTTCACCAGCGACTCTAGGACGGCGAGGCGCTCCGGCGTCAGGGCGGCCAGCGCCGCCTCAAACGGCGAGAAATCCAGCGACTGCTTGTCGATGGAATCGGGACGGTGGGTTTGCTGATTGGTTTGTCGTTGCACATAAATATCAAAATCGGTCATGGCGCAGCCTCACTTTTTTTCAGATGAACAATACCGTACAGCAAAAATGAGCCAAAAGTAGAGGGTCTCACCCGATATAAAGCGGCAAGCTGACCGTAAACATAGCCCCTTGCCCGATATAGCCCGATTCAACCGAGATGTGACCATTCATCGCCTCGACTAAGGCTTTTGAAATCGCCAAACCCAACCCCATTTTACCGCTGGTATTCCGCGACGGGTCTGCTTGGTAAAAACGATCAAAAATAAAGGGTAGGTCATTTGGAGCGATACCGCTACCGGTATCACGCACATGAAGGTGAACGCGATTTTGGTCGTACTGTGCGATGACCTGAATCAGACCTGATTCGGGCGTGTGGCGCAAGGCATTGGTGATGAGGTTGCCGATGACTTGTGTCAAGCGTTCTCTATCCCCCTGAACTGAGGGCAATGCCGATAGTGGCTCTAAGGTCAATTCAATGGATTTCGCCCGCGCCAACGGGGCGTATTTCTTGACCACTTTTGGCAGATATTCGGCAAAATCTATCGGTTCAAGAGTGAGGCTGAGGGTCTTGCTATCGGTCTGTACCAGTAAATCCAAATCGTTGACCAAGCGGCGTAAATGTTCAATTTCTGTGGCGATAATCGCGATGCGCTCTGGCGTGGCTTCAAGCGTCTCATCTTGAATAACCTCAATATATCCCGCGATGATTTGCAACGGCGTGCTGAGGTCATGAGTGATGTCGGCCACCATTTGGCGGCGGCGCTGATTGGCTTTGGTGACCTCGTGACTCATCATATTAAAACTGGCGGTCAGTTGCCCCAATTCATCGTTGAGGTGAATCCCAATTTCTTGCTTCAAATCGCCCCGCGCCATCGCCTCAGACGCCTTAATCAAGTTATGAATCGGGCGAAGTAAGAGCGACGCAAATCCGTAGCCAATCAACAATGCGCCACACACAGCAATGGTTGTGGCAATCAACAAAACTTGATCAGTACGGCGCAGATAAATCAGTTCTTCCGATTGGAGGCTGATGCCGGATTCGTCATCAGGGACAACCCACGCCACCGTCACCCCATCAACCACCACGGCTACAGCATTAACAAGGTAAGCATCTGGGACGATTTCACGGTCTGAGAAATCCAAAAAACGGATTAAAACCCGTTTCTGGTCATCAATGACCCCGTGCCTACCCCGTCGGGGAGTTAGTGGCTTTTGCACAGGCTGACCCAAAGGGTTTGGACGTGACTCTGGGGTTAGGGGATGTAACGCCTTAAAGTACTCACCAAAGTGATCCCAACCCCCTTCTGCTTCGTACCATGTTGCGACCTCATCGACAATTTCCGAAATCTGCTGCTCTAACAAGAGTGTTTTCAGCCGTTGGTCAGAGGTCAAACGGATCAGCAGATAAATCAGCGAGGCCGTTAAGATGGCGATTGCCAGATAAGTCAGCACCAAATTGGTGCGGATGGAATATCTCATGAGTCCACCGCCCGCAAACGATAGCCAATGCCAAAAATCGTCTCAATATAGAGTGGGTTGGCGGGGTCTAGCTCTATTTTTTGACGGAGATTATGGATGTGAATTTTAAGCGTTTTTTCTGACCCTGAAAAACCGCGCTCAATCAAGGTCATGCACAATTTGGCGCGATGGACAGGGGTTTCAGCCGAAGCGACCAACATCTCTAACAAACAAAATTCGGCCAGCGTCAAATCAACTCCTTGTTCACGCACGGTCACGCCAAATTTTTCTTTATTGAGGGTGAGGCTGCCAACGATAATCAAGTGTTGGCTGGGGTCTTGGGGCTGACTGCGGCGCAAAACGGCGCGGACGCGCATCAGCAATTCACGCATTCGATAGGGTTTTACAATATAATCATCTGCGCCCAACTCAAAGCCGCGCACCACATCGCTCTCTTCCCGTTTGGCCGTCACCATAATAATCGGCACGCGGTTGGTGCGCCGGACGCGCGAAATAAACTGATAACCATCCATCGAGGGCATCATGACATCCAGTAAAATTAAATCAGGATTGGCGCGTTCTAATAGCTCAAGCGCCTGTAGGCCATTGAGCGCAGTCATGACCGTAAAGCCTTGCCCTGATAAAAAATCAGCCAATAATTTTAGAGTATTTTCGCTGTCATCCACCACCAGTACGGTGCGGGGGCTGATAGAAATCATTGATGAATCGCCTTCATGCGTTCTTATAGAGAACCTGAATACAATACCTTCGCCAAAACGGACACGTCACTGCCGTATCCCTACAAAAACAGGATATTTGGGGGACAACACGGGCGTTGTTCGCCCTGATAGATGGACAATGGTCAAAATTGGCGAAGGTATTGCAATAGAACTAGCATAATGCACATCATTGGGAATTTTCGTAGGGGCGGGGCTTGCCCGCCCGCTATTTGAGATGACACAAACGCTGGTTGTCATCATGCCTTTTTTGTTTCGGTTCTCTATTAGAAAGAAAATTTGGTTGATGAGGTCTAAGCCCTCATCAACCAACCTCAGATTAGTTATTATCCCCCATTTGCGGGCGGAGGTGTACCGTCCCGTCCCGCTGGTGGCGGGGGAGGATTACCATTTCCGTCCATCGGCGGGGGATTACCATTTCCGTCCAGCGGTGGACGCCCACCACCAGCGCCCATATCATTTGCAAGGGTGATGGCTGTACCACGGAAGCACCCAATGGTATACGGGTACTCATAGGTGGCGTGATAGTGATACATCTCGACCATCTGGCCGTCCCACTCAATGGTGTGGGTGTGTCCATGACACTCGTCAAGGTCAGCGGAGGTTAAGACTTCACCATCTTCGCCATGATATCCATAAATCCCGAAACCATCTAAGACATAGCCCATCAGAGATGAGTGACCGCTCTCGGTGTCCTCGTGTTCTTCCACGCAATCCGACAAATTATGATAGTGATAGTGGCCGTTTTGTTGCGGGTGTCCCTGACAATGGTCGAGCGTTTCATGCGCTACAGCGTCTCGTCCTTGCCCGTCGAGTGCATTAAAGACGACAGAGCCAGAGAGCATCACACCAATGGCGCCCATGGGAAGACAAGATGGGCTATCCGCCAGCGTTGGGTTCGCGGATAGCGTCCACTCGCCCACTTGCGCCTGAATGGTATTGGGATTTCTATCGACTTGATAGGCATCATCGGTGCTAGAAATCGGGTAAGTGCCGGTGGTGTGATAGGTTGGCAAGCTATTGCCCGCGAGCAGGCGATTTTCGCCCTCTACGGCCACGGTAAATTCGCCGTCCCATGCCACATCACCATCCACGACGGCTTTTGCGGTGTAATCGAACGTGCCGTCGTCCGACATCCACGCGCCAACCCCGCCCGCGCCGCCCGCATTGGCGCTAAATTCTGTTTGACATGACCAGATATACCCAACTTGCGGCTCGGTAGACACGTTGCCGTCGCCAACCGGCAGATGCGTTAAGTCGGGGTCGGTTTGAGCGCTAACAGCGGCCACGCCCAAGCATAGGATTGCACCCAAGCCGGAAAGGTTTCGGATTATCCGCCAAAATGACTGTCGATTGCGTTGCATGTTCTCGTCTCCTTAACTGGTTTAGACATTGTTTAGAAATACGCCTCCCCCGTTTATCTGGTGAGAGCCGTCTTCCTCGGTGTTTTGACTATAGCTTCTATCGTATAAACCTTTTTGAGTCAGGTGGTTTAGATGAGGTTTAGTTTTGATGGTCTTTTTTTGTAAGCAGACGCTGAACGGTGGCATGAAACACAATCGCTCATGCCCAACACTCCCCAAGCGAGGGTTTGGCCTGTATAATGCCCACCCATCATCTGATGGATACGCCGCCCATGTTCAAACTCATGATTCTGTTCCGCCAACCAGCGGATGTCCCGCGCTTTGAGGACACCTACAACAATCTTTTGGCACTCGTCGAACGAATGCCGGGGGTACAACGTCGGCAGGTCGTGAGCGTCATCGGCAGCCCCGGCGGTTCTTCGCCCTATTATCGCGTCTTGGAAGCGTATTTCGCTGCCCAAGACGTTTTGTTTTCCGCCCTGATGACCAAACAGGGACAGGAAGCGGGCGCAGAACTCACCAAACTGCCGCCGGGGTCTTATGAAGTCGTATTCGCAGAGGTTTATGAAGAGCAGGGCGGACATACACCGGGAGCGCGTTAAGTTATGCAGGCATTGAAAGACCGCATTGCCGCCGAAGGCCGTAACCTCGGCAGCGGAATCTTGAAAGTGGACAGCATCCTCAATCACCAAATCGACCCGGTGTTGATGATGCAAATGGGCGAGGAAATGGCGAGCCGCTTCAGCGGCCACAAAATTGACCGCATCCTGACGGCGGAAATTTCGGGCATCGGCCCCGCCATCGCTACCGGCTATATTTTGAAAGTGCCGGTGGTGTATGCGCGTAAAATCAAGCCCATCACCATGTCTGGCCCGGTCTTTTTAGAGACTGCGCCCAGCCACACCAAAGGCGTTAATGTTAGCTTGTTGGTCGCCGCAGAATTTTTGCACGAGGGCGAAAATGTCCTCATCATTGACGACTTCCTCGCCTCTGGTAAGACTCTGGCCGCCTTAGCGCGGATGATTATCAGCGCGAAGGCCAATCCGGTTGGCGCGGGCTGCGTCATCGAAAAGTCGTTTGAGTCAGGTCGCCAGTACATGATTGACCGTGGCTTCACCTTCCAAATCGAAAGCCTCGCCACCATCACCTCGATGGACGACGGCAAGATTATTCTGGCTTAAATCGCCCTACTTACCGGGTCGCGACTTGCCCTATCTGGCGGCGCGACTCGGTTAAGGCGTTGTGCAACCGGTGATAGCCCGCCGGGGTGAACAGCGTGTCGAGTTCAGCAGGCGCGATGCCCGCTAGGACGTGCAATTGTTTACCGGTATAGACATCCAAAAGCTGGACGAACACCCCATCATGCAGCGCTAAAATCGCCCCATCCACGCTAAAGGCCAGCGCAACTGGCATCGGCTGGTGGTCAAATACGTGCATGGTACGCCCACTCTGAAGGTCGATGACCTTGTTGTCGGCGGCCAAATAACGACCATCTGGCGAAACGGCGACCACACGGGCGGGGATATTGCCGAAGACGTGCAGAATTTGGCCGGTGCTGCGTTCTATCAGGGCAAGCCGCCCTGATAGCGCTGAGAACACCACTCCCACCGACGGCGCAGGCACGCTCAGAATCGGGGTGTCAAATTCCAACCCGATAAACCCTAGCATCCCAAACAAGCTCAAAAGCACCGCCACACTCATCCACCACAGGCCAATTTTTGATCGTTTGCGCTGCACTGTAGACGCTGTGGGCTGGGGTGCGGTGTCGGTGACGATTGACACCGCCGATGTCTGAGTGGCAAGTTCCTCAGCGATGATGTGCGGCGTCTCTGCCGTCTGGGTGCCAGCTGCGATGGCATTTGGCCGGATTCTGGGGCGCTCAATGATTTGTGTCGGGTTCTCTGATCTCTCTTTGAAAAAACCGAAGAATCCCTGCAATGAAGGGGCCATTCGCCTGTATTCCATTGCGGCCTTAAAAGCGCTTTCAAATTTGGGGATGGTATCATACGGCCCGTCCTCCAATTGCGCCACAATTAGGACATCCATCAAAGCTGGCAAGCGCACATCGGTACGCTCTGGCCTATTGATGAACTGCCGCGTCAGGATCATATCCAGCAAACGCGCCAAGCCAATCACATCGTGGCGTCGGGTTTTATGTGATTTGGAGATATCATCGTCATGGTGGACATCCGATAACCCGAAGTCTAATAAAGAGAAATATATCTGCTCCAGAGGCGTGCGCGGGTTGAAGGGTTTGTAGAACATTATATTCCCGCCGTGGATGTCGCCGTGGATGACGCCCTGATTGTGGATGTCGGTCAGCGCAAAACACATCTGCTGCGCCATCCGCGCAATCACCGCCAATGATAAATCGTGTTCGTAGTAGGCCTTTTCGACGGTTGGTCCCTCGATGCATTCCATGATAAAAACGCTTTGTTTCTTGTCTTTGTCGTGCTTCACCGACAGCAACTTAACGATGTGCGGGTTGTTTAGCAAATGGAGGCTGGCAAGCTCGTTCCGATAGCGCTCAACCCGTTCTTGGGCGATGCGGCCTAGTTTTTCATCCAGCGAAATGACCTTGACCACCACGGGACGGCGAAACTTTTCGTCTTCCGAGGCGTCATTCCGTTCATAGCCATAATAAACCATACTGAAAGGGGTGGTCGAAATCACCTCACGGCAATCACACCCCCCAAAAAACAACTTACCCGTCGCGGGGCTGTTGCTCGGAAACATCTCACTCATAAAGCACCTGCGCCAATGCGCGCTCAATATCCGCCAAAGACTCGGATCGGACGATTTGAGTGCGGAGATTGGCGCTGTCCGGGATGCCGTCGGCATATTTCGCCAATTGACCGCGTAGTTCCAACAAGACTTGGCGTTCCCTCAACTTACTGGTCTCCAGCGTCAGCACCGCTTGGCGTAGGCACGCCTCGGCGCGTTGGCGCGGGGTAGGCTCTGGGGCGGGTTGGCCGGTGGTCAATTCATGCTCAATCTGGCTGAATATCCACGGATTCCCCAGCGCCGCACGCCCAATCATCACCGCATCGCATCCGGTCTGCTCAAACATTCTACGAGCGTCAGCGGCGTTGTTCACGTCCCCATTGCCTATGACTGGAATACTGCTCACCGATTCCTTCACCTGACGGATGACTTCCCAATCAGCGTGACCGGTGAATCCCTGCTTGGCGAATCGGGCATGGACGGCGATGGCCTGCGCCCCGGCTTGTTCTGCGGCGCGGGCGAACGGGATAGCCGACACCACACCATCATCGAATCCGGCACGAACCTTCACTGTGACCGGCACATTGACCGCTTTCACCACCGCCTCGACCACCGCAGTCGCCGTACAGATGTCACGCAACAAGGCCGCGCCGCCGCCTTTTTTGACGATTTTTGGGACCCAGCAACCCATATTGATATCGATAATGCGTGCGCCATAATCGACCATAATGCGTGCGCCTTCCGCAACGATATGCGGTTCAGCACCGTACAATTGTACCGCAATAGGGAATTCTTCGGGAGTCCAGTCAAACAATCTCTCAGAATGGCGCAAACTCCCCGGTGTGAGCAAGGGGACGCTGCTTAATACTTCGGTACAAACCAAGCCGACCCCGCCAAAACTGCGGCACAAAACCCGGAAGGCGTGATTGGTCTGACCGGCCATCGGCGCGAGGGTCAGCGGGGTATTTATGACGATGCCGCCAATGGTCATGGGCTTGAGCAGTGGCTGTGCGGGAGATTGTGTCAGCATGGGGTTCTCGATGTTATAGGTTGGTTAAACATATCGGCAAATGCCAAGAACAGACTATCGACAGTTGCAACTAGACCCTATAATACCATCTGCATTTGTCATGTAAGACTAAAGGACATCACACCGATGACTGACACGATCCAAAACGAAAAGGTTGTGAGCCTTGCCTACACCCTGACCGTTGACGGCGAAATGGTGGAGCAGTGGGAAGCCGCTGACCCGTTTGAATATCTACACGGCGCAGATAACGTTGTCCCCGGCCTCGAAGCCGCGCTTCACGGCAAAGCCATAGGCGATAAGCTGACCGTCACCGTCCCGCCCGCCGAAGGGTATGGCGAATATGACGCGGACGACTACGACGAGTTCGGCAAGGACGACATTGGCGACGCCGAACTGGGCATGGCCGTCGTGCTTGAGGACGAAGAGGGCTATCTGTTCGAAGGCGTCATCACCGAGATGAATGGCGATATGGTCAAGGTCGATTTCAACCCGCCGTTGGCTGGCAAGACCTTGAACTACGTCATCGAAGTCTTGGCAATCCGCGCCGCCGAAGAAGAAGAACTGACCCACGGTCACGTTCACGGCGCTGGTTGGGAAGATGACGAAGATTTTGACTGGGAAGACGGCGACGAAGAAGCCGAAGAAGCCGAAGACGACGAAGAATAATCTCGTCTGACCGCACGTCAAAAAGAGGGGTATGGCACTGTCGCCATACCCCTCTTTTTTTGACTCCTAGCGCTTATAGCGGCTTGCGGAGGCGCAAAATCATGGTCACGACGCC
Organism: Anaerolineae bacterium; assembly: GCA_034437835.1. Taxonomy (GTDB): domain Bacteria; phylum Chloroflexota; class Anaerolineae; order Aggregatilineales; family Phototrophicaceae; genus Flexicrinis. The sequence goes on along the minus strand of DAOTTP010000245.1, from coordinate 11,107 downwards.
GAGGCCGACGCCACTGATGACCAGTAACAACCCACCGAATGGGGAGATTCCGCCTTGCGGCGCAGCCCCATCATCCCCCAGTTTGCGCGTGGCCTCGGTTGCCAACATCGTATCGGCAAGGGGGTCTGTTGCTTGATTCGAGGCGGCCTCATCATCGGTAGAAGCCGTGACGGGCGCGGGCGCTTGCATCACCATCGTTTGGTCGGCGGGGTTGGTCGATTCCGCTTCATCATAAGCATCGAAGCTCTGCACATCCGTCGCGACTGGCGTGCCGTCAACCATTAGCGCCATCGTAGCCGATTCAGACATCTCTGCCGTGGCGGTCATCAGCATGGTCTGAGTCGGTGCGGGGGGCAGGCTGCTCCGCGCCGCGCCAGCGCTATTCAACTCAGGCGAGGGGGACGCCTCTGGGACGGACATCATCATCATGTCGGCGGCTTCTCCGCCCATCCCACCCGTGGGCGGAATCACATCGGCAGCCCCGCCGCCGGAGCCATATTCAAACGTGTCGGTAGCAGGCAGCGACTCAAATGTATAACCGGGTGAATCAGATGTCATGGTCGGCGGGTTCACCGGAGACATCAGGCCGAACGTATTGGTTTGGCTGTCTGCGTCCAATGGCGGCGCGGTGTTGGTCTGAAGCAAGGCGATGGCTGCCGTATCCGCGTTAGGCTGGTTGCTGGTCAGTTGACCGCCCCACAGCGACACGAAACCCACCAACACCAACACCACCGACGCCACGGCGCTCATCAGCGGAATCAGGGTGCGCCTGAACATCAGCGTCCGGTTGGGCGCTAACGCCCGTGCGGGTCGCTCACGGACGATGCTGGCCGCTTGCTCACGGGTCAGACGGAAATCACGCGGCGCGGTTAGCTCTGGTAAGGTTTTCACAAGGTTGATGGTGCGCCGGATGGCGCTTAGTTCTGCGGCGAATTCGGCATCGCTCGGCAGACGCGACTCAACCTCCGAGCGTTCGCTGTCGGTTAGCTCGTCGTCAAGATAGCCAGAAATCAGGTCGTAATCGCGGTTACTGAGCATGTTGGTTGATGTCTCGCCGCCCCAGCGGCGCTAAATGGTGGTTAATTATTAAAACGAAAAACATCCGCAAAAAGTTCCTGTTTGCCATCCAAACAACGACGCATCGCCAAGCGTGCGCGGCTGAGGCGAGATTTGACCGTCCCAAGCTGGACATCCATCCCTTCGGCCACCTCTTGATAACTGTAATCTTCGAGGTCGAACATCACAAGCGTGGCGCGTTGGTCGGCGGGCAGGTTGCCGAGACAGTCTTGAATCACTTGTTGTGCCTCGCGCCGTTCTGTCGCTTGTTCCGGCGTTGCGGTCTGGGCGATTAACTGCGCCCCGTCGTCACCGTCCGCGCCGGGCAGGTCTTCAATCGAATCGGCGGGGCGGCGCTTCTCATACCGCAGCCGGTCATACACCCCGTTGGTGACAATCCGCAACAGCCACGCCTTAAAACTGCCGCCCCGAAACTCTGTAATCTTGCGGTAGGCGTTGATGAACGCCTCTTGCGCCGCGTCTGAGGCCGAGAACGGCTCCCCAAGCAGGCGGTACGCGGTGGTATAGGCTGCGTTCTGGTAGCGCAACACCAGCGCGTTAAAGGCGTCGAGGTCGCCGCGCTGGGCGGCCATAATCAATTCTGTATCTTCTGTCAGTGTCGGCATTGACGTTTCGACCTGTTTTAGCATATACTCATAAGCGCAACGCCGGAGTGGTGAAATGGCAGACACGAACGACTCAAACTCGTTTGCTTAACAGGCGTGTGGGTTCGACTCCCACCTCCGGCACACCCGCTAAAACAGCCTGAATAAGGCTGTTTTTTGTTTGACATTCAGACAGAGTTAAAAGTTCGCAGTTAGAAGTTTCCAGTTAAAACGTGTCTGACGGTGAGGTAGGGACGGCATTCTTGCCGTCCGTTTTCAGAACAGGCGGCGGACGCCCAGAAGGGCGTCCCTACATCGGGACTATTGACGTTTAGTGTACAGCAAAACCTCGGTGACGGTGGGGGGCGGTCAGCCTACGCTCTCATAGCTCCCACGCGATGGCGCTCACGGTATGGCGTAGCGCGTCCCCGGTCACGCCCGCCCACAACAGGCCGAGGTCAGCGCTGCCACCCACCGCCAAATCATCTAGCACCATCACCCGATAGCCCAACAGCACATCACCATCAAACAGCATGACCACCACCCGCCCGTCCCTCACCGCCCCGGATGATGAGTTGAGCAGTCGCGCCGTGACCTGATACCCGTCCGGGGTGATTCCGCCGCGCTCATCGGTAATATCTAGCGCGACCCACCCCTCCGCCACCGCCACGGTATCGAGGCTGAGGATGATGGTTTCAGCGGGTGATTCCAACAACAAGCGGTAGGGGGCATCCGTGCCAGCTGGGACGATAACTTGCTCTAGCGCCGCGCTCAGGCTAGAAAAGCCTCGCATCTCACCATCCCCCTCGGCGTGGATGACCACCCAACCGAAGGCTTGCGGATTCGGATTCCGCAATACCCCGACGCACTGCATCCCACCGCCGAGCAGGTCGTCGCATCGGGGGGGGAGTAGGTCTAAGGAGGTGGTCTGAAAGGCCGGGGTCGCGGTCAAGATGCGCGGCGAGCGCGGAGTAGGGGATTCTCCCGGTGGCTTGACGATGGTCAACGTCACAGCAACTGGCGTCAAAATCGGGGTCGGTGAGGCGTTTTGCGCGGGGACACAAGCCGTCACCAAAACACTGATGAAGACCGCACACGCCCCTTGCCGCCAACCCCAGAAACCCATCGTTGTTTATTTTCCCTCAATATCCCAAAAATCAGGGATTTATCCCACATTATAACCCAACCTACCCTCTTACACATGCACAGAAGATAGGTAGAATGGACTAATATACTTGTGCATTAGTTTGTTTGGGGGGAAATGCCATGTCAGATGAAAAAGCAATTACGCCATTGGAAGTACGGGTCGGGAATCGGCTCAAAGTGCTGCGGCGGACGGTTGGTACGGCGGAAAGCTGCACTGGCGGCCTCATCGCTCATTTGCTGACCGAAGTCGCCGGGAGTTCGGCCTATATGTTTGGCGGAGTCGTCGCCTATGCCAACAGCGTCAAGGAACAGGTGTTGGGCGTGCCAGCCGCAATGTTAATTCAGCACGGAGCGGTCAGTGAGCAGGTCGCGATTGCGATGGCGGAAGGCGCACGCCGCGCCTTGCGGGTCGATTACGCCATCAGCGTGACGGGCGTGGCCGGCCCCGGCGGCGGGACGCCGGAAAAACCGGTGGGATTGGTCTATATCGCCGTCGCCACGCCCAGCGGGACGTTTCCGGCCAAATACAATTGGAACAGCACAGACCGCAGCGCCAATAAGGTCAAATCCGCCGAGGCCGCGCTGTCATTATTGTTGGAGCGTTTGGGGTGAGGATATTTTTATCGGCGCTACTGGCAGTCCTACTCTCGGCGTGTGCGCCCCCGCCTGACCCCGCCCCCGGCCTGACCGCCGCCGCCCTAAACCCGACTCTGGCGACGGCGGCGGCGTTCGCACGGGCGACGGCTACCTATGAGGCAGACCGCCGTGAGGTCACGCGCATTGCCGCCTTCGAGGCGCTAGGACGTGCGTCTAATCGCCAATCGCGCTTGGTGAATACATTGGAGGCGCTGGATTTGCCGCGCCCAGATGTCCGGCTCATCACGCCAGAGATGTTGCCGACTTCCGCGTTACGCGCCACCTCGACGCCAGAAGTGGTCAGCGGAGTCGGCGGCGTGACGATTGCCGCGCCGACGCTTGACCCGAATCTGACGCCGACCCCGACGCCCTTGCCTACCGATGTTTTGCCGCCGACCAATACGCTCTCACCGGATGCGCCACGCTTAGCTGGTGTGGTGACGACCACCGGCGTCGATTCCAACGATTGTCCGCTCAGCCCGACCAGCACATTCAGCACCGCGACGCCAGAGATTTATGTCGCGGCCACCGCCTTCAATATCTCACCGGGGGACATCATCGCCTCGCGCTGGCTGAAAGATGGGGCAGAGGTCGCGCTGTTCGATTTCGCGCCGGACTTCAACATCAACGGGGCGTGCATCTGGTTTTTCGCCAACCAGACCGATTTCCCCTTCACAGCGGCCAGCGCGTACCAGATCGATATAACAATAAATAACAATATCGTGCAGACCTTAACCTTTACGGTTGAATAGTGTGTAAACTACCCACAATGAAAGGTAAGCACACACGCACTGAGGTTTGACAGCACTATGCCGCGCATTTTCATCAGTTACAGCCGCGCAGATCAAGAATTTGCCGCTCAATTGGCTACCGCTCTTTCGATTGGCGGCGCGGATGTATGGATTGATGTCGAGGACATTCCGGCGGGCATGAAGTGGTCGAGCGCCATCCAAGAGGGTCTGGACACCAGCGACGCGCTGTTGGTGGTCGTCTCGCCAGAGGCCATGATTTCACGCAATGTCGAGGATGAGTGGCAATATTTTCTTGACAACCAGCGCACCATCTTGACTGTTCGCCACCGCCCAGCGAAGGTGCATTACCAACTCCATCGCATCCAGTATGTTGATTTCCACAATCAGCCGTTCGATTCGGCCTTCTGGAAATTGGTCACAGAGCTAGACCGCGCCAACGTCAAGGGAATCACCGCGCCCAAGCCGCCGTCATCCCCCGCCCGCCCGACGCGCCCAGCCGCCGCCGCACTGCCGACCCGCCCGGTAGCACTGCCCCCGGCCTCACAAATCATGTTGAACAAATCGCTGCAAACCGAGTCGGTCTCGTTCTCTAAGACCATCCAGCGCCCTAAGTCTGAACCGAAGGTCGCTCGCCCGATGCCGCCCGGCCCGCGCTCTGACCGTCTGGAACGCTTCAAGCAGCCGCCCCCGCTGGCGAAATCGGGTAAAGTGTGGTGGCGCAATTGGGGTGTATGGGTGACGCTATTGTTATTGGCTTTCTTTTTGTTTGAAGTTTTACAACCGCTGTTCCAGCGTTAAAACAAAGGGGCAAGGACAAGGCTCGCGTTGTCCCCACAATTGTCGGTTTTGACGTATCCGCTTGCGCCATAAAGTCAGGCATGAGGCAACAAAAAAGGGCGACCTATAGGTCGCCCTTACGAATTTTTTTGGGTTAGCGCATCAACGGCAGTCTGAAGCCGAATGTGCTGCCTTGATTCAAGACGCTGTGGACGAACACTTGCCCCTCGTGCTGCTCGATGATACTACCGACCAGTGAGAGGCCGAGTCCGAATCCCGGCGGCGCTTGGCGTCCGTCCTCGTGGGTGATGCGATGGAATGGGGTGAACAGATAATCGAGGTGTTCCGGGGCGATGCCGATGCCGGTATCTTCAACGCTAAATTCGACCATCGTCTCGCTGAAAAGCAGATTCATGGTCACGCGACCTTCCGGCAAGGTGAACTTGAGCGCGTTGTTGACAAGGTTTTCCATCGCCCGCTGCATCAGGAACTCATCGCCCTCCACCATCACGCCGTTATCGGCCTGTAAATTGGCGTGGATGCTGACCGATTTCTGCTCGGCGGCGTATTGACACTCTCTTAAGGCGATTTTCGCCAACTGAAGCAGATTCACGCGGGTATACAGGTCACGGGGGCTGTGGCGCAGTCGTTCGAGGCGCAACAGGCTCTCTAGTAGCCTGTCCATCTGCCCGCTTGAGGCGATGATGCCGTCAACGAAACGCGCCTGCTCTTTCATCTCGGTCAAGTCCATCTGGAGCAGGTGGGCATAGCCCATGATTTGCGCCAACGGCGTGCGGAGGTCATGGGTGACGAGGCGCACCATCCGGTCACGATAAATCTGTACGGCGCGTTCTGCGATGTCGAGTTCACGGTCACGCAGCACGGTGGTCAGCAACTGGACGATGACATCCACCGCCGCCAGCCCATCTAATGATGAGGAAGCGCGTAATTCCCCAAGCAACTGTCCCCGGAACGCCAATGGGACGGTGTAATCGGTAGAAATCATCAAACTGGCCTGACCCGGTTGGTTTGCCACCCAGATGAAGCCATCCTGTTGCGCTTTACACACAAGACGATCTACACCCAATGACGTAACGGTCAGTTGGAGTATCGACTGGACAGCCTGCTCGGTCACTGGCTCCGACGCGAGGAGAGCCGCTTCAGCCAGAAAAGCAGCGTCCGTCGGATGAGTGGTCATGTTTCCTCTCGTGGTCACGGAACAGTCCCCACGGCCTGACTCCAAAAAGGGAATGATGAAAGCACTGCAATCTCTAGTTTACACCCGCTTTAATATTAGCGGGCAAGGTTGTCCAAGATTGAGTCATCATCCGATGCGCTGCCCTCGGTGAGCGCGGCCACCTGAGCAACCGTATGATGTGTGCGGAATAGGCTGTAGAAGCCGGGTCTGCCGTTCAGGGCGTTCAACACGTTCTCTCGCTCCATGATGGAGAACCACAAATCATGATCCCATGACGGGGCGGATTCACGCGCTACATTGATAGAGATTAACACGTCACGCCGGTAAAGCGCCAATAATAGGCGGATGAAGGCGTCCCGTTCGCTCAGGACATTACGCACAATCGGGGCTTCGGTATTGAGCGAAATACCTTTGGTGTTATAGCTACTCTGTGGATTGGCGTACTCGCTGACCGCGACAGAGCCGTGGAAAATCAGGTATTCCACCGCGCTCTGGAAGGTCATGCCGGTATCGTAAGGGCGTAGCCGGTTATGCAGACTCCCCAGCGGACACCACTCGAATTTGCGGTAGCTGGTGAATTGCTCGACACTGACGATAATCCGCCGGAGCATGGCCGCCGTGCCGGGATACTGTGAAGTCAAGCCTTCCAGCGGCAGGTCTAGCTGTACCGGGCGCAACCGCTGACCAGCGACTTCGCCGTCCATCGGGAAAATTTCTTCCATCGTCATCGAGATGCCCTGCACCGCGCTGGATTGTGGCGAGTATGACGGCTCATCGTAATCGTCGTCCAACCCTTGTAGCATCCCGGCGGGCAGTATCATCCCCGTCGGCATCCGAATCACCGGCACGAGGTCTTCTGGGTTAAGGTGATGTGGCGTGAGTTCACGCACGAGCATCCCCTCACGGACGAGGAAGTCAATCCAATGCGAGCGCCATTGGTCGTCTCGGTTCAGGCCGGGGCGTTCTAGCTCCCGATCCATCGCCAAGCCTTTGAGCAAGAAGCCGTAGTTGACATAATTCCAGCCGCGTGCGTTGAGCGTATTGCCGACGCGCAGGGCAATCCGGTCACGGACGAGCCGTGTCTTTTCAACCACGGGGTGCGAGTCGCTCAGCGCGAGATTGCCGACGTTATCGACGGCCTTGAGGATTCCCAGCGACAGCGCTTGCGCGATCAGGTCTTCCCCGCGTTGAGGAGAAATCACGGCGTTGACCGCGATAAGCTGCTCAATCAGACGGTCTTCATGGACATTATGCGAGACATGACCGGCGGTGAGGCGGTCAAACTGCACGACCACGCTCGCCCATTGCGACGGCGTGAACGTCTCGACATTGCCGGAGGCGTCGTCGAATCCGGTCAGGGCGCTACTGGCACGCGAGGCGTAGGTTTCTAGGTTGGTGAATTCTTCGATGTACTCGACGCTCAGGCCGGGGTTCTGCGCCAATTGGCGGCTGACCGTGCCATGCACGCCCCAGACGATGACCGTTTTGCCACGGGCGGCCAGCGCGTTCATGACCTCATTGAAGTCGCGGTCTCCCGTCGCCAAGATATAGACATCGGCGGCCTCGGCGCTGGTTGAGTGGGTCAGCACATCACTGGCGATTTTCATGTCGGCGCTATTTTTACCGGGAAGGTGATACACCGGGTCGATGTTGGCATACGCCAGCCGCGCCTGCGCCTCGCTGGTGATGTCTTGACCGTTGCCGTCCAATAATGAGGGGAGGGCTCCCCGGTTGCCCCACGGCGCATAGGCCGCCATTTTGGTGACGTGGCCGTGCGCTTGGGCTTGGCGGACGAAAGCCGCGATCAGGCGGTCAAGGTTGACCAAGAATTGCGCTTGCGTCAAGCTGATGGCGATATTCTCGAAGTCGATGTATAAAGCGACATTACGACTTTGGATGCCCAGCAGTTCGCGCAGGTCTTGGAAGATTGCGCCGTGTTCTTCTTCATCGCGGCGGGTGAGGGGGTTTTCTAGCCCCCAGATTCGCACACGGGCGAAGCGCGTCATCTTCACGCGGTCAATCAACGGCATCAGCGAGCCGTCTACGGTGACGAGGATGAGTTCGCTGACCAAATCGGGGTCGGACGAAAAATAATACCCGTGCAAGCCATCGGCCAACGTGCCGAATCTTGGCACATCGAACAGGTCATAGCGCGCAGAGCGAAAAACTTGCTCCAAGCGCGGTTGCTGTTCACGATGGGCTGACCAGTCAGCGGCGGCAATCGCCTTCAACTGTTCCGATGGGACGCCTGCCGCAAGCGCCGCCCGCCCGCGTAGGGCGACGGCCATCTCTTGCAGGTCAACGGGGAAACTACGCTCATTAAACTGTCTCAACAAGCGGTCAAGATCGACAATCAGATAGGCAGCCATAAAAATAATCCTAAAAATAAGAGGCTCTGTGTTGGTGCAACACCGCACCTAGCGTACACATTAGCCGGTTGTGCCTTTTTTCTCAATTGTAGGTTCTTACGAATCCTCAGAATGAGCGGAGACACCACATAAGCGCAAGCAATTTAAGCATTATAACGCATGTTTGGTATGTTGTCGTACTAATTGTCGAATCAGACGCGGATAACTGGGGATTAGTCTTGTTTGGGGCGTGGCTTCAATAGGGCTTTGATATAGTCGGTTATATCGCTGTTTGCCTCTCCAGCATCTTTAACCAACTGGTCAAAATTTTCCGTCTCATCCCCTTGCCATAGTAGTGTACTCCGCCTGAGTTGTTGAGCCGCCACATGTTGATAGTTCAACGGGGAAGCCCAATAACATCCTTTGCAAACATCAATCGAGCGGACTGTGGCGTTGGAACAATGTTCACAAGACCAAGATTTTGCGCGATTACACGCACCACACCAATTGATATGAGTCTATATCGTCTGGGCTTAGTTCCCCGCCTATTTCATACGGGATACGATGGTCAATTTGGAGGTAACGCATTTCCCATTCACCGTGACACATTGCACATCGACCATTTTGATGGGCGTATAGGCGTAATTTCAATTGTTTAGGGAATGTGCGCCGCCCACCGAGTCGATCTTCCCTGATATTTTCTGAGAGGCCAAATCGGTAAGCGGCAATCGTTTTGCCACTTTGATTAAGCACAGAAAATGTTTCTATGGGAACACCCGCCTCACGTAAGTCCCGAACAGCGCGTGGCGGATGTTGATACCCGTAAATACTTGTGATTTCTTCGGTTGTAATACTGCCGTGGGTCAAAATATGATCTGCGACGATTTTGGCGCGTTTGTTTTTCAGTTGTTGGATAAGTGCCGATAAACGCGCATCAGGCGGCGTGGGGAATGTCATTAGAAACCCGGAAGTTGCAACTGAAGAGGCAACCCTTGTTGAGCCAAAATCGGGGATAGATAAAGCGATTCGACTGTAGAGTCGTTGCGACCCAGTAAGGTTGATTGGCTTGACCGCCCAGCTTTGATTTCCAGATGACTTAACTCCAGTTTTTGTGGTAGTGGCTCACCGTAAATTTTCCCACCTGTGCGCCCATCGTAACTGAGGATATAACGCACGCCACGCCGATTTAATTTGTCTAGCGCCGTAACCAACTCTGTAAAGTTAATTTGCCCTCTATAACGCCTATCTCGCTGGGAAGAAACGCCTTGATAGGGCGGATCAAGGTAAACGACATCATTTGAGGTCACTAGCTCAAGCGTCTCTCTAAAATCTTGATGATAAATCTCTACCCGATTTTGAAGTAATTTTGAGGTTCGCAAAATTTGAGTAGCCACGGTATCAGGATGTGCGCCGCGTCTGCGGTGGTCAGGGGATTGATTGAAGTGACCCTCGGCATTGTAACGCACCGATGCTTTTACACACCGTAGCAAGAGATAAAGGAAATCAGACGAATCACCTTTTTGATTGAATCGTGTGCGTATTTCATTATAAAACTCCCGTTCTTTTCCGTATTGCCCGACCCATAAACTGCGATAGCCTTCGGCTAAAGTTTCTGGCGATTGAAGGATAGCTTGCCAAAGGCGCGCAATGCCCTGATCCGAGTCCGCAATCATAGCGGACTCCACTAATCCGCCGTGTAAGGCAGCTAAGGTAACAGCAGCTGATCCTGCAAACGGTTCTACCAATCGAAATGAATCTGTCGGGAATTTACAGAGGATTTCTGAGACTAAATTTCGTTTGCTCCCTTGATATGGGAATGGGTGTGGAACAAACATGGATAGATACTCATTGAATTTAAGGGGATTATAGCTCAGATGGGTTTGTCTCGCTCGTTAGCACTTGTGTTAAAACCGTGCTAGAAATCGCACTCGTGACTTGACATTGTAAGGGTATCTGGCCTATATTGAGGGTGTGAATTAGCAGTCTAGGGGTGCGAGTGCTAATCTTCGCCCCTATTCCCCGCAACTATCGAGCATAAGGAGCAAACCCACATGAACCTCCGTCCTTTGGGTGATCGTATTTTGGTTGAGCCGGTTGAAAAAGAAGAGACCATCGCGGGCGGCCTTCTGCTGCCCGAAACCGCCAAGGAAAAGCCGCAGCAGGGTAAAGTTCTCGCTGCCGGTGCTGGCCGCAAGGATGAAAACGGCAAGCGTATCGACATGGACGTGCAGACTGGCGACACCATTCTGTTCGCCAAGTACGCTGGCACGGAAGTCAAAATCGACGGCAAGAAGCTGTTGATCATGAAGGAAGCCGACGTTCTCGGTATTCTGGAATAACCCCCCGTCATCTTCCGCTGTAACGGACACCCAAAATGGCGTCCCTACCCCAACCCTGATTTGATTTTGTACGGACGGCATACATGCCGTCTCTACTGTGAGGAGACACGAACCCATGGCTAAACAACTGCTGTTCAAAGAAGAAGCCCGCCGCCGCCTTCAGGCCGGTGTGGACAAGCTCGCCAACGCCGTCAGCACCACGCTGGGGCCGAAGGGTCGCAACGTCGCGCTCGACAAAAAATTCGGCGCC
>DAOTTP010000244.1:0-2218 GCA_034437835.1 Anaerolineae bacterium | reverse complement strand
GTTTCAATCCCCATGGGGGATTCGATGTGGGCGTGACCCGAGGAGGGTAAAGCGATGTTCATAGTTAACGAAACAGTTTCAATCCCCATGGGGGATTCGATGTGGGCGTGACCCCTAATCACCCTACACCGATAGGATACCGTATCAGGCCGCTTTGTGCAAGAGATTCACCCTCCCAGATGAGAAGGTCGGGCAAGGCCTCGAATCACGCGATTTCGGTGATAATTCTGGGGAAAAGTCTCCCTCAACCCTCAAATTTGACCCCATATCGACATCACAGCGGGTCGTTATCGGTATTGCTGCGGCCTGTGCGGGGATGATGTGATGTTTCAGGCGGGCGCGGTCAACTCTGGGTGACGGTCAAATACCGGCGCGCACAGCCGAATCAGCACGTAGCGGTTGATGCGCGGCGCGGCTGGATATAGGGCGTTTACGGCCTCGGCATAAATGTTCGTCAGGTGTTCGGCCACCACACAAGACTCGATATACAGCTCTTGTGCGATTTCCCCATTCATCAGGCCGTGACAAACACGACTCAAGACCTCGCGCTGACGTGGCGTAAGGTTAATCAAAAACCGAAGCAACTGTTGTTCGTCCATGTCGATACACTCCTCTGATATGCAATTCAGAGAGCTTATCGACGCCGGACGCCGTTTTGAACAACTGCGGTGTAGCGCCGCCGCTACAGGTCTGTAGTGGTATTTTGGCCGCCCCAAGCCTCTGCCAACGGCCCATTGACGAACCAGCGCGTCATCGCGTGGATGGCGTAGCGTTGTGCGGCGGCACTCAGGTTGCCGAGTGGGTCAAGCAGCGATGCGCGCACCAATTCCGGTAGGGCTCGGTTGAAGCTCGGTTCGTCTAGTTCGCAGGTTTGCATCAGAATAGAACGGAGGGCAGGAGCCGCAAATGTCCCCGCACCGACCAAAATCACTTGGGCGGTCTCGCTCAGTTTGCGCCATAACGCCTCATAAATGAACCGATACAGGTCTTCTTGTTCAACCGTCTGGCGTAGGCGTTCCAATTCGGTATCCAGCGCGATACCCAAATCGACCTCAGCGACAATCAGTTTGAGCGCCAACGGCATTCCCTCGGTGACGGCGTAAATCTCTGCAAAGGTCGCCTCTGGCGCACGAGTGAGGTCATTTAGGCCGCGTGAAGTCGCCTCCATGCGAATCAACGCATCTGAGGCGGGACGCGATAAGCCTTTGAGGACGATTTGAGTTATGCCGTCGAGTTGGGTCAGTCGCTCACGCGAGGTCAAAACAGCGCGACTGCTCGTCCCTTCAAGGACATCACGCACTCCCCTCACAGCGTCTTGAGCATCGGCCAGCGTTTCGAGGTTATCGAGGATGAGCAGGCACGGGTGCGCTTGCAAGGCCTGTCGTAGGGCGGTTTTGATGTCGTCAGGCGTGGTGGGCGCAGCGCCCGGTGACAGTTGCGCGAGGTAATGCCGCAACAAACCAGAGATATTGAACGGTGCGCGGTGGCGTGGGATCGTCCCTACCCCTTCCCACTCAACGCTTTTGGCGGTCTGCCATGCCAGCGCCGTATATCGCCCAGACTCACGAACACCAGATAAGGCTTCTTGTAATAGCGCGGTCTTGCCGATCCCACCCAATCCGACTACAAGGCTGATGAGCGCGCCATCGTTGCGGGTGAGCGTTTGGGTTAATTCGCTTACTTCCGTCTCGCGGCCTATTAGGGTGGTGTACTGGGCTAAGAACGGGATTTGCCAATCGGAGGTTTGTATCGGGTCAGGGAAAATCAGTGTCTGCTCATCGGGTGATAATGACGGGCGATCTAACTCCCGCAGGATGTCATTAATCATCTCTGGCTGTGAAAATCCGCCATACCGCGCCAATAGGCGCATAATTTTGATAAACATCTCGCGGTCATCGGGGTGAGAATACGGGCTGCGGCGTCCGTTTTCCCAATGACCGATGGCTTGGGTGGTGTAGAAGATGTCATGTTCGGCCAACGCATCGGCAAAATCATCTAAGGTCTCAAACCCAGCGTGTTTCCGCGCCTTACGCAGCAGTTGTCCCGATGGTGTGGTCATGTGTCTCATCCCCCTTCAATGCGGTGAGTATAGCGCAGTATCCGACCCAGATTCAGGAGACCTCCCTAAAGTTTTTCTGGTGTTTCACGGTATACTGGTATCAAGTTGCGCTATATGTTCTGCAAAATTTGGCGTATGGCTAATGAGCGGTTATAGTCT
>DAOTTP010000243.1:0-3079 GCA_034437835.1 Anaerolineae bacterium | reverse complement strand
ATCCTGTGACGCGATTTTGAATACACATCATCAGAAATTTTGTAGGGGCGACGCTTGCGCGCCCGCCGTAAATAAACGATAAATCAGGTCTAATGTCGAATATTCAAACGGCCTCTTAGACAGGGATGGCGTGAGTTTAAGGCGGGGTTGTTCCTAACTGAGGATGACTAATACCGCAAAATGATTAATCTTCGCGCAATTAAGATAAGGGAGCTATCTCATGTTTGCCCCACAAATTGACCTCGCTGAGGAATTTATCATTGGGATTGAGGAAATCGCCAAGCAACATGGGTTTGCGACGGTTGACGATTATCTCAAAATTGTGATTGAAGCCCATGTCATCGCCGCCAAAGTCGCCTCACAAGTCTTAAAAGAAGACGGTGTTGATATTCGACAAGACCTTGAGCAAGCATTTTATGAGGCGTTCACAGGTCAGACGGTCCCCTTAGAGAGTTTGTGGGATGATGACGAGGATGAGGCATAAAATATGCCGATTGATGTTAAGCCCGTCGCTCGATTCAGCCGTGAATATAAACAACTCCGCAAGAAATATCGTCAACTGCAAGAGACAGTGCAATCATTTGTCGCCCAACTCCAATCCGGTGAAACACCCGGTGATCGTATCCAAGATGTTCATGAGGCACTTGTTTATAAGGTTCGCCTACCGAATAAGGACGCCAATAAATGGAAAAGTGGCGGTTTTCGAATAATTTATTATGTAGAAACTGTCGATGGCATTCTCTTACTCACGATTTACTCCAAAGGCGACATCGAAAATCTGAGCGCCGCTGACATCTGTCAAATGGTTGATGAAGCCGATAGCGAAATTGAAAACGATTAGGACACCCCATGGAACTTGACCCCCAGACCATCCCCTACCAGTCGATGTACAAAATCATGATTGGTTCGATTGTGCCGCGCCCGATTGGGTGGATTTCAACCGTCAGTGAGACGGGCGTATTTAACCTCGCGCCGTTCTCGTTTTTCAATGCGGTGTGCAGCAACCCGCCGACGGTCTTATTCTGCGTGACCGCCCGCGCCCAAGACGCCAGCCAAAAAGACACGCTCCGCAATGTGTTGGCGACGGGTGAATTTGTCGTGAATATGGTCAGCTATCCGCTGGCCGCACAGATGAATCTGACCAGCGCTGAATTGCCAGCCGACCAGAGTGAATTTGATTTCGCCAACCTGACCGCCATCCCGTCGCTGACCGTCAAAGCGCCGCGTGTGGCCGAGAGCTTGATTCATTATGAGTGTGAGCTAGACCGTACCGTGCCGATTAACGCAGACGCCCCCGGCGGCGCGACGGTGGTTTTCGGGCGGGTGCGGCACGTCCACATCGACGACTCGGTGTTGATTGGGACGGACAAAATCGACGCGCTCAAATTGCAGCCCGTCGGGCGTATGGCGGGCGCTGGCTACGCCAAAGTCGATACCCTGTTCGACCTCCCGCGCCCGGTTGTAGAGGTGAAATAGTAGGGGCGACCCGCCGGGTCGCCCATATGCACCAAGTTAAGGAAAAGTGTAACTACTCAGCCTCTATTTGAGGGGAAAATGAGGTTTTGACCGGTACTCAGTCCAATCATCTGAGGGAAGGATTTCCCTATGCCTCAGCCAATTTGATGCTCTAAATCATCAAATTGAGGGAAGAAATGATGGCTGAGTAGTTACCATTAGACCTGATTTATCATTTATTCACGGCGGGCGCGCAAGCGTCGCCCCTACAAAATTTCTGATGATGTGTATTCAAAATCGCGTCACAGGGTGTCCTGTAGGGGCGAGACTTGTCCGCCCGATGAATTTCCAAACGACCTCTAAATCGATTGGTCTCTAACCTTAACGCGCTTATCCTGAAACTATACAAGTGACACTGTATCCTGCTTGTCACCACCCCCTGAGTCAGACTGAAGGAGACGCACAATGGACGCCCACTTTCTGGAATATCACACCCGCCACCGCAATGACGACCTCCGCGCCGAGATGCGCGCCATCCGATTGGGCGAACTGGCACGCGGCCAGCGCACCGGGCGCTTAATGCGCTTGGTACGGGTGCTATTTCACCGCCCCGCCCCTGCCGCCGCAACCGAACAACCGTCGGTCAGCGCCCAACGCGCTACCGTGAAGATGGCACGCTAACGCCAATCCTGAATTTCCCCCGCGCCGCCCTCAGATAGCGTCGCATAACATCCCTGAAACGAGACAGGCGACCTTTTGCGGAGAGTCGCCTGTCTCGTTTTTGGCGCATGTTCAAATTGAGTGGTGTAGGGACGGCATTCTTGCCGTCCGTTTTCGGAATAGGCGACGGACGCCCCATTAATCTTAGGTGGAAATCACCTGTCGTGAACATGAGTCAACAAAAAAGGCGCGTGCATTTCTGCACACGCCTTTTTTGTCGGATTTATTTTACTTACTTACGGAAGCCATCTGGTGCGCTGGGGAGACCCAGCGGATCAGCACTACGGACGCTAAAGTAGGTCTGATACAGGCTGGCATCGTCAACCCAGATCGTACCACCGCTGCTCTGGTGGTTGAACACCAGTTTGATTTGGCTGACCGCCGCGCTGGTCAAGGTATAGACCGGCAAGGTGTGTTCGATAAAGCCAATATTGCGGCGGACGATGAGGCTGGTCTTGACCGGGATCGTGTTGCCCGTGTAGTACACGAACAGCGTAACCTTGATTTTAGCGGTGGTGTGGTTGCCCTTGAAGAAGGCGCTGGCGACCAGTGTATCGCCGGTGGTGAAGGTCACGCCGGTCAGGTCAACATTCTGGGTCAGCTTAGACACATCGGTGACGCTACCAGTGAACTTGAAGGCGCATGTGCCGCCGTGGACATTATTCACATTGGCAGGGCAAGCACGCTTATCGCCAGAGGCGGCTTGAACCGTCCAGCCCAACGGGATACCCGCTGTCGCGCCAGCCGTCTCGAACCCGGGGTTGGTCAGAAGTTCTTCACCCATTGGGGCGCTGTCGTTATCGGTGACATTGCCGGTCACGCTGGCGATGACCACGGCGTCATAGCCGCCGCCCGCCGCGCTGTGGGTGATGGTGCAGGTGTGAGCGCCTTCAACAATGGCGTC
>DAOTTP010000242.1:0-11047 GCA_034437835.1 Anaerolineae bacterium | reverse complement strand
TCAGCACTCAGGACTCAAACACTGATGTATAAAATCCCATTCAACAAGCCGTATGCTGCCGGGCGCGAATTTGACTACATGCGCCAAGCCGTCGCCAATGGACACCTCAGCGGGGATGGCGCGTTCACCAAACACTGCCATAGGTTCTTGGAGCAATCTATCGGCGTCCCCAAAGCCCTCCTGACGACCAGTTGCACCCACGCGCTAGAGATGTCCGCCCTGTTGCTAGACATCCAGCCGGGGGATGAGGTGATTTGCCCGTCGTTCACGTTCGTGACCAGCATCGGCGCGTTCGTCTTGCGCGGCGCAAAACCCGTTTTCGCCGATGTCCACCCCGATACGCTCAATATCAATGAGACGTTGCTGGAATCGCTCATTACGCCGCGCACGAAAGCGATTGTGGTGGTGCATTATGCGGGCGTGGCCTGTGAGATGGACGCCATCATGGCGATTGCAGACCGCCACGGCATCCCAGTGATTGAAGACAACGCCCATGCCTTATTCAGCACCTATAAAGGCCGCTATACCGGCACATTCGGCGCGATGGCGACTCAGAGTTTTCATGAGACCAAAAATTTCACCTGTGGGGAAGGCGGGGCGCTGCTCTTGAACGACCCACGGCTCCACGAACGGTCTGAAATTATCCGCGAGAAGGGGACGAATCGCAGCCGCTTCTTTCGCGGGCAGGTTGATCGATATACATGGGTCGATTTGGGCAGTAGCTATCTCCCATCCGATTTACTGGCCGCCTACCTGTGGGCGCAATTTGAGGCCGCGCAGGATATTCAACAGCGCCGCAAAACCATCTGGGAGCGCTACGCGACGCATGTCCCCGATTGGGCGGAGACTCGCGGCGTCACGTTGATGACGATTCCCGATGACCGCGAACAGTCTTATCACATGTACTATATGCTACTG
The DNA here is from genome assembly GCA_034437835.1 of Anaerolineae bacterium. GTDB lineage: Bacteria > Chloroflexota > Anaerolineae > Aggregatilineales > Phototrophicaceae > Flexicrinis. The sequence goes on along the minus strand of DAOTTP010000242.1, from coordinate 10,129 downwards.
CCGTCATTGGAATCGCGCACCGCCCTCATCAGCCACCTCAAAGAACGCCAGATTTATGCCCCGTTCCATTATCTGCCGCTACACCTGAGCGATATGGGGCGCAAATTCGGCGGGGAGGCCGGCGACTGCCCGGTGACGGAAGATGTCAGTGACCGACTCATCCGGCTGCCGCTGTATAACGACATGACCGAGGATGAACAAATGCAGGTCATCGGCGGGCTATGGGCGTTTGAGGGCTAAATCACGCCGCGCACCCCCACCAATTGAGGGTTTTTACCTCTATTTACGCCTCTTGACCCCTTGACACCTCGTCAGAGTCATGTCATCCTAAAAGGGTAATGGAGGTTATGGGTTCAAATGTCTAACACAAACAAACAAACAATTGACCCCGGTGCGGTCTACTCGCGCCAAGAAGCGTCAGAGGCGCTCGGCATCAGCCTGAGTACCCTCAAACGCTTGATTGCGCGTGGCTACCTCAAAATCAGCAAACCACAAGGGATGCGGCGGGTGTTCATCACCGGCGACAGCATCTTGTTGATGTTGAACAATACCGCGATTGACAGAACTGCTTAGTTAGAACATTTCGTATCGGTTCAGGCCGGAAGGAGGGCGATAAGATGTCAACTCACCTCATCACCACCCATAGTGCGCCAAACAGCGCTGGGGCTTCAGTTGAAGTCGCTGCGTTGAGCGCCGCCGTGCCTGCCTTCCGTATGGAGTGTCGTTCGGCCACGTCTCGTGGATTCGGACTCCGTGGGATGATTCTGCCTCGGGGTGGAGAAAGCGCGTGGGCTTCATTTGATGCCAAGCGCCTCGCTCCTAAGGGAGGAGTCTCCCGCTATGCCCGGATTCTCGCTGTTGGACTTACTGTCCCCAACACATCACTTGCGCCGAACGTTAACAGCACGACCTGTCAGTCTCGCGGAAGGACGCCCCTCTAAGTAAAAGAGTGAGGACGCCCCACACGCACCGGTGTTTCCGAGCAAGAAGCGGAGGACACGGGACTGACAAACAGCCCGTGTCCTTTTCATTTTCACATCCTTGCATCCGAAAACACCTCCCGGCGCTTACGACCCGCCGGTTGCACTGGGGAGAACCTCACCAATGAACCCAAACCATACCTCAACCACCGCATCTCTGATGACCTCGTTGAGCAGTTTATACGCAGGCGACGGCTTACCCGACCTGTTAGACCTATTAGACGACCTACATTCCGCCGCCAGTGACGGCGACCTCCCCCGATTTACAACCCTCGGCGCAGAAGATGTGGCCGAACTCCTAGAAGAACTGGTTTTCGTGGCACAAGAGACGCTACGCGAATTGAATAAAAACTCGACACGTTCCGCCCGCAAACAACGTACCCCCATGCTCCGGCTATTACAACCCAATCAGACCCAAGAAAAACGCCAAGCGTAAGCCGTTTCATCTATGGCCTGAAGAAGGCCAGTGTTGAGATGGATCGTAAGATTCTGGCCGACATCGCCGTGCGTCACACCGAGACTTTCAGCAAGATCGCGGCGATCTCATCGCAAAATAAGTAAAGCGAATCGTCAGGACTGCATTCGCTAAACTTCTGAAAAATCCTTGCCTCCCACGACGAGACGAGGGTTTTTTGTGTTATACGGCTAATGTGAAATGATTGGATATATCGTGAATCCGCCACCGAGGATTAAAACCCCCGTCTAATGCACTGCAAAACCCACTAAAGTGGGTTGCTTGGTTCAAGATTCGGAAAAAGGAGTCCCTTTAGTGGACTTTTTTTCCCCTCAGCCCGGCACTTTAGTGCTGGGCGGCGGATGAGTCTGGACATTATCTGTCGGTGCGCTTTCATTTCACATTAGGCGTGTTATACTAAATTTTGGAAAATAACATAAGTTTAATCGCCCTTCAATACTATGGACACGTCGAATGGATAAAATCGTCGCAAAACAAGAGATAGAAAAACTGGTTGCAAAGTTTAAGCAAGACGAAAACCGATTCAAAAGTGTAAATTACAATGAGACTGAGGTTCGGCGCGAGTTTATAGATCCATTCTTTACTATATTGGGTTGGGATGTTGCAGACAGTAAAGAAATTAAACATGAAGATGGGGCATATATAACCTCAGAACAGGGTAAGAGAGCCAAAAAACATCCAGATTATGGGTTTTACTTAGATGGAACGCTCCGCTTTTATGTTGAGGCCAAGAAACCTTCCGTTAAATTGTATCAAGAACAGGAACCCGCCTTACAAATAAGGCGCTATGGTTGGTCATCCAATCTTCCTATTGGTGTGTTAACAGACTTTGAAGAGCTAATAATCTATAACTGTCAAATTCGTCCTAATGGAAGCGACTCAGCGGCTATAGGGCAGCTGATGTCTTATAAATATACGGATTACCTAGAGAAATTTGATGAAATCTTTGAGTTGCTTTCAAAAGAGCGTGTCAGAGAAGGAAGTCTATTTGCCTTGGTCGAAAAACAACGAGGCACAGATACAGTTGATAGCGCTTTTCTACGGGAGATAGAAACATGGCGAGAGTTGCTTGCTAAAAATATCGCCATGAGAAACCAGAGGTTAAATTCTCGAGAGCTAAACCAAGTCGTGCAAAACACGATTGATAGGATTATTTTTTTACGAATTGCAGAAGATAGAGGTATTGAGCAATACGGGAATATAGAGGCCTTATTGAATGGGAGGAATCTCTATAATGACTTAAAACGAATATTCCAATCCGCACACGATAAATATAATTCAGGTCTATTTGAGTTCTCTGACCCAGACGCGGGCGATCTGTTGGCGATGTCGATACAGATAGATGATAAACCACTCCAAGAAATTATTGGTAATCTGTATTGGCCTAAAAGCCCCTATATTTTTAATGTGATGCCTGTCGATATCTTGGGTCAAGTCTATGAAAGATTTTTGGGCAAAATTATTAGGTTGGATAATGACACAGCCGTCATCGAAGATAAGCCAGAAGTCCGTAAAGCAGGTGGAGTTTACTATACGCCCGTATACATCGTCAATTATATCGTTAACCAAGCTATCGGGAGGTTGGTAGAAGGCAAAACTCCTGATGAAGTTGCCAAACTCCGCATACTTGACCCAGCTTGTGGGAGTGGTTCATTTTTGTTGGGCGCATATAATTTTTTGCTCAAATGGCACTTACACTATTATACTGAAAATCAAAGAAATAACATAAAAAACTGCGTAAACAAGGAAATGATTGGGTGCTTCATATCCTTGAAAAACAGCGCATTTTGCTTGCAAATATCTACGGTGTAGATCTTGACTCGCAAGCCGTCGAAGTCACAAAATTGTCCCTCTTGCTAAAGATGTTAGAGGGAGAAAATGCAGCAACAGCACAATCATCTATGTTCCCAGTGACAGATAAGATATTACCCGATCTCAGTGAAAACATTAAATGGGGGAATTCTCTTGTCGAGAGCGATTTCTATGATAAGCATAGCGCCGAAACTTTTACAGAAGAAGAATTATTGCGCGTAAAAGCCTTCGATTATGCTGCCGATACTAATTTTGGTGATATTATGCGAGAAGGGGGATTTGATGCAATCATCGGCAATCCTCCATATATTCGCATTCAAACTTTACGGGAAACATCCCCTGAATCCAGTGTCTATTACACATCATCACAATATCGTAGCGCTAGAAGCGGCAGTTTTGACATCTACATTTTGTTTATCGAGAAAGCGCTCCGCTTACTAAAAAACACGGGGATAATGGGTTATATCGTCCAGCACAAGTTTTTTAGCGCTCAATATGGTCGTGCATTGCGTGAGATGATTGTAGATGGCAGTCACCTTTCACAAATCGTCCATTTTGGCGCTCAACAAGTGTTTTTGGGGGCAACAACTTATACTTGTTTGTTTTTCCTAGATAAAACCCCGCGCCAGTCTTTTGATTTTATCCAAATAAATAATTTAAAGTCGTGGGCAATAAGACCTGAAACATTCACCCATCGCTCAACAATTAACATCGCCAATGTTAGCTCAGATTCATGGAATTTCTCACAAGAAAATGGTGCTAAGGAATTATATCGTAAGCTACGGGAGCCCAATCTCCCGCTAGAGAAATTCGCCCAAATATTTGTAGGTATCCAAACTAGCGCAGATGATGTATTTATCTTGAATATACTTGAAGTGGGTGATTCCGAGTATAAAATATTTTCTAAGTCGCTAAAAACCGAGTTTATTCTCGAAAAGGAATTATTTTTCCCAATTGTCAGTGGTCAAGATGTCAATCGTTACCAGCCCCTCCCTTATAGGCAATATATCTTGTTTCCCTACCATATTTTAGATGAGCAGACATCACTCATTCCTTATGCAGAATTGAAAAAGAACTATCCCAAAACTGCGGCCTATCTAGACGCTAACCGCTTCATCCTTGAAAATAGAGAGAAAGGAAAATTTAAGGATGAACAATGGTATCGAATGGGACGTAACCAAAATTTGGGCATCCAGAACAAGGTGAAGTTATGTATCCCTCGACTACTTGATTTTTTATATGTGGCTTACGACCAATTTGGTGAGCATTTCCTCGATAATGTTGATGTATGTGGCATAAGCATTAAACCCGAGTACAGCCAACATCGAATGGAATATTTGATGGGTCTGTTGAACTCCCGATTGCTGAGGTGGTATTTCCCATCCATTAGTACAAACTTTAGGGGAGATTTTCTTTCGGCAAACAAACAATTTGTTGGTGCTTTACCAATTCGCCCGATTGACTTCAATCAGGCTGAAGAGGTAACAAAGCATGATAGAATTGTGGGGCTTGTGAGCCAAATGCAAGAGGATAAAAGTAAATTTACAGAGTTACACGGGCAACAAGCCAAGATATTAGGTCAAAAAATAGACCGCCTAGATCGTGAAATAGATGCTCTAGTATATGATTTGTATAATCTAACTCAGGATGAGATTCGGTCTATCGAGATGAGTTAAGACTTAACGAGAAAGAGGTGTTTGAGTGAAATTCAAACACCTCTTTGACATCTGTTTTTCGCTTAACTCTCGCGCAATGCGCGGAGTATGGCGCGAGGGCCGGGGACTTTGCCGCTCAAGAGCAGTTGGGCGCGGAACAACCGCCCCGCCAGCCAGAACGCGCCAATCACCGCCGCACCCAACAAAATTACGCTCGTGACCACCTGCCATAATGGGACGGCGATCATGGTCGAACGCGCAATCATCGCAATCGGCGCGGTGATTGGGAACAAGCTCAGGATGATCGCTAACGGGCCGTTGGGGTCGGCCACCAGTTGACCAATCACAAAGTAGGGGATCATCGCGGGCAGCACGAAAATAATCGTATACTGCGACCCCTCTTGTGAGGAATTAGACAGCGCCCCTACCGCGCCGAAGGCCGCCGCGAACAGGAAGAATCCCAACAGGAAGTAAATCACCATCACCGGCAACGATGCAGCGGGGATAGCGATTGAAGATAGAAACGGGATATTCTGCCTGAGGAAGTCTGATTGCAAGCTGAACAATCCCACGCTGATGATTCCCCAGACCACCAATTGGAACAGCGCCATCACGCCCTGTGCGATGACCTTACCCGCCAACAATTGCTCGGCACGCACGCTGGTGATGAGGATTTCGACCAGACGGTTTTCCTTCTCCTCAATCACGCTCTGCATCATGTAACCGCTGCCGGTAAAGACCGTCATCAAGAACACCAACGTAAAGATGAACATGACCATGTAATCCGCATCTTTGCTGAGGGTGGCGGCCTCGGCTTGCGTCTCGCCCTCGGTTGCTGGGTTGAGCAGGCTGTTCAGGTCAACCTCGGTAATCCTCACGGGGTCTTCAAATCGCGCTAACAAGTCAGGCGGGACGTTGGATTGCAACGCGCCCAACGTCAAGGCGTCCAGCGGGTCATTGCTGACGTTATCCAGCGCCATCTTGGGGATGATTTGGCGTGCCTCGCCCGTTTCGGCGTAGTCAGACGGGATGACGTAATACGCCTCGATCAGCCCAGCATCCAGCGCCGCCCGTGCCGTAGCCTCATCGGGATAAATCGTCAGCGGTGCGCCCTCTGGGATGACCGAAAACAACCCGCTTTCATCCACGTAACCGGCATTCTTCAAGCCATCAAAGCGCTCGCTGATTTCCTGTACTTGCTCCATCGTTGGCAGCGGCGTCAACGATTGCCACAGCCCAGACAATCCAGACAGCAGAAACGGCAACCCGAATGTGACGATGAGGAAGCTGCGCCGACGCGCAATCCGGCTGAGTTCGTATGTGAATACGCGCAAGAAATTCCGCATTAGGCCACCTCCTTAACCGTCGGGGCTGGCGCTTGGCCGATGGTGTCCCCACGCCCGCGAATAACCTGCCAGAGGCCACGTAGCCCCGGCGTTTTGCCATACGATAAGATGCCCCAACGGAATAACCGCGCCGAAGCCCACAGCACCAATAAGTCGGTGATGATGAGGCCAATAATGCTGACCGCGATTTGCCACGCCGGGACGGTGGTCAAGCCGACGCGCATCATGACCGCCATCGGAGAGGTGAACGGGATGAGCGAGAATATGGTTGGGATTGTGCCGTTGGGGTCGAGCAGGAAGGTCACAATCGCCATATACGGCAACATCACGGGCAACACGATGATGATCGATAGCTGACGGCTCTCTTGTTCAGAACTGGATACCGCGCCAATCCCAGCCAATCCCGCCGCCAGCAAGAAATAGCTCAGGACGTAATAGACCAACGCCAAGACAATCATATCGGGCGGGATGCTCAGGCCGGTCAAGAAGTTTTGCTGTTGAGCAAGCGAGAGGCCGACCAAACCCGCGACGAGGAACACCACCACTTGAAGCAGACCCAACAAGCCCATCCCCAGCACCTTGCCGGTGAGCAGTTCCATCGGGCGCACGCTGGTGATGAGGATTTCCATGATGCGGTTGGCTTTTTCCTCGCTCAGGGTGTTCATCAGGAAGGAACTGGTCGTGGTTGAGGCCAGCACCAAGAAAAACCCGAACAACAGCGGCAAGATGGTCATAAAGAACACGCTGTCAGAGTCGAAGGTGCGGTTTCCATCCAAGACCGTGACGGTCAAATCCGCAGACTTCTCAATCCGTTCTGCCGGGAGGGTCGAATCGACGGATGCGCTCAGGTTCGCCAACACCAGCGCGTCGGCTGCATCGAACATATCCTCTGGCGCGCCGCGCAGACCGTATAAGGTCGCTTTGCCAGATTCGATATATTCCGGCGAGAAGTCGATATACCCGGCCAATTCGCCGTCCATCACGGCCTGTTGTGCGCTGGCTTCATCCGTCACCCAGACGAACAAGTCAGGGAAGGACTCCGGCGAGACGTGCTGGGCGAAAATCTGCTGCTCGGTGCGGTCTAATACGCCCACTGGGCTATACGCGCCGAGGTCATCCTCACTGCTGCCTGTCAATACGCCGAGGCCGATGCTGAGGGCTACCAAGATCGGCGTGCCGAATACCGCGAATAGGAACGAGGGTCGCTTGAGGTTCGACCAGAATTCCTGCTGTGCAATCAGCCAAATTTTGGTCAGATTCATGCCGTCGCCCCTCCTTCAACCACGCGGATGAAGATGTCGTTCAGGCGCGGGACGGCCAGCGCGAATTTTTGGACTTCGATACCGGGTGTCTGCGAGAGCGAAGACAACAAGTCTTTCGAGGTCACGCCTTCCTTCAGTTGTAGCACTGCCGTCCGCCCGTTTTCGCTGACATCGGCTTGAGCGACCCCAGCGACGCCCGCCCAATTGCCCGTCCCTTCAACTTCGACAGCGTGGGTGGCATAGCGACTGCGTACTTCATCTACCGTGCCGTATAGCGCGACTTTACCTTTGTTCATCATGAGCAGGCGTTCGCACAGTTCTTCGACTTGGAACATCTGATGCGTACTCATGACGATGGTCGTGCCATCCTTACGCAGGCTCATCAGCAAGTCCATCAAAATACGGGTGTTCAGCGGGTCGAGTCCGCTGAACGGCTCATCGACGATAATCAACTGTGGGCGGTGCATGACCGTGACCGCGAATTGGATTTTCTGCTGCATCCCTTTCGACAGTTCGCTGACCTTCTTCTTGGCGTGCGCCTCAAGTTCAAGGTATTTCAAGAGTTCGGCGGCGCGGGCGTTGGCATCAGTGCGGCTCATGCCCTTCAAACGCCCCAAATAGGTCATCATCTCCATCAACTTGACGCCGCGATACAGGCCGCGTTCTTCTGGCAAGTATCCGATTTTATCCTTGATGGCATCGGTCATCTGACCGCCCAAAACGGCGATTTTGCCGGTATCGGGCTTGATGATGTCCAAAATCATCCGCATGGTGGTCGATTTGCCCGCGCCGTTTGGCCCCAGCATGGCGAAAATCTCGCCGGGGTGTACCTCGAACGACAGATCATCCACGGCGCGAAAGTTGCCGTAGTTCTTGGTGACGTTCTGTACTGAAATGACGGGTGATGTCATGGTTTACCTCTCTATAGTGGGTGTGATGACATGAAAAATCTCACTACGCTTCACTTTACAAGCGTTACGGGCGAAGTAACATCCCTCTAGTTGGGGATTTGACTCGCATTTTTGCTCGTTTTTTTGTTCTAGTGACAGGCGATATAGAGAGCGTTTCGCCGCCCTACGGATATAACGTCATGCGGATGCGTTCCAGACCGTCCATTAAGACGGCACGGGGGCAGGCAAAATTCAGCCGCACGAACCCTTCCCCGCCGAGGCCGAACGGGTTGCCATCGTTCAATGCCACGCGCCCGACCTCTAAGAAGGTCTTGAACGGTTCAGCCGCAAGATATGTCCCGCGCATATCCAACCACGCCAAGAAGGTCGCCTCTGGCACGGTGATATTCACTCCCGGCAGATGTTCCTCAACATAGCGCACCAGCGCATCGCGGTTGTCGCGCAGATAGGGCAATAATTCGTCCAGCCACGGCTGCCCATCGCGGTAGACCGCCTCCGCCGCGATATAGCCCATGATATTCGGGTGCGCTACCGGCCCCGACCATGTTTCGGCGATGAGCGTCTTGCGAAGGTCTTCATTTTGGATGATGGCGAAGCTCAAGCCCAACCCCGGCATATTAAAGGTCTTTGAAGGAGCCATCAGCGTGACGGTACGCGCCGCAATCTCTGGCGACAGCGACGCGATTGGGATATGCGCCCGTCCCTCCTCCAGAATCAAATCACAGTGGATGTCATCGCTGACCAATGTCAGGTCGTGGCGCTGCGCGAAATCGGCCAATTGGGTCAGTTCATCGGCGGTGAACATGCGCCCGATGGGGTTATGCGGGTTGCATAGCAAAAAGACGCGAGTATTAGGCGTGACCGCCGCCTCTAGCGCGTCGAAGTCGATGCTGTAATACAGTCGCTGACCGTCGAGGTTTTCCTTGAGTTGCACCTGTAAGGTGGTTTGACCGAAATTCTTGGGGGCGCTGAGGAACGGCGGATAAATCGGCGCGAAGGTCATGACATCGCCGCCCTCGCCGCCGTATAGCTTGCACACGAGGTTGAGTCCGACCACCAGCGACGGCAGAAAAACGATGTCGCTGGCCGCAATCTGCCAGCCGTAGCGGTCAGCCACCCGCGCCACAATCAACTCGCGCAATGGCGGGTTATCCATCTGGTAGCCATATAGATTGTGGCTGCCTGCGCGTTGGCGGATGGCATCGGCGATGCACGGCGGCGATTCAAAATCTGCGTCTGCCACCCACATCGGCAGCACATCGGCGTCATACATCGTCCACTTTATCGCATTCGTCTCACGACGAGGGAGGATTTTATCGAAATCGAAAACGGTCATTGGGGAATCCTAGCATCCAGAATCGCACTTAACGGGGATGATAACGCACCGGCGGGGGTTTGTACGCCCAATGCTGTCCAATCTAGTTTTAGGCATGTGAAATTTATCGGGCGGGCAAGCCACGCCCCTACAAAATATCTGGCGATGTGCGGTTTATCCACAATCATCGCTTATACGTAGGGGCGCACCCGTGTGTGCGCCCCTGTTGCTTCACGAAGTCCCCTAAATATTTTCTTAGAGGCCGTTTGAATATTCGACATTAGACCTGATTTATCGTTTATTCACGGCGGGCGCGCAAGCGTCGCCCCTACAAAATTTCTGATGATGTGTATTCAAAATCGCGTCACAGGAT
>DAOTTP010000241.1:0-2007 GCA_034437835.1 Anaerolineae bacterium | reverse complement strand
ATCCTGTGACGCGATTTTGAATACACATCATCAGAAATTTTGTAGGGGCGACGCTTGCGCGCCCGCCGTGAATAAACGATAAATCAGGTCTAATGTCGAATATTCAAACGGCCTCTAAGCGGTGTTAATCAAATGATTTTGGGTTGAGTGCTTGACAAACTAATATAGTTAGTTTATAAACTAACTATATTAGTTTAATCGGAGCATCACACCGTGAAAACCACCCAAATCACCCCAAATCTCTATCAACTGACTCGTCTGGCTGTTATCAATTGCTATCTGGTGCGCGAAAACGACGGTTTCACGCTGATTGACACCAATATGGGCGGGAGCGCTGATGCGATTATTACGGCGGCGCATAACTTAGGGGGCGAGATCAAGCGGATTACGCTCACTCACGCGCACATGGATCATGTTGGCTCGGTGGATGCGCTGATGGCGCGACTGCCGAAAGCCGAACTCTCGATTAGCGCCCGCGATGCACGGTTTATGACCGGCGATATGAGCCTTGATAAAGACGAGCCGCAAGATAAACTGCGTGGCGGTTATCCAAAAGTCGAGTCGCGCCCGACGCGCCTGTTGAATGAGGGCGAAAACGTGGGGTCACTGCGGGTGGTCGCGTCGGCAGGGCATACGCCCGGACATATCGCGTTTTATGATGAGCGTGACGCTGCGTTATTGGCGGGAGACTCGTTCACAACACAGGGCGGTATCTCGACGGCGGGGATATTCCGGTTATTTTTCCCGTTGCCCGCAATGGCGACATGGCATCCCCCATCTATGCTTGAGAGCGCCGAGCGCTTACTCGCCTTGAAACCCTCAGCGTTGGCAACTGGGCATGGTAAGGTTATCATGACTCCAGCGGATGCCATGCGCGGCGCGATTGATGAGGCCAAGCGCAAGATAGGATAGCGTGATGGGGCGTAGACCGATTGACCCTCAGAAAATAATGATTGCGGCGGTAGAGGCAGCAAACGCGCTCGGATTTGAGGCTGTGACTCTGGCGGCTGTGGCGGAAAAACTGGGGGTCAAAATCCCTTCCCTCTATAATCATTTTGATGGTCTGACGGGGTTGCGCCGGATGCTAACTCTGTGGGCGCTCCGTGAATTAATCGACCAGATGCGGCGGGCGGCGGTAGGCGTGGCTGGCGCTGAGGCTATCCGCGCCGTCGGAGACACTTATCGTCAGTTTGCACACATGCACGCTGGAGTATATCCGGCTGTGCTACGGGCGCACCCCGACGATGCAGAAATTAGCCACGTAGCCGGTGAGTTTGTCAGCTTAATTTTGACGATTTTGAAGCCCTATAGCTTTGAAAATGATGCGGCACTCTATCACAGCGTGAGGGTTTTTCGCAGCATGATGCACGGCTTTGTCGATTTAGAACGCCAAGGCGGATTCGGGATGCCGCTGGCGCTGGACGAGAGTTTTGAGCATCTCATCGCAACCTATATCGCGGGCTTGATACACCCCTAACGCAAGTGATTTGGATTTCACATCAACCTATGCTTCTTCAGCATCAGGGTCGAAATCTTCAATGCGTCCGGCGAGGATGTCCGCGTGGGCTTCATCCGCCAGTCGCCCTAATAAATCTTGCGATTCCGCGAATGTTTTATCCCACAACTCGTCGTACATCATCATCGCATCGGATAACAAGGCGTGCAAGGCATCAGAAGCGGAGTTTAAGCCACGTTCGTGCGCCAATGCGGAAAGCAAATCGGCCTCTGTTTTATTCAAATCAACCGTAATCGTTTGAAGCAAATCACCCATGGCTCAAATGTCCCCGATATGGTCAACGACCACCCCCATTAAGGGGGTGGCTTGCGATAAGCAAGCCCATGTTGACCAGCCTCAGTCTCATTCGTGAGACACCGTTATTCGGGTCATGATACCGACGGGTGACTGAACCAGCCCGCCGCTCTATCGCTCACCGTTAAACATGCCGAGGGTCTAGGCAAGTGCAGTGGGCATGACAAGCCCGAATAACATTGGCGAGGTTCACTTTA
>DAOTTP010000240.1:0-28935 GCA_034437835.1 Anaerolineae bacterium | reverse complement strand
CGGATGCCATAGCCTCCGGTGACGACCATCTGACGGCTATCTGGGCTGAAGGCCAAGCCATAGCCCGGGTAGATCTCACCGCCGAGCGTGTCGGGGATGTCGGGCGCGGCCAGTTCATAGACTTGGACGCCGAATGAGCCGACCAGACCGAGTAGTTTTCCGTCGGGGCTAAATTCACCGTGGAAGGGGCGACCAGCGCCAAGCCATTGGGTGGCGGTAATGTTATTGACCGTTTCCGGCGTGATGGGCGCGAGTTGGGCGCGGGCGGGTTGACCCGATAAAAGCAAGCTCAAAAGGATGAAGAGGGCGTAACGTAACATGGGAGTCCCCCGATGATAGATGTCTGTGACGAGTGTACATCGCTTGCAACAATTTTGTGTTACCCCAACGGCGGCGGATTCGGTACAATGGGGTACTAGGTATTATCGTCTCCAACCTTAATCGAGCCTGCATGACTGCGCTGACTGTCCTCATGCTAGAAGATAACCCCGATGATGTGCTGCTCATCAAACGTGAGTTGGTACACGCCGGGTTTAAGCCCGTCGTTTACGTCGCACAGACCGAGGCCGAGTATCTCTCGGCGCTGTCGTCAGAGATTGACATCGTACTGGCCGACCATAACCTGCCGGGGTATGACGCTGTGCGGGCGCTGGCCGCTATCCGCGAACACAACCTCGATTTGCCGTTCATCCTCATCAGCGGGGTCTTGAGCGAGGAAGTCGCGGTGGAGATGATGAAGCGCGGCGCGGCGGATTATCTGCTGAAAGACCGCCTCAGCCGTTTGGGGGTGGCGGTACACAACGCGCTAGAAGAACGCCGTATCCGCGTGGCCGCCGACATCGAACGCGCCGTCGCGCAACGCCTACTCGCGCAACTAGACCGCGAACGCGCCTTGAATGAGCAACGTCACCGGCTGGTGCAGTTCGCCACCCATGAACTCAAAAATCCGCTGACCAGCATCCGTTCGAGCGCGGAGAGTCTGCTGCGCTTTTATGACCGACTGCCCGAAGATCGCCGGTTGCAGCATCTTGAAATCATTTTCTCAGGCACGAGCCGCCTCTTGCACATGATTAACGACATGTTGACGTTGGGGCGGTTGGATGAGGGCATCAGCCTGATGACGCCCGTCCGCCTCGACCTTGATGTGCTGGTTTTGGGAATCGTTGACCAGTTCAGAAGCACATACCCTGACCAGAATATCATCTGCAACGTCCAGCCCGCCGATTATCAATTGGATGGCGACCCGACTCTGTTGCGCCAGATCATCGAAAATATCCTGAGCAACGCCGTGCGCTATTCGCCGGAACACCACCCCATCGACCTCAGCCTGAGCCGCGATGAGGCGCAATTGGCGCTGAGAGTGGCTGACCGAGGTATCGGCATCCCCCCAGAAGATTTGCCCAACCTGTTCGAGCCGTTCCGCCGCGCCAGCAATACCAAAGACATTTCCGGCACGGGCTTGGGGCTGGCAATCGTCAAGCAATCGGTAGAGTTGCACGGCGGTTCGATCTCGGTAGAGAGTTTGATGGGGCGTGGCACGGCCTTCACGGTGATTCTGCCATCGATTTAACAAAATTCCCAACAACGGACAGGCGTGGGCGACAACCGCACCATTCCCATAACCAATCCATTTAATCGGGTCGGGCGGTAAATCACCAATCGCCAAAAACGGACGGGCGTGGGCGACCCATGGGTCGCCCCTACAACACACCATATAACCTATTCAAATTAAGAGGAAAATAAAGCATGACCTTTGCAGACCCGCAGAAGGCCGAGCGTGTTTCGCTTGGCCTGAATCCGATTACGTTACATGCCGGACAAACCCCGATTTGGGCGAGTCCGGCGCGGTTTAAGGTTTTGGCGTGCGGCAGACGCTTCGGCAAGACTGAGTTGGGTAAGCGTCTGATGTTGGTTCATGCGTTGTGCGGCGGGCAGTGCTGGTGGCTTGCCCCGACGTATGGGATGGCTGCTCAGGTGTGGCGAGATTTCAAGCGCATCCTCAAGCCGCTGAACCCTGAGATTGACGCACAAGACCGGCGAATCGACCTGCCAGACGGGGGGCGAATCACGATCAGAAGCACGCATACGCCGGATTTGCTACGTGGTGCGGGCTTAGATTTCGCGGTCTTAGATGAGGCCGCCTATATGCCGGACTCGGTCTGGCCGGAAGTCGTCCGCCCGATGTTGATGGATAGACAGGGCGGCGCGGCTTTTTTATCGACCCCGCATGGGTTCAACGGTTTTTGGGCGTTGTATCAATTGGGCCTCGATGCGTCCGAGCCTGAGTGGGAATCGTTTCATGTGCCGTCAAGCGCTAATCCGCGCCTCGAACCCGACGAAATCGAGGCTATCCGTCGCGTGACGCCGGAGCGCGTGTTTCGGGCGGAATATTTGGCGGAGTTCGTTGATGACGCCAATACGGTGTTCCGCGAGGTTGCCGCCCATGCTACCGCCCCGCTTGCGCCTCAGCGCCGTGAGGGGGTGCGGTATGTGGCTGGGTGCGACTGGGGGCGCTCTAACGACTATACCGCCGTGGTGGTGGTTGACGCGGACAACGGGCAAATGGTCGCGTTGGAACGGCATCGCGGGCTGGGCTGGCAGGTCATCCGCGCACGGGTGGCGGAATTGTGTCGGCGCTGGGCGGTCAGCGTGTTGTGGGCGGAAGAAAACGCCGCCGGTACGGTGAATATCGAAGCGCTGCAAGCGGAGGGGGTGTCGGTGCGCCCATTCATGACGACCTCACGGAGCAAGCCGATTCTGATTGACGGTTTATCGGTGGCGTTGGAACGCGAGGAATTGGCGTTGCAGCCGGACGAGGTGTTATTGGGGGAATTATCGGCCTATCGGATGACGCCGATGCCGGGGGGTGGGTATAAATACAGCGCTCCGGTAGGCGGTCATGATGATACGGTCATCGCATTAGCGTTGGCGTGGCACGGGGCGCGTCAGGGGCGAATCGGGTTGGGTTGGGCGTAAAAGAGAGGGATGAGTGAAGGACAAGGAGAAAGGAGAAAGGCAAAAGGTGCAAGGTGCAAGGTGAAAAAGCAGGGATGAGTGATGAGATAGAAAAGCGAGGGGAAAGGTGCGAGGGGAAAGCTGTGCCGTTACTATAGGGTGATGTGGGCGACCCATGGGTCGCCCCTACGGTGGTGCGGAAATTTGTTTTGGGGGATGAAATATGATGTTGCCGATGATTGAAACTGACTCGCCGTCGTTGGAAAATCCGATTTTGCGCGCCAAAAACGGGATATACACCCGTGGCGGCGTGCCGTTCGCCATCACATTGCGATATGCAGATGCGGCGGAACTGCCGTTCGACCTCCCCCACATGAGCGGTCTGACTCAGTTGGACATCACCGGCTGCGGGTTCAGCGAATTGCCGCCACTACCACACCTCACCCACTTGTACGCTGACCACAACCGCCTGACTCACCTGCCGAACACGCCTAAGTTGGAAGTCGCGTATCTGGATGGCAACGCCATCTCTAGCCTGCCGGACGACCTGAGCGCATGGGCGAATGTGCGGAGTTTGAGCTTATATGGGAACGAATTGGGCGCGATTCCGGACTCGTTGGGCGACCTGACGCGCTTGGAACATCTGAGCATCGGGCGCAATCGTTTGGCCGACCTGCCGGAGTCGCTGTGGCGTCTGACCGGACTCCGCAGTTTGAACATCGCGCATAATCACCTGACCCATCTCTCGGACGGGATTGGGCATCTCGGCGCGTTGGAGATGTTCGATGCGGCGCACAATCAATTGGCGGTCTTGCCGGACGGCCTGATGAATTTGCACGGGTTCAGCGGCTTTTTGTATCTGGGGAATAACCCGCTGACCGACATCGCGCCCGGATTCTTCTCAGCATTACGCGGGACGCGCTATCTGAATCTGACCGATACCGCGTTGGGGACGTTGCCGGAAACATTGGGAGAGATGACCGACTTGCGCGAATTGCGCTTATACCGCGCCAACCTGATCCATCTGCCGGACTCGTTGGGACAATTATCGGCGCTGCAAGAACTCCATTTGACCGACAACGCCTTGACGCATCTGCCGAATAATTTGGGCGGCCTGACCGCGCTGCACACGCTGGATTTACGCAACAATCACCTGATGTCGATTCCGGACTCGTTGGGGCGGTTGCCGCGTCTGCGCCAGTTAGATTTGCGGAATAACCGGCTGGTGGCGATTCCGGAGTCGCTGGGTGGATTACCGTCGCTGGAAAAGTTGGATTTGCGTTGGAATAAGCTCACCTTGCCGGCGTGGGTTGAGGACATACGCGGGCGCGGCGGGTTGGTTTATAGTTGAGGGATGTGGGGGATGGAGGGGGCTACCCATGGGTAGCCCCTACGACGAATATTGTTCATCATGCGTTTATCACCGAATATCATTATGCAATATCGTATAGCCGCGATGATGCGGAAATGAGGGATTTAGGGCGGGGGTGTGGTTCTAGCCGTAGATGACGACGCGCTCTAGGAAGGATTGGGCGGCTTTCAGATAATGGTCGAGCGTTTCTGGCTTGCGGAATCCGTGGCCTTCACCCGCGTAGACATGATATTCGACCTCGACGCCGTTGGCGCGTATCGCGGCCACCATCCCGTCGGATTGGTTTTGCGGGACAACCGTGTCATCTGCGCCCTGAAACACAATCAGCGCATCGCGGATTTGGTCTGCGAAGAACAGCGGCGAACGCTCACGGTAGAGTTTTGCCGCGTCTGGGAGTTTGCCCAGTAACAGGTCGCTGTAGGCGCGTTCAAATTTATGGGTGTCGCGCACGAGGGCGTATTGGTCGGCCACGCCATATAGGTTGACGCCAGCTTTGAATTTTCCGGGGTAGACGGTCAAGGCGCGTAGGACGGAATAGCCGCCGGATGAGCCGCCATAAATCACACACTTGGCGCGGTCAATCAAGCCTTGCGCGGCCAGATAATCTGCGCCGCTGACCGCATCATCGACATCACAGCCGCCCCAATCTCCATACAGGCGGCGCATATAGTCGCGCCCATAGCCGGTGCTGCCCCGAAAGTTGAGCGCCAGCACCGCATAGCCTCGCGTCGCCCAATATTGGATGTCCGGCTCGAAGCGCAAAAACGCTTGGCTGGTCGGGCCGCCGTGGACGTGCAGAATCAGCGGCGGCAGACCGTCAGACTCGAAGCGGGCGCTGGTCGGCGGATAATAAATCCCGTAGACGGTTTCGCCGTCCGCGCCTTGCCATTCAATCGGCTGACCGACGCTCAACGCGCCCGACTCGAAAACCGGATGGAGGGCGCGGGCGTGGAGGGTCAGCGGTGCGCCGGGGGCGGGATAAAACGAGATGACCTCTTGTGGCCTATCGGTGGCCGAGCCAATACATGCGATGCGCCCGTCGCTGGCGCGGATGCTGAGTTGCTCAAGATGGGTATAACCCGCGTTCGCCAATAGCTGAGTCCGTTCGCCGGTTTGGGCATCTATCAGCCAGAGCGTGTGGAGCGCGTTTTCGCTGCGCCGAATCACGATATGACGGTTGTCCGGCAACCACGCGAAATAACGTAGACCGGCCACCCACGCGGGTCCGCTGTACTCGGCGGCGTCGGAGGTCACGGCGCGGCGCTGGCGCGTCTCTAGGTCGAACAGGATGAGGTGGCTGAAGCCGGACTCGTCGCTGAGGTAGGCCAGCGTTTTGCCATCCGGCGAGAAGGCTGGTTGCGCGATGGCGTAGGCTTGCGCCTGACCCTGCAAAACCTCGATGTCCGCGCCGTCTGAGGAGAAGGTCAGCATGGCGAGAGTTGTGCCGTCCCACGGCATATTGGGCATGTCATATTTGACCCATACCAGCCGCTTGCCGTCGGGCGACCAGACCGGATTCATGGCGAAATCCGAGGTGTCGTCTAGCTTGCGCGGCCACGCCCCGTCGGTCAGGTCAATCAGCGCCAGCGAGTCCGTGTCCTCATAGGTATGGACATAGGCCGCCCGCGTCCCGTCTGGGCTGGGGAGCGGGCAGCCCGCGCCGCCGAATCCGGGGGTTACGGGCTTGATGCCCCCGCCGTCTACCGGCGTGCGATAAATCCGCCCGTCACGCCCGACGAACAGCACAAAATCTTTCGTCACCCCAAAATCCCCGCCGCCATAGGCGATTTTGCCGCGTCCGGCGTGTTCTCCGCTGATTTCACGCGGGGCTTGACCGTCGCGTTGACTGAGGATGACGTTGCCAGCGCCTCGACTCTCGTGCCAGACCAGCGCATCACCCGCCCATTGCACGTCATTGATGCGGGCGCGGCTGCCGACGACTTTGCTGCTGATGGGGCTGCTCCATGTGCCGTATAAGGCGCGGATTTTCGACATAAATGGTTTCTCCAGAATTTTAGCGGATGTGAATCGGGTGGGGTTGGCCGTGTAATTTACGCCGCGGTCACTTTTTGGAAAATGACCGCGATGTCGTCCTCATAAATGATTTCCCAGTCAGAATCAGCGCGTAGCGCGTCGGTTAATTCCCGTGTCTTGCCGATGAGGATGGTTTGGACATCGTAATCGGCCAATTTTTCCTCCCAGCCGTCCTGTACCGTGATGATGCTGTAATAGGTCAGGAAAAAATCGGCGTATAGGTCGGTGCGGGTATCGACGAATACCGGGTATTCGGGCAGGTAGTAAATCAGGTAGCCGCCCCAATTATCGGTATTGAACAACTCACGCGGGGCGTTGGATTGCTTGAGGAAGGCCACCGCGTCCGCCGGGTAACTCACCCGTTTGAGTTCGCGGATTCGGTCAGGCCGTGAGCCGTTCAGGAACAACAATACGGCGGCCAGCCCCATCACCACGACCAGCGGCAGGCCGAGCCTGACCGGGCGGCGCAGGACATCTTCGCGCAAGGTGAGGCGCGGCGCGATTTGGCTAATCCACTCGGACAGATATGGCGTGAGCATGATGGGCGCGATGAAGGTATACATCAGCACGATGCGCGTGGTGGTGAGCGCCCATAGCGCGAATCCGCCCAATAAGAACGCCTCTAATAGGCTGATTCGCCGGTAATACTTGGCGACGACCAAGAGGTTTAGCGCCAACATAATCGGGAAAGCGATGCGGTTGAAGGCCAACAAATCGGGCGGACGCCATTCGTTCAGATATGGACGCGACGCCAGATTGAAGGTTTTCAGCGGGACGAGCAATTGCTCAAACCCATACGGGTTGATGAGTAGCGCCAAGATGCTGACCAACGACCAGAGAATCAGCCGCCGCAACCAGACAATATCGCCGCCGCGCCGGAATACCAGCCGGATGACCTCGCTGGTGACGGCTGCCCCCAACACGATATAGCCGGTAATCCATCCGCCGTGTAGGTTCACCCACGCCGCCATCATCAGCGGAATCCAAAACAGCGTCCGCGAATTTCGCTTTAGCATCATCCCGACAAGGATAATCGTAAAGACGAGCATCCACCCCTGTGGGCGGGCGAGCGCGGTGGTGGTCGTGATGTTCGCCACCAGTAGCACCATCACCAGCCGGACGACCACACTCCCTGTTGAGAGTCGGTACATCAAGATGAGGGCGGCCATCGCGCAGACCGTGGCGGCCAGAGTCACACCATAATCCGCCATCACGCGGTATAGCCCAGAGAGCATGACCTCGGTCAGCCATTCGTGGTGTGGGCGGAACACCCCCGGCAAGGTGTGGCTGAACAGGTCGCCATAGATGACGGCGCGGTTCTCAATCATGATGTCGCCGCTGCGGAGATGCCAGTACAGGTCGGGGTCGGATGTTTGGGGGAACATCACGACCAATGAGGCCAGAAAAAACACACCGATAATCAGGACACGCTCAAAAGTCAGTTTAGGCATAGGCGGGGACTCCGTTACGGGCGGGTGTAGATGACGGCCAGCGAATCTTCATAGACCAATCTCCAAGCGGGGTCGTCAATCAGCGCCGTCGCTAAGATGCTGTCCGGCCTGATGAGGATGGTATTGACGTTGTAGGCTGAGAGTTTATCTTGCCAGCCGTCTTGGGCAGTGGCGATGCTCTGATAGACGAAGAAAAAATCGTCATACAAGTCGGCACGCCCATCAATGAACACCGGATAACCCCGCAGGTGATAAATCAGATAGCCGCCCCAACCATAACTGTTGAACAATTCGGGCTTCTCAATCGGAGGGGACGCGGCCAGAAATTCTACCGCCGCAACCGGAAATTTGGCCGTGTCTTGAATCTGGCGGATGCGCTCTGGGCGGGAGCCGGTGATGAACAGGACGCCGACCAGCACGCCTAACCCAATCAGCGTGGGTAGGCCATAGCGCAGGGTGTGACGCAGCCGCGCCTCTGATATTTGGAAACGCGGGGCGGATTGCGCGATGATTTCTGACAGATACGGCGCGAGGATGACCGGCGCGACGAAGGTATATAACAGCACCACCCGCGAGGCGGTCAGCGCCCAGACGCCGAATCCGACCAAGAGCAACGCCTCCAAGAGACTCAGCCGCCGCCATTGGGTGAGCAAGACGCTCACGCCCAGCAGTAATAAAAGCGTGAATCCGGCGTAGCTGATATTCAACAGATTGGGCGGCAGCCATTCAGCGATGAACGGGCGGGCGGCCTGAGTCAGCGTGTCCAGCGGCACGAGCAATTGTTCAACGCCATACGGGTTGACCATCAGCGCCAATACGCCGATCAGTGACCACAGGATTAGGCCGCGTAGCCAAGCCACATCCCCGCCGCGCTTGAGGGCGATTTTGACGGCCTCTGCGACCACCGCCGCGCCCAACACGATATAACCCGTCACCCAGCCGCCGTGCAGGTTTCCCCATGCCAACATCATGACCGGAATCCAACGCAGACTCGGTTTGCGGCGCAGCACCATCCCGACCAAGACCAGCGTGAAAATCA
This sequence comes from Anaerolineae bacterium, assembly GCA_034437835.1. Classification (GTDB taxonomy): domain Bacteria; phylum Chloroflexota; class Anaerolineae; order Aggregatilineales; family Phototrophicaceae; genus Flexicrinis. The sequence goes on along the minus strand of DAOTTP010000240.1, from coordinate 20,084 downwards.
CCATCCACGCTTGCGGACGCGCCATCGCGGTAGCGCCCGTGGCATGGGCGGCGACCAACATCAACAACAGCCGCACCGTCAATGCGCCGGGGGTGATGCGGAACATCAACACGAGCGCCGTCAGCGAAAAAATCGCCGCCAACAACGTCAGGCCATAATCACCCAGCGCCCGATACATCCCAATCAGGATAATTTCACTCAACCACTCGTGATGCGGGCGCAGCACGCCGGTTAAGGTATGGCTGAACACATCGCCGGTGATGACTCTGCCGCTGTCGAGCATGACCTCACCGCTGCGGAGATGCCAGTATAAATCGGGGTCGGAGGCTTGCGGCTGGATGACCATCAGGGCGGCCAGCAAGAAGGCCGCGACCACCAGCACACGCTCTAGCGTCAGTTTTGGCATAGGGTATTGAACTCCATCATGGGCGGGTATAGACGACGGCCAGCGCGTCTTGATGGGCGAGCGTCCAACCGGGTTCGGTTTTCAACACGCTAGATAGTGAGCCATCGGCATAGGTCAAAATTGTCCGCACGTCCCATTGGTCAAGCGTGCCGCGCCAATCGCCTCTGACGTTGACGACATCGAAATAGGGGGTGAAAAACTCGTCGTACAGGTCGGCACGCCCATCCATGAAAACCGGATATTCTGGCGCGTACAAGATGAGGTAGCCGCCCCAATTATATTCGTTGAAGATATTATGCGGCGGGCGGGCTTCTAGCAGATAGTCCACCGCCTCTAGCGGCATGGTTTTGCTCAGGGTCGCCCGGATGACTTCTGGCTGGGTTTGTTGGATGAAGCGCCCGATCACCGCCAGCGCCAAGACCCCAATCAAGATGACCCGTAAGCGCGTCTGGCTGGGCGAGACTTCTTGCTTGATGGGTTTGAGGCTGCCGCGTGCCTCTAACCATGCTGCCAGCGCATCGCCGCAAATCACCGCCGTGACCAGCCCGTGCAACGCGACCACCCGCCCCGTCGTCAGCGCCCAAGCGCTCAGGCCAAGCACGATGAACACTCGCGCTGGGGAGATATGGCGTCGGGCGAAGACGAGCGTCGCGGCGCAAATGATGAGCATCAGCGCGAACGGGATGTATTGCGGGTTGGTGAAAACCGGCGGCTTCCAATCCTCGATATACGGGAGGGCGGCCATTTTCGCGGTATCAATCAGCGCGTAAAGTTGGTCGAACCCATAAGGATTGAGCAACAGCATCGGAAGGCTGATGGCGCACCAGAAAATCAGGCGGCGCAAATAAGCTGGGTCGCCGCCGGTTTTACGCGCAATCTGCCAGAGTTCACCCGCGCCCGCCGCGCCCGCAATCAGGTAAGCGACCATCCAACTGCCGTGTAAATTCACCCACGCGAGGACAATCAAGGGGATGAGCCATAGCCGCGCCCGCCAACGCACAGTCACGCCGTATATCAACAAGCCGAACAGCGGCATGACCAGATGAGTACGCGCCGTCCACGAAATCGAGGCGGCGGCGCATCCGGCAATCAGGATGAGCGCCCGCGCAACTAGATTCCCCTCCCCAAGCCGGAAAGCCAGCCAGACCGTCAGCGGGACGTATAACATCACCCACAAGATATTGCCGGTGTGACCGAATGTGTCGTATAGCCACGCCATGACCGGCTCGGACAGCCATTCGTGGTGGGTGCGGAATACCCCCGCTTTCGTGAAGCTGAACGGGTCGGCGCGGATGACATCGCCGGTCTGACTCATGACTTGACCGCTGCGGATGTGCCACCATAAATCGGCGTCATCTTGCGGCCTAATCAACAGGAGCAAGGCCAGTAATGGGAAGATGAAACCGAGGGCGCGGGTGAAGGTCAAACCCTTGACGCTGGGCTGTTTCGCGCCCTCGGTTGATGTTTCAGTCAGCATATCCCTCCACCTTTATCAGGGCGTCGGGGTGGGCAAAATGCCGAGGTCGGCGGGATCAACCCCCGGCGGCAGCGGCGTCGGGGTCATGGTCATCATCGGCGCTTGGGTCAATACGGCGCGGCGGAAGTCTGGGTATGTGCCGTCGTAATAGGTCGAAGGCACGCCAGATTGTGCCGCCGCCTGCGCGTTGAATTCCAGCGGCCCCATGCCGTTCTGGTAGAGTTCTGGGCGCACTTGCTCGTCTAGTAGCGGGATACCGCCTAACGGGACGATGCCGATATTCACCGCCAAATTGTCAGACGGGATGGGCGCGGTCATCAGTTCCATCGGATAGTTATAGCCCGCTGAACGGCTGAAACCCGGCCACGGCTGTACGCTATAGGCATTCGGCGCGAGGAGGTTGGCCTTGCCGCCCATGACGTCACCGACCAATCCGAACGCGCCGCCCCAGTCCTCCGGCAAGTTATACAGGCCGAGGGCCAACGGCTCGAACAGCAGTTGCAAGCTCTGGGCGACATCGTAAAGCTGAGTCTCTTGCAACGGGATGACCGCCCGCACATCCAGCGAGACGGGCAAGGTATCATCCACCAACACGTTCAAATCCAGCGAGACGGGCAGTTCTAAGCCAACCGGCAATTCCAACTGTACCCGCGCATTGCTGAGTTGCAGGGCGGGGGCGCTGATTTGCGCGATGACCGTCAAGGGGACGGCTTGCGTCAGCGTGACGATTGTGTTTTGCTTGAGGGGGATATCGAGGTTGACCGGGATGTTGGCGCGTACCGGGATTGTCCAGTCGATGGTGGCGTCCTCTAACCCGACGAAGGCGCTATATAATCCGCCGACCAACGGTTGCGCGATGTTGCGCTTGATGTCGAATAATGTCAGGAGCAGCACTGCGACCACCACGAGCAGCACAATATTCACGATAAACGAGAATATCACCATAAACCGCCAGAAATATCGACCCAAACGCCGCATATTACCCTCTGTTCTTTTGCCTTGCGCGCTGATACACGGCGCGTCCATCAGAATATTGAATCCCTAAACAATACCCCGCCCCGCGTCGGATGTCCAATTACGAAATTGTTGGATGGTTGTTAAAATACCCCCAATAGGGTTTTGTAGGGGGGCGCACCCGTGTGTGCGCCCGATGAAGGGATTGGCATGAAAATCTATACTCGCACTGGCGACGACGGCACAACCGGCCTGTTTGCCGGGGGGCGCGTCAAAAAAACGCACCTGCGCGTCGAAGCCTATGGCACTGTTGATGAACTAAACAGCATTTTGGGGTTGGCGCGGGCGCTCAAACCGGCGGCGGCGGTGGATGCCGACCTTGAACACGTCCAGAACGCGCTATTCCATCTCGGCGCGGATTTGTCTACACCGCTAGACGCCAATGCCGCGTGGGTGATTCGCGTCACGCCGGAACAGGTCGCGTGGTTGGAGTCCAGCATCGACTCGATGACGGCGCAGATTCCTGAGCTAAAGAATTTCGTCCTACCGGGGGGGACGCCCGCCGCCGCGCAGATTCACGTCGGGCGGACGGTCTGTCGCCGCGCCGAACGTCTGACCGTCGCGTTGGGTGAGGACGCTGACATCAATCCAGAGGCGCTCATCTACCTCAACCGCCTATCCGATTGGTTATTCACGCTGGCACGTTACGAGAATCACCTCTCAGGGGTGGATGAGACGGTTTGGCGCGTGCGGTAATGACGGGACACCCCATAACAGGTCTGTTACGGGCGTCGTTTAACGCAGAATAAACCCATTACAGCGGACACGGCAGTGGCGTGTCCCTACGAAAGGGCGGAAATTTTTACGGCTGCGGGGTGTTGGTGGCAAACAGAACCGGCGCGGGGGTCGGAGTCGGGAGGTCGCCCGTCCAGACCACGCGCCAGATCTGTCCATAGATGAAGTCCGCCACCAGCAACGCGCCATCCGGCGAGACGGCCACATCTACCGGGCGAATCAATCCGGTGACGAACGGCTCTGGCGTGACCGACGCGAGTTTATCGGGGTCGGTGGGCAGACTCCCCGGCTCAATCCGCACGACGCGCTGACCGCCGGGGACGCCATTCCAGAAGGCCACAAATACCGAGCCGACATAATTGGCTGGGAAATTTTCGCCCTGATAGACGGTCAAACCGCGTGGCAATGTGAACGACGGCAGCGGCAGCAAATCGGGCTGAATCGGGAGACTATAATCGGTGGGCGGGCAATCGTCGCAGCCGCGACTCCGATAAAACGGCCAGCTATAGTGCGCCCCCTGAGTGATTTGCAGCACCCTATCGCCAAGCCCGTCGGCTGTCCCGTTGTCTGTGGCATACATCACCCCGGCAAGGTCAAACGCGATGTCATACGGGTCGCGCAGGCCGCCCGCGTAAATTTCGGCCTCGCCGGTTGCGGGGTCGATTCGCAAAATCGACGCCTCGAACGGTTGCGGCGTGGCGAACCGATAGCGTTCAGGCTCTGTCGGCTCGCCCCTATCGGTCAACGCCCCGACGCCCATATACAGATAACCGTCCGCGCCGAACGCCAGCCCTTCTGGCTGCTGGTCAATCATGGTGCGGCAGCACGGCAAATCCCCGCGCACGAGCGAGGTTTCGCCGCTGATTGGGTCAATCCGCCAGAGTGCGCCGCCTTGCATATCGTTCAAGCGTGAGGTGACGAACATCGCGCCGGTATCCGGTTGGAAGGCCAAGCCGACGGGCGACACAAACGCCTGTGAGAATTTTTCCGCCGTGCCATCCGCGTTGAGGGCATAGACCGCGCCGTTGCGCGTGCCGTTTTCCAGCACCGTCGCATATAGCCGACCATCCGCGCCGAACGCGATTTGCATGGGTTGGCCGGGGAATTTGCCCGCGAGTTCTACGGCGAATCCGGGCGGGACTCCGATACGTTGCAGCCAGCCGTAGAGGTCGTTTTCACACGGGAAATCATCGCATGACCAGCCCGCCGTCGCGCTCAAGGGGGCGGGTTGTGGGGTGACGGGCGGCGCGGCAAGGGCGGCCATACCGAGGGAGAGGAGGGCTAAACTTAATAGGACGAAACCCCTCACCCCCCTGCCCCCCCTCTCCCACAAGGAGCGAGGGGGGTATGGGGATTTATCAGAATAACGACTCATAATCGACTTTCTCAAATACGGTCAGTTTGCCGCCGATGGTGGCGTCAATGATGCGGCGGCGATAGGCCTGATAAGTGGCCTTCGCCAATCCATAGGCGAGTTCGGACGTTTCGAGGTCGGGCAAATCCCAGTGGACGGAACGAGTCATATCAACTCCAGTGATGAGTCCTGAGAAACAACATCATACGGCTAATGTGAAATGAAATTTGCCTATAGATAATCCCTAGACTCATCCGCCGCCCGGCACTAAAGTGCCGGTCTAGGGAAAAAAAGTCCACTAAAGGGACTCTTTTGCCCCGACTCTTGACCCAAGCAACCCACGTTAAGTGGGTTTTGCAGTGCATTAGACGGGGGTTTTAACCCTCGGCGGCGGTTTCACGATATATCCAATCATTTCACATTAGCCGTATGAAATGAAATTTGCCTATAGATAATCCCTAGACTCATCCGCCGCCCAGCACTAAAGTGCCGGTCTAGGGAAAAAAAGTCCACTAAAGGGACTCTTTTGCCCCGACTCTTGACCCAAGCAACAGGACAAACGCATCAAATTTCAAATGATGAGCTGCTTACCCCTCAGCGATGAGCGCAGAAGGATAATCGGCGGGACGGCAAGCCCGTCCCCTACAAAATTTCTGATGATGTGTGTTCAGAACCGCGTCGCCGGATGTCCTGTAGGGGCGAAGCTTGCTCGCCCGTCTACGATACTAAAGGTGACATCTAATTTGATGCGTTTGCCCTAATCCAAGCAACCCACTTTAGTGGGTTTTGCAGTACATTATGGAGAATCGAAACAAAAACGGCATGATTACAACCATCGTTTGTGTCATCTCAAATAGCGGGCGGGCAAGCCTCGCCCCATATACACCAAGTTAAGCCTATGTCTTGCATGTCGCTTGTGCCGCCAGAGGCTGAAGCCTCCGGCTACCATTTTGAAGCCGACTAAAGCCGGCTGTTCTTTCGAGATTCTCGCCTTATAGTCTCCTTCATCAGGGGGCTTGAATCGAAACGTCCCTTCGACCCTCAATTTGCTGTTTCATCTTCCTTGATCTCTTGACAGTCAAGACGGTATCTACGAAAATTCCCGATAATGTGCATTATGCCAGTTCTATTCAGATTCTCCATTAGACGGGGGTCTTAAACCTCGGTGACGGATTGGTGAGACTGCAATTCATTCCCCATAAGGCCTAATTGTACAAACCATCAGGCATGTGTGGCAGTGACGATTACCCTATGACGCTGGATGACGCCTAGAGCAACTTCAATTGTTCTTCGGCGGCGCGAGAGGCTTCATCAATCAGGTTGAGGCCGCCGAAGATGGCGATGGCCTGATTCAACTTGCGCCCGGCTTGGGTACGCTTGCCGCGCCCAATCAGGCTACGCCCTTGCGCCAGCAACGTGCGGGCGATTTCGGCCTCGGCGTTGACCTCTTTGAAGTGTTGAATCGACTGCTGAAAGTAAAAATCCGGGTCGGGATTCACACCATCTTCGCGGCGGTCAGGGTTGAGGCTGACGGCCTGGCCCATCGCACGGTCAGCGAACCCCATCAAGAGCGTAATTCGCAAGGTATGGGCGATCAGGTGCGCTTCCAACGCATACCGCCACGCCTCATCCCCTTGGTGGCGGCTGACATAGATGGTGGTCAGTGTTTTGGTGATGTCCACGATATGCGACAGGCGTCCGCGTTCGACGCGCTCTGGGTCACGGTCAGAATCGGTGGGGAAGGGGTCATTTGATAATGTATAGCACTCCAACAGCGTGGCCTCGGCCTGTTCCATATACCCGAGGCTGACCAACATCTGCGCTTCGTTGATGCGACAGGTGACTTGCATCTCGCGGTGTCCCAATTCCAGCGCGGCCTCATACCCGATGCGGAAATATTGACGGGCGCGGGTGAAATTCCCCTTGAGGCGATAGGTCTCCCCGATATTCAAATGGCACGCGATGACGCGGCGGCGCATCCCTCCGGCGATGAAAAAGTCGCGGGAGCGTTCGAAATGCTGAATGCTGGCGTCGTAACTGCCGCGATAGCCCTCAATCATCGCCCAACGATACTCGATCTGGCCTTGGTCATTGGAATTATGGTCTGCCACGGCGTCAGCCATCATGGCCTTGAAACGCGCCATAACCACCTCGTAGGAGGTCTGGCCTTCTTCCCACGCGCTGATGATCGCGGCGGTTTCGGTTTGGACGTGCGGCGAAATAAACGGTTCAGACGGTGAAGCGGTCATGCTGTGAACCTCGGCTACAAAAGGTTGAGTTGTTCTTCAGCGGCTTTGGCCGCATCGTCCACCATCCCCAGTTTGCTGAAAATGGCGATGGCTTGGTGCAGCTTGCGGGCGGCCATCGTATTGCGCGAACGGCGGGCGAGATTGCGCCCTTGCATGAACAGCGTCCGGGCGATTTCACCTTCGGCGTTGATGTCTTTGAAGTGCTGGATGGCCTGCAAAAAATGAAAATCCGGGTCGGGATTCAAGCCGGTCTGTTCGGCGCTGCCCAATAGAGTGAGGGTCTGGGCGATGGCGCGGCTGGCAAACCCTTGCGCCAGTGGTGCGTCAATGAGCTTTGCCACTGTATAGGCTTCTTGGGCAAAACGCCATGCCTCATCAGTCTTGCTGTGTTCCAGATAAATCTGGGTGAGCGCCTGCATGATGTCTACCCGTTGGTCTAACCATGCACGACGCGCCATTTGCTCGGTCTGTTCCGGGTACTGGACTGTATATGTTTCTTCCGAGAGCGCATAACATTCCAGCAGCATCGCCTCAGCTTGGTCGGTATGCCCCTGACTCAGCAACATCTGAGCCTCGTTGGTGCGTGCCAGCACCTGCATCTCGCGATTACCTTGTTCTAGCGCGACTTCGTATCCCAGTCGAAAATATTGACGTGCGCGGCTAAAATTACCTTTGAGGCGATAGGTCTCACCGATGTTGATGTTACAGGTCAGCACCTGTGGGCGGCTGCCTGCTTGCAAGAAAAAATCGCGCGCCCGTTCAAAATAGTCGATGCTGGCGGTATAGTTTCCACGGTAGCCTTCAATTACCCCGCGCCGCAGTTCGGCATAGGCTTGGTCTTCTGGGCGATTGGTCGCCACCGCTTGCGCTTTGAGTTCATTCAATTTGGCGATGGCATCAGGGTAAGAGAGCGTCCCATCTTGCCATGCCGTCAGAATCGAAATGGTTTCTAAGCGTGCGTTTTTGGGGGGCGTCGAGGCATCCACAGCGGCTAATTCCCTATAAGTTATTGCTCAAAACGGGTATCACAAACCGACATAAACAGCAAAATCTAGTGCGTGGTGTGCGATAATGATTTCAATTGTCCCTATTATCGCGCAAAAATTCAACCAACAAGGGGTCAGGATATGAAGATAGGCATTATCGGGTTCGGCAGCGTCGGTCAGGGGTTGGTCGCCATCCTACGCGATAAATCCGCCGAGTTGAAGGAAAAATATGGCTTCGCGCCGGTGATTACCGCCGTGATGACGCGCTCACGCGGGTCGCTCTTACACCCAGACGGCCTCTCACCTGATGGGTTATTGATTGCGATAGAAGCCGGGGGGTTGGCCTTCTACCCCGACTCGCCCGGGCTAGACCGGTTAGCCGACGCCGCCCAAATCGCGGCCAGCCCGCATATCGACGTATTGGTAGAGGTCAGCCCGACCAACCTCGACACCGCCCAACCCGCGCTCGATACGTGTACTACCGCGCTCGCCCACGGTAAGCACGTCGTCCTCGCCAACAAAGGCCCTGTTGCGCTGGCCTATGGCACGTTGATGTCTGAGGCGGCCAAGCATAAGCGGCGGGTATTGTTCGAGGCGACGGTCATGGCTGGGACGCCCTCAATCCGGCTGGGGATGGAAGCGCTGGCGGGCTGCACGATCAGCAAGGTACGCGGAATCATCAACGGCACGACTAATTACATGCTCACGCAGATGGAAGAAGAGCGCGAGTATGACGATGTGCTGGCAGAGGCGCAACGGCTGGGCTATGCTGAGGCCGACCCCGCCGGGGATGTCGATGGTTGGGACGCCGCCGGAAAACTGCTCATCTTGAGCAACGCCTTGTTCGGTCACGCCCCCAAACTGTCCGAAATGCCGGTATCGGGAATCAGCAAACTGACCCCGGCGGACATCGCTCAAGCCGCCACCGAAGGGATGCGCTGGAAACTGATCGCAGAGGCCACCCCAGACGGCGCAAGCGTCCAAGCGGTCAAAATCCCGCGCAATCACCCGCTGGCGGGCGTGGGCGGCACACAGAACGCCGTGACCTTCAGCACCGACCTGATGGGCGACATCACATTGGTTGGCGCGGGCGCGGGCAGCATTCAAACCGGATTCGCAGTCCTATCCGATTTATTGGCACTACACCGCATACAAGGTTAGGCCGCACCATGCCCTCTCCCGATTCCTCACATTATGGGACATTACTCATCGTCGAAGATGACGAGAGCATGATGGATGTCCTTAACGAAATCCTCTCGGCGGAGGGCTATAGCATCGTCAAAGCACGCGACGGTCAAGAGGCATTGGACGCGCTGGGGCAGATGCCCAGCCCGCCAGACATGATTATCGCGGACATCATGATGCCGCGTATGGATGGCTTTGAACTGCTGCGCCGAATCCGCGCCGAGGAAGGCTGGGTGCATATCCCGTTCACCTTCTTGACCGCCCGCGATAACCCGCAAGATATGGTCTTGGGCAAGATGTTGGGCGCGGATGAATATATCCCCAAACCGTTCGAGATTGACGACTTCCTGAAAGTGGTCGAGGCGCGGTTGCGCCGTCACCGCATGTTGGCGCGGGCGCAGGCCAACCGCGTGCAAGACTTGAAGCGCGAAATCCTCAAGTTGCTCAACCATGAGTTCCGCACGCCGCTGACGCTGATTGTGGCCTACGCCAACATGGTCAAAGGCTATGACCAGACCCCTTCTATGACCCAAGACCAACTGATGGATTTTCTGGCGACGGTCAGCACGGGCGCACAACGTCTGCGGCGGCTGATTGAGAATTTTATTTTGCTGGCGGAACTCCAACATGGGGAAGGCGACACGGCGCTGGCGTGGCGGATGCGCCGCGTCGAAGACCCGCGCACGCTCTTTATTGAAGCCTTAGACAGCGTGACCCGTGACCGCACCCAGTACACCTTTGATATACAGGTTGAACCCGATATGCCGCGCTTCACGGGCGATACCGAGTCGCTGGTGATTGCCTTGCGAGAGATGATTGACAACGCCATCAAATTTTCGCCGGAGGGCAGCATCATCGCCTTGCACGCCCGACAAAAAGACGGCCACATCACCCTCAGTGTGCAAGATGCGGGGCGCGGCATCGCGGCCAATCAATTGGCGAAAATCGGCGCGGCTTTTTATCAGATTGACCGGCACACCACCGAAGACCAAGGGGTGGGCGCGGGGCTGGCGATTGTGGACGCCATCGCCAAGCTACACGACGCCCGCGTGCATATCACCAGCCGCGCAGGGGAGGGGACGAAAATCGAGTTCGTCGTCCCGCTGGATCACCATTTCTAAGCAGATGATGAGAGCGCCCGCGTACCTGTCATTTTGATGACTGCGTGTGCGACGTCTTTATAGAAAGGCAAAACAGCCGGACAACCAGCCCAATCTAAGGAGAATACCCCATGAAGTACATGATTTTGATGTATGCCGATGAAGCCAAAATCCCTCAAACCAAAGAAGAACAACAAGCCGTCGCGCAGGCATGGTATGGGTTTGGGATGGAGGCCAAAGCCGCTGGGGTGTTGTTGGCGAACGACGGCTTGAGTTCTGTCACCGACGCGACCACGGTGCGCGTCCGTGAGGGCAAGACCCTGACCACCGACGGCCCGTTCGCGGAGACTCACGAGCAATTGGGCGGCTATTATCTGTTGGACTGCAAAGACCTTGACGAGGCGATTAGCTGGGCGGAAAAAATCCCCACCGCCAAATATGGCTCGATTGAGATTCGCCCATTGAATCAGTGGTCGCAGAAGGCGCATTAATCCATCACTAGAGGCTGAATACCTTCGCCATTTTGTGACCAGCGCGTTTAGGTGCGGCATCATAGCCCTCATCCCCCGCCCTTCTCCCTCATGGCTAACCATTACCCACATCTTTTTAGGGGTGGATAATGCGGATATGATGAGATTAGCGGGTATGGCGTGTAGCCCCCTCATCCCCCCAGCCCCTTCCCCCACAAGGGGGGAAGGGGAGTCGTTCCGACTCAAAATAATCCGCTTTGTTGAGCCAGATTCTCTTTCTCCCTCAAACGATGTTAGTCGTCTAACCTAGATTCCCCTCTCCATGAGGGAGAGGGGCTAGGGGTGAGGGCTGATGGGTCGTCCCGAATCTCTCTCATAAACTTGCGGGTAATGTACAGAGAGGGGCTAGGGGTGAGAAAGGTCTACGACGCTGGCGCAATCGCGGTGTCGGCGTCTTGCTGGATACGCTCAATCGCCTCGTCCAAGGTCAGTTCACCGGCCAGATATTGGGTCAGGCGTTCACGGGTCGGGACATTGAAGGCATCAAAGAACTTCGGGTAGAAGTTCAGCGCGTAAGCGGCTTCAGCAATCTTCGGCACTTCGGCGGCGAACACGTTCAGCGCGGCCTTAGCGTCTTCGTTGTCGGTGACATACTCAAATTCAGGCAGACCGAGGTGTCCGGGCAGGAACAGCGTCTCGGCGGTGAATTGCGCGTAGACTTCCGGGGTCGCCAGATACTCCAACAAACGGGCGACTTCTTCCGGGTGTTCGGTGGCGGCCATCGCCATCAGCGCCGCGCCGCCGGGCATCCCAGAAGCCGCCTCTGCGCCCGCAGGGTTGCCAATCGCCACCCAGTCAAAAGTATCGGTGATATTGCTGGCAAAATTGTTAATCTGCCACGATCCGGCCATGTACAACACGGCCTGACCACTAATGAAATAGTCGGCTGCCGGAGCATAGCTGCCGCCCGCGCCCAACCAGACTTCAACCGGGATGATGCCCGCCTCGTGCCACGCCTTCAAGCGTTCGGCCATCAAGCGGAAACCGGGCTGATCAATGGTCAGCGTGCCGTCCTCATTGACGAACGACGCGCCTTCGCTGATGGCTGGGCCGACAAAACGATGACCGGCGCGGTCAAAAGCGATAGCATACGGCGTCTCGGTGACAGCAGCTGCTTCGGTGGCCGCTTCAATCCAAGTATCCCAACCGTCATCCACTGTCGGCATCTCGATACCGGCTTGCTCAAACAGTGTGGCATTGGCGTAGAGGCCGCTGACCGTGGTCTGAAGCGGCAGCCCGAACAGACCTTCTTCCCCGTCAAGGCGGAAAGCGTTCAGGACGCCCGCAGGGAAGTAACTCTCATAAACTTCCGCGTCGGTCAAGTACGGGGTCACATCCAGATAATAGCCGCGCAGACCGAGGAAATTGGTCAGGCGCAGTAAGTCCGGCGCTTCACCGGCTTGAACCTGCTGCGGGATTTGCTCTAGGATGACGTTATACGCCACCGTGTCGAGTTCAACCTTAATGTCAGGGTTATTGGCTTCAAATTGATCTAAAATGCCGCGCAAAACCGCGCCTTCGTTCCCGTCGTCATACCATGTCACCCGCAGCGTGACCTGTTCACCCTGCGCGAACGCACCCGTGCTGACCAACGCCAACACGAATACCAGCACTAACACTAATTTACGGCGCATACTTCACTCCTCCAGCGATATGAACATACCTTTGCAAAACAGTCCGCCACCACCACGGTAATACATGCCGATGAGCCGACTGCTTCATAGCATAGCCCATCAGAAGATACATCGCAAGCAACGTGACGCTTATATAACACGTTCGTTACCCCCGTCCACCGCCACTTGCGCCCCAGTTGTGACACGAAAAGCATCGCCCAGCAAGGCCACGGCAGCGGCGGCCACATCAAGACGGGTCACTTCGGCGCGCAAAACGTTGTTGGTCTTATACTCGTCTACCGTCAGGCCGTAATGCTTGGCGCGTGCATTGATGACCTCCTCTGTCCACAGCGCCGTATCAAAAACCTGATTAGGATGTACGCTGTTGACGCGAATCCGGTCTTTCCCCCATTCTAACGCCGCCACCCGTGCCAATTGATTCAGCGCCGCCTTCGACGCAGAATAGGCCGCCGCCCCCGGCCCCGGCGCAGGCACATTCTTCGAGCCGATGATGACGACTCGTCCGCCGCGTGGTGACAGCGCCAACAGTGGGTGCGCCTCGCGCATCAAAATCAGATTGGCGTCAAGATTAATGCCCATCGTCTGCCGCCACATCGCAAGCGTTAAGCTGGCAATCGGCGCGCTGGCCGGGAAAATGCCCGCATTTAAGACCAACATATCGAGGCCGCCGAATCGGTTGACCGCCGCCTCCAGCGCCTCGGACAGCGCGGCCTCATCGGTTAAATCACAAACGAGGCCGAGTGCGTCATCCCCGCTAAACAGGTCAATCACCGTCGGGTTGATGTCCAGCCCGACCACCACCGCCCCGTTCGTCCGCAGCGCGTCAGCACAGGCCTTGCCAATCCCAGACGCCGCGCCCGTCACCAGCGCGATTTCGCCAGTAAACGGTTTTTGCGGCGTGTTACGGCGCAGACGCGCTTGCTCCAATTCCCAATACTCAACATCAAATAAATCAGCCTCGCTGGGTGGCTGCCATCCGCCGGCGGATTCGGCGCGCAAGATGGCCTCAACCGTGCGCTCATAAATTGCACAGGCCACACCCGCCTCTTTACCCGTCCGCCCGACGCTGACTAACCCCAACAGCGGGTCAAGCACAACCCTCGGCGCGGGGTCAAGCATCGTCAGCGGGTCGGCGTTGCGCGGGGCGTTGCGCTCAAAATACGCCCGATATTCCGCGACATAACCCGCCACATCGCGCCCCAACATCGGGATGCGCTTCGTGCGAATCACATGGTCGGGCGTCATCGTGCCGCGTTGTGACCAATCCGCGACTTGGGTATGACTGGCGAACCGGTTGGCTTGAGCGTCCACGCTGCGGCGCATAATCATCGGGAATCCCGCAACTTGGCTGATACTCTGGCGCAGTGCTGCGACTTCCCGGCGCTCAACGTGAGTCGGAGCGGGCAACTGTGAGACAGGTGGCAGCGCCCGGCGGTTAAGCTGTGCCTCGGCTTGAGTCGCCAGTGCGATGAACCGGTCATAAGCCTCCCGCGCCGTATCACCCCATGACACGAGGCCGTGCTTGAGCCACACCATCCCAATCACGCCCTCGGTATCGGCTGGCAGAATACCCCCGGCAGCGGGTCGCGCCGATAGCGCGTCTAACCAACAGTGATAGCCCAGTCGCGCCAGCTTGAATCCGGGCATGATGTAGGGTACAAGCACCAGTGATTTCCCGTAGAGTCGCCCGAAGTCGGCCTCCCCGTCCGCCGCGCCGGACAACGACATGATCGACATCACATGACCGTGCAGCACGTATTTATACGGCAAAACCGCGTGCAAGATGGTCTCCACCGACGGCAACGGCGCATCGGCGCGGATGCGCCCGCTCCCCATAGCATTCATCATCTCACTGTCGGGCATGCTGGGCAGTGTGACCAACCGGGCGATGTCAGCCAGCACCAACGGCGAAAAACCGGCCTCGGTGATGGTAGCGAGGTCATAGCCGCTACCTTTGACGTATAAGCGGGCTTGCGGATGCCCAAACAAATCGGTCTCAGTCACTTTGACCGAGGTATTGCCGCCGCCATATTGTGTCAGGTCAAAATCTTGCCCCAACAGGCGCGAAACATAGATTAACTGACCGATGTCACCCGAAAAACCCGCCGCATCTGCCTCATCCCAACGATTTTCCATAGCTTTATCATCCATTTCTCTGGTGGATACGAGGTAAATTCTTCCCTAAAAGTTAACCGATATTGCGTCTCATGTCCCTACTCAGCACTCAGGACTCAGGACTCAGCATGATCTATTGTATCGGGTTGATTGCCGTGTTTTTTTAAGTAGTCTATACTATCAGGGATAAACTGCTTGATAACTTCCATCATTGGGGGGAAAGTCCCGTGCTGCGCTCCATTCGTATCGGCTTGACATTAGTTTTTATGGCTCTCATCAGCACCTTGATCAGCGCGCAAGATGAATTACCGGCTCAACTGGTCGTCAGTTATGCCGAAGTGACCGAGGGACAAAATGAGGTCAGTGAACTAGGGCTGTACTTCACATTCGCAGACGGGGCTGGCCGGCCCATGCCCGCTGATACCGGCGGTGACGATGCCACCATCGTCGTCAGCGGCAACGACATCAACCTGACGCAAGAAGCCCGCGTCGAGGAACCCAATACGCCGCTGTTCGTGGTGATCGTCTTGGACGCCAGCGGCAGTATGCAAGCCAGCGCCAACGATATGCGCCGCGCCGCGATTGAAGCCGTCAACGCCCTGCCCGATGGCACACAGTTCTCGCTGATTGTGTTCAACAAAGTCATTTCCAGCGCGACGGAGTTCAGCCGCGACAAAAACAGCGTCATCAACCTGATCGGGACTTATCAGCCCGCCCGCCCCAGCGACGCCAACGCCGGGACGTGCTTGTTCGATGCGACATTCGCCGCGATAGACCGCGCTGTACAAGCTGAACTGCCCGCACGCCGTACCGTCTTATTATTCACTGACGGGCGCGACGAACTGACGGCTGGGCGCGGCGATACGTGCAGCACCCATACTCTGAACGAAGTCATCACCAAAGCTACCAACATTAACAACCCGGTTGCGATTAACGCGGTGGGCTTGCGCGGCGCGGTTGCCATTGATGAAGCATCGTTGCGTAGCATGGCTGAAAGCAGCAAAGGTTTTGCCGCCATCGGCGCATTGAGTGAATTGTCCAGCCTGTTCCAAGTGATCGTGGACGGCTTAAACAATCAGCGCGTTGCGCTGGCAGATTTCTGCCTACCACGCGGGCAATATACCGCCACGTTGCTGGCTGGCGCCGGGTTTAACTCGCCACAGCTTTCCGATACATTTAATTTCACCACCGATTTACAATGTACCCCGGCCACCCCCACCCCGGTTGCCGAGCCGATTATCCGCTTCACAGGCAAGGCGTTTGACCGCGCTACCGAAATGGTGACGCTGCAACTCGGCGGTGAAAACCTTGACCAAATCACGCGCTACAGCGTTTTCGTCAGCGACCCCAGCGGCAGCAGCATCGGCGAATTCATCGTTAATGGCGGCCCAGACCCCGAGCCGATCACTTTCAGCATGGCCGGGCTGCCCGATGGCCGCATCCGTATTGATGTGGTAGCCATCCGCTTCAACGGTGAGAACATCGAAACGGACGACGAACTGAGCGTGCTGCGCCCAACCCCGACCCCGCTGCCGACAGCAACCCTCATCCCCACCGAGACGCCCATCCCGACACTGGTGGATGTCGGCGTCAACGTGCAGTCGATTCAATACAACGCTGAGACCGATGCGATAAGACTAGACATCGTGTATACCGAGTCTGAACAAGTCGCCCGCGTGCGAATCGACATCATCGACGGGCGCGGTTTCAATAAGGTTAGCCAAGACCGCGCCGAACTGATTCAAAGTGTCGAGTTCATCGCCCGTGATATCGGCCTGATCCCCGATGAACAATATACCGTGCGCGTCGAGGCCTTCAATGCCGCCAATCAAAGCCTGAACCGGGTTGAACAAAACTTCACATACGACCCGGCGCGCACGCCAACCCCCATCCCAACCAATACGCCAGAACCGTCTCCCACCGCGACAGCGGTTGTGTTCACCGCCGACATTGACGCCATCGGCTACGACGTAGCCAACGATTTGTTGGAAATCCGTCTGACGTTGGAAAACGGCAATCAGATGGGCGACCTCGAACTCTTGGTGTTGGACGCCAATAATGTGCTGGTCGATACCATCCTCGTGGACGCCGTGACGCCCATCCAGTATTCGGGCGCAAAACTCATCCCACAAGCGCGCTACACCTTCCGACTCAAGGCCACCGATCTCAACGGGCGCGTGGTCGCCACTAACGAATTCCAGAACTTCGCCTATCCCCGTGCGGTGACGGCCACCCCGTCTATCACCCCGACCATCACCCCTAGCCTGACCCCCACCAACGCCCCCACAGGGACGCCGGTGCTGACTCAGTTAGAGTTTGTCGGGCTGGATTACCGAGCAGCGGAAAAAGTGCTGGCCGTTCAGTTCAATGGCACGAACATGGAGCAAATCGCCCTGTATCGCCTCGTGCTGAACGACGGCGGCGGCGTGATTATTCACCAGCAAGAAATCCTGCCCGACGCTACTGAGTTCAACATCCCGCTAGACCTGACCACTGGCGATTTTGAAGTGGTCGTCACGGCCTTAGACGAACAAGGCCAACCGCTGGCGAGTTTTGACCGCAGCTTCAAGCTCAACGTCCCCACCCCTACCCCTACGCCCGCGCCCAGCCTGATAGATCGTATCCGCGAGAACCCCGTGGTCGGCATCTTAATCGGTGTGATTGTGCTGGCGTTAATCGGGCTGTTGATCTTCTTACTATCCGGCAGCCGCCGCGATAAAAACAAAAACAAGACCACCGCCTCATCGCTGCCCAGCATGACCGGCGCGCAAATCATCATGCCACAAAACACCAACAAACCAGCCTCATCCGCGTCCGGCACGCCGTCGTTCGTAGACACGATGAAGCCGCCCAGCAGTTCTGGCTCGAACCTTGATGAGCCGACCATGCGCCCCAATGCGATGGTATCCGACAAGACCAACGCCGCACTTGGCGGGATGTCTGACATCAACAAGACCAACGCCTCCATCGTCGCCAGTGCCTTCCTACAAGTGCGTGAAAGCGGTGATAGCAATATGAATGGTAAGGTTCTCCCGCTGATGGGCAGCCCATTCACCATTGGCCGCAGCGGCCCGCGCAACAACAGCGCCAATTTTGACGGTGACAAGAATATCTCACGCGCCCACGCCGAAATCGTGCTGGATAATGGGATATGGACATTGATTGACAACGGTAGCGCCCTCGGGACAACCGTCAATGATGGCGCGAAGATTACTGGGCGCATCCCGCTCGGTGAGGGTGATGTCATCCGACTCGGTAGCTCGACGGTCTTAGTCTTTACACGCAAAGGTTAGACCTCATGACAGATGGTTTTCGATTCCCGCTGAATATCTACGGTCAAACCGATGTCGGTGGCAAACGTCAGCGCAATGAAGATTCGTTACGCTTCTACCTCCCCAAACCCGGTGAGGCCGAGTTCCGACTCGGCGCGATGGCGCTGGTCTGTGACGGTATGGGCGGCGTCGGCAAAGGTGACATCGCCAGCCAGACCGCCGTCGAAGCCATCTTCCGGGTCTATTACGACATGGATGACCCGGAAACCGACCCGCGTGCGCGCCTTCAAAAAGGCATCGAAACCGCCCAGAAAGCGGTTCACGAACGCGCCCACGAATTTGGCATGATGTATATCGGCACAACTGCCGCCGGGATGGTCATCCGTCCCGACGGCTCGGCGATTATCTTCAATCTTGGCGACTCACGGGTTTACCGCAAGCGGGGCGATAATTTCGAGGTCGTCAGCAAAGATCAAAGCGTACTGGCCGCTCAGCTTGAGCGAGGTGAAATCACCCCGGAACAAGCTATCGCCAGCCGGAACATGAACATCACCGCCTTTATCGGCCACCCGCTGGAATTGAGCATCATCTTCCGCGACATTCGGGTTGAAGAAGGCGACGTGTTCTTGTTGTGCAGCGACGGTCTGTGGGATGTCGTGCATGACCCGGAACTCAAGGCCGCGCTTGACACCCGTTCAGATGAGGCAGCCCTGCATTATTTCATCGCAGAAACATTGAAACGCGGCGCGCCGGACAATGTGACCGCCATTATCGTCAGCACACGGTCTCCCAAACGCGCCGGAATCCCCGCTTGGATTTGGGGCTTGGTCGGCCTGTTGGGGCTGGCGATAGCCGCATTTTTGGTCATGCGCGGCTCGGTCAATACGCTGACGGGTGAGACATCAACCCCGGGTAACCCGACAGAAGTAGCCGCCATCTCGCCCAGCGCGAGCGCGGAATCAGCCTTGATGATTGAATCGGCAACGCCATCCCATACACCGACCAAAACCGTCACCTTCACCAAGACGCCAAGGCCGACCCTGACCGACACGCCGACGGAGACCGCCATCCCCAGCGAGACGCCCATCCCGTCAGTCTCGCCAACCCATCTCAACACCGCCACACGCCGCCCCAGCCGTACACCGTCACACACGCCCGCGCCTACAGACACCCCAACCGAGACGCCAACGCCGTCTGACACCCCGACGCGCCTCCCGACGGCCACCCATACCCCATCCTATACGCCAACGCCTAGTCGCACGCCGTCTAGCACGCCGCCGCCGTCTGATACGCCCACCGTGCCGCCCACCATCACGGCGCGCCCATCGCTCACATCA
The DNA here is from genome assembly GCA_034437835.1 of Anaerolineae bacterium. GTDB lineage: Bacteria > Chloroflexota > Anaerolineae > Aggregatilineales > Phototrophicaceae > Flexicrinis. The sequence goes on along the minus strand of DAOTTP010000240.1, from coordinate 690 downwards.
CGCCCGACGCGCACGCCGAGCCATACCCCGACGGTACGCCCGTCGCGCACGCCAGTTCCAACTGATAATATCGCTGCCACCAGCACCCTGAGCGCCTCCTCGCTCACCGTCCTCGGTACGCCGGAGTCCGCGCTGAAATTAATCAAAATCGTGCCGCTGTCATTCCGTCTGGATGCGGCTGTGCCATTTATTGAGGTCTACATGGGCGATTTGACCGAAGTCAACGCCCTGCCGTTCACGCCAGTGAATAACCCCGGTTTCATCCTCCAATTGGTGCGACTGCGGCCCGGAGTCATCGGCAACGCGACCACCACCTACTATTACCGCCTTGACCCCGTAGAGCCGCAATTCTTGATCTTGGGTGAGGACGGTATCGTGCTGCGCGCCCTTGATAGTTTCGAGTCCGCGACCACCGGTAGTATTGGCGTTGGAGACACCGCCCGCGTCCTCGGCATCACCCCCAATGGGGAATGGTTCTTGGCGGAAGCTAACAATCGGCGGGGTTGGGTTTCGCGCAGTCTGTTGGAATTAGGTTTAGTCCGCTTCCTCGGCGACCTCAGCACCGTCCCTGTCTTCCGCCCACAGCCGTTGCCGCCGACGCCAGACGCGAACGCCACCGCCGAAATCACGCCGGTAGACCCCGTAGACCCCCTAAACCCGCAACCCACACAGCCGCCACCGCCCACACAA
>DAOTTP010000239.1:0-3822 GCA_034437835.1 Anaerolineae bacterium | reverse complement strand
CCGCCCGACGTGAGCGCATCAACCACGCCGTAAATCCCGTAAAACGAGTAAGTCACGTTGGTGATGAGCAGGAAAAACGTATAGGGCGATAGCAGTGGGAAAGTGATGCTGAAAAATCGCTGCGGCTTATTCGCGCCGTCGATGGCGGCGGCTTCTAATAATTCGGGCGGGACGCCTTGCAATCCGGCGACATAAAATAAAATGTTGAAGCCCAAAATATTCCAGACCGATGCAATCACAATCACCCAGCGGGCGAGGTCGGGCGTCCGCAGCCAACTGACTTCCGCGCCGAATCCGCTGGTCAACACATAGTTGATTAACCCGGCCTGACCGTCACGAAATAGCGCGAGAAAAATCACGCCAGTGACGACGGGCGACAGCGCGAACGGCCAAATTAGAAAGGTGCGATAAATTGACGCGCCGCGCACTTTTTGGCTCGCCAGTACCGCGACTCCCAGCGCAATCGCCAAGCTCAGGGTGACAATCGCCAGCGTAATCAGGACGGTGGTCACAAAACTGGATTGATAAATCGCGTCTTCCGCCAGCGAGACGTAATTGCCGAGACAGACAAATTTCTCGGTGCGAATCGGGAATCGGCGGGCGTTGAGCGAGAGCAGGATGGTCTGGACGCTGGGGTAATACAAGAATACGAACAGGCTCACTAGCGTCGGCGCGAGAAAGGCGTAAGCCAATCCACGCTGACGAAAATATCCAGCTTGGCTGACCGGCGCACGCTTGAGGTACGCCCAATACGGCACGAGAAACATCATGGCGCTCAGGGCAGTGATGACCCAACCGCCAATCGTTTCTGCGGCGGCTACTTCCGGCAAATAGGTACAGTGTTGAATCGTCGCGCTGAGGATTTGGGCGCTGAATGCCCCGACCAGCCCGCCGCCTAATAGGGTCAAAATCGGGCGCGGCTGCGCGGTGTGATAAATCGTTCGCCATGTCATGCCGATTCCGACCAGCGCTCCGATGATGAGCGACGGGAGCAATTGGGCGAACGGTAGCGCGGCATAATACGCGGCGATGTTCGAGAGCGATTGCGGCGCGGCGCTGAGTCCCGCCCAGAACCACGCCGCCAAGCGCACGAATCCGTCCCATTCGGTGATGAGCAGGTATGCGCTGAGGACGACTACGCCGACGAGGACGGTGCGCGTCCAGAGACGCTCGAAACGCGGAGAATCTTCCATGAGAGAAAAAGTGATGAGTCGTGAGTCCCGAGTCCTGAGATAAGGCTAACCCCACTCAGGACTCAGGACTTGAGACTCACGACTCGTTATTCCCCAACGACGCTGTTGTAATCGGCAAGAATCGCGTCTGCACGGGATTTGGCAGCCGCCAGCGCATCAGCCGGGGTTTCGCCACCGTCGATGATTGACTGGAGCGCCTCAACCAATACGCCGCGTACTTCTGCCGATGGCCCCATGATCGCGCCTGCGTTGGCAACATTGCCCGCCGATGCTTGCAGTTGTGCTACCGCGATAGCGAAACCCGGGTTCTCGTCAAACCAACCACTGGCGGTCAGCGCGTCAATGCTGCTGATGCGGGTCGGGATATAACCTGTCCCCTGATGCCACGCCATATCGTGTTCGGTATTGGTCAGGAAGAAGATGAAATCGACAGCAGCTTGAGTCTGTTCTGGCGTGTTTCCCGCCGTCACCCATAGGCTTGCGCCGCCGACGGTCACGCCGTTGACCGCGTCCGCGCCGGGGGTCGGTAGCGGGGCGATGCCCAAATCGACGCTTTGAATCTTGCTGAAGCGTTGGAATAGCGAGACGCCAGCAGTGCTGTTGATGGTGATTGCGGTGGTCTTGCTCAAGAAGCTGATGCCTTCGCCCTGATAGTCATTGGGCGTGCCGCTGTAGGTCAGATAACCGGCGTCGTCCATCGCCTTGTACCACTCACCGATGCGAGCCATCTCTGGCGAGTCGAAGTTGACGGCGGTAGCGCGGGCAGTGCGACCATTGTCGTTGTCGGCAATCAACCCATTCTGCATCGCAATCCACTGCTCAGGGAACCAGGCGGTAATGGGGAAGTTCATGCAGGCCGAGGGGGGTTCCGGCGCGGCCATGATGGCGGCACAGGCGGCAAGGACTTCTTCAAAGGTGGTCGGCGGGGTTTCGGGGTCGATTCCGGCAGCGGTGAACATACCCTTGTTGTAGAACATCAGGGGGTTAGAGGCGTTGAATGGGACGCTATAGAGCGTGCCGCCGATGCTGTAATACTCGCGGACAACCGGCAAGAGGTCGTCCAGTGAGGCGAGTTGTTCCTGATTGGCGATGTCGCCAATCGGGACGAAGAAGCCGGAGTCGACGGCCAACTGGGTCAGCCCTTCCTCGACTTGGATGATGGTCGGGGCTTGGCCTTGATCGGCGGCCAGCAATGCGCCGTTGAACAATTCGATGTAATCGGTGCTGGGGGAGGATAGTTCAATCGCGATGCCGGGGTTGGCGAGCATGAATTCATCAGCGACGGCTTGAATCAGGCCGCCACGGTCATCGTTTTCTGCGCCGAAGATATGCACCATCGAAATGGTGACGGGTTCTTGGGCGTGGAGAGGGGCAATCGCAAAGGCGCATAGGGCGGCGAACACTAAGAACAAACGCGAGAACTTCATAAGCTTAAAATCCTTGTTTGAGTTGTACGGGAAGTATAGAGGTCTGTTTTTGAGGTTGTGTGAACACAAGGTTAAACCTGATGGGACGTTTAAGCAAACGAAAGTCGCGTCTCGCTTATACTGAGGCTATAGAGGTGCGGAGTATGAACGTGGATATAGAAGCAGAGTTACAGGCATTACGAGAGTTGTCTGATGATGCACTGTGGGCGATTGCCAAGTCTAGAGTTTCACCGATCATGACGGCGCAAATACAGGGACTTTTAGACTTAGAAAATCGTTCTTACGATTCGCAAATAAAGTTAGATGAGTTGCTAGAACCTGTAGACCGCCTCACACTCCGCAAAGGAGAGGCGATGGTTTTGCTCAAGAACCGTGGGTATGCGCTCACTCAGGATGATTTGAGGGAATGAGTGATACATCATGGGCGTCCTTACGTCGACAAGCCTTAGAGGCCGTTTGAATATTCGACATTAGACCTAATTTATCGTTTATTCACGGCGGGCGCGCAATCGTCGCCCCTACAAAATTTCTGGCGATGTGTATTCAAAATCGCGTCACAGGATGTCCTGTAGGGGCGAGACTTGTCCGCCCGATGAATTTCCAAACGACCTCTTAGCGCGGGCGGATGGTTGTTGTGAATACTGCCGAAGTTGCGAATCAAACACTTGACAAGAATTAACCGTTGACCACATCATTCCCAATTACGGGGATAGCTTAGAGCATCTTTGTGCCGCGTGTGCAACCTGCAACGGTAGTAAACACAAAGCAACACACGCCAGTAACCCACAAACCAATACACTCGTTCCCTTATATCATCCGCGCACCCAAACTTGGGATGAACATTTCTCATGGACACAAGATAATTGCCGTATATTAGGGCGAACTGCCACGGGGCGGGCAACTGTGGAGCGTCTACGAATGAACCGTGCGTTAGTTGTACTTGCGCGTCAACGTTGGGTTACGGCTGGGTTTCATCCACCTGATTAACGTACTGTAGGCGACACAAACGCCTCCTCAACCGGAGTCCCCTCCCATTCCTTTGGGTGTTTGATGTTCAGGATATGCGCGATGGTCGGCGCGGTATCTAAGAGGCTGACCGGGCGGGTGATGGTGTGACCGGGTTTGACGCCCGCGCCGTACAGCATCCACGGGATGGTCATGTCCTCCGGTAAATCTGTCCCATGCGTGCGCTCATGGCCGCC
>DAOTTP010000238.1:0-15152 GCA_034437835.1 Anaerolineae bacterium | reverse complement strand
GACTTGCATGTGTTAAGCACGCCGCCAGCGTTCATCCTGAGCCAGGATCAAACTCTCCATAAATTGACTTGGGTTCTGTCTGTCTCACTATTCTGTTGTTAAGGAGCAGAACACGGCTTCCGCCGCGTCTTTTTCCCGACTTTTCCGCGTTGTTTTGCCGCGTTTTGTCGATATGCCTAGATTAGCACCCCGCCTCAATGCCGTCAACCCCTATTTTGCTACAGTTCTTAAACTTTCTTTCAAACCGTTGCTTGGGATAAACCGCAGAACCCGTACTTCCAACCCTAGACTTCGCCAATGCCACATCATCGCCGCTATCTCTGGATAGATTTTTGGGTGAGAGGAGGTGTCCTCTCGCGCTTGTTTGTTAACAGTCAGTGTTTAACTGACAGGGGGCGAATTATATAGGGTCGCAAGCCTGAGTCAAGGGGCTTGTGAAAGATTTCTCGATTCTCATTTTTCATTCACCTTTTTGAGGGAGAACGTTGGCTTTTTGTAATGACATTTCCCGTATTTTTACCATTTACCGACGTGATGCGGGGGCGGACTCTGGCAACATTTTGGGGTGTTCGCCGCTTGGAGTCTTGCGACTGGTCTGGCGACTGGATGTGAGTGCAGGTTCTGTTTTATCGCCCAAGACATCACGGATATAGACTTCTTCAATCAGAATCATCGCAATAGAGGTAATCGGCACGGCCATTAAGACGCCGAGAAAGCCGAACAACGCGCCGCAAACAATCTGCCCCAACAACACCAACACAGGCGGGATGCGTAAACTCTCAGCGAACAATAGGGGCGTGAAAATCTGACTCTGCACAAATGAGACGACATAAACCACCACCAACAGCCATCCTGCGCGGTCTGGCGCTTGTACCACCCCGACCATAAAAGCCGCCAGTCCCGCCACCAACTGACCAAAGTTAGGGACGAATGACAACATCGCTGCCAGAACGCCCAATGCAGCCGCCTGTGGGATTCCTAACAGCGTCAGCCCCAACCATGTACAGACGGCGACAAAAATCATCGAAATAAACGTCCCCTCCAGCCAAATCCGCAGCGCCTGATACATACGGTCAAGGATGATTCGGGCGCGGTCACGATACCAGACCGGAAACAGCCTCACGACCCCATCAACATAGCTTTTGGGCGTTGCTAAGAAGTAGAGGCTCATGAACACGACGATCAACACACCCAGTACGATGCTGGCGACATCCCCGACCAGCGGTAGCACCGAGACGCTCAGTTGACCAATTGTATTGACGGCTTGCTGTGCGAGGTCAAGCGCCTGACCGGAATCGAGTTGGATGCTGGTAATCAGCGGGCCAATCACCTCAAAAACAAAATTGCCGGCAAATTGCAGCCGCTGTTCGGACAACCCTAATGGTGAAATCGGGTTATCGGGAAATGTCAGGCCGATGTAAGGCAATGGACGCGGTTCGACCAGTCGCCCGATACCTTCAGGGATGGTGCGCGTGAACAGGGTGATAAATTGCTCACCGATGGTCGGCAGCATCACCCGTGAGAGCAGGCCAAAGACGAGGACGATAAAAACCACCGACAGCACAATCGAGAGATTTCGCCGTATTTTATAGCGAGCCAGAAAGCGCATTGGGATGGTGAACATCACCACGAGGATGACCGAAGCCAGAGTCAAAAGGAGGATGCTGCGAATCGTCCAGAGCGCGACCAACGTACCGATGATGGTCACGATAATCAGCACCCAGCGCGTGGGGGCGGCATTCGGATTAGGAGTGAGTTCAGGGGAAGGGTTCATAAGAGATGGGTTCTGTTGTTAGATTGTGTTTTTCGGATTTTTGTTACATCACGTCTACACACAATAACACAGAACCCATCCACGGGTTACGCACGGCAAAATCAGGGGAGGGACAGCGGTGGATTAGCCGGAAATTTAGCCGTTATAGCGCACGACGACGATGGTTTGGTCGTCAAATGGCACGACTGCACCGCAGAATGCGCCCGCCGCTGACAAAATCGCGGCGAGGATGCCGGGGGCGTCCAAGTGGGCGTATTCCGTCACCGCTTTCATGAGACGGTCTTCGCCGAAAAAGTCGCCGATGGCGTTTTCGGCCTCGGTCAAGCCGTCGGTATAGAACACCAAAATATCGTCCGGCTGCAAAGCCAAATTCAACATCTGGAGGGGATTATCGGGGAACCAGCCAATCGCCCGCCCGCCGCGTGGCATCAAAAAGGCGTGGCGCTCGGCAGCACGATAAACCAGCAACGGATTATGACCGGCGTTGACGTGAACACTCGCGCCGCCCGCCTCTAATACACTGTAGTAAACAGTGACGAACATCCCGCTTTCGGCATCTTCTAAGATGAGGTCATTGGTGCGGCTTATCGTCTGAACCGGATCCATGCCTGTGTGGGCGTGAGCGCGAATCATCGTGCGCGCAACCGCCATGAATAGTGCGGCGGGAGCGCCTTTATCCGACACGTCCGCAATCACCACCGCAAAACGATTGGCGTCTAAAGCGAAAACGTCATAGAAGTCACCGGCAACCTCACGGGCGGCTTGCCAGTGGGCGGCCATCTCATAGCCAGAGACTTTGGGCATATATTGTGGCAACAGACTTTGCTGGATTTCACGCGCCATTTGGAGTTCACGCATCAGGCGGCCTTGCTCTACCGCCAGTGAATACAGGCGCGCATTTTCTAGCGCCACAGCCGCTTGACCCGCTACAGCGGCCATCAAGTCGCGGTCTGACGGGGTGAAGTTGCCGGCACGCATCGAAGTATCAACATAAATAACCCCGATAAGCCGATCTTTGACCATCATCGGCGCACATAAAATCGCACGTAAGCCGCGCAAGATAATGCTTTGTCCGGGTTGATAGCGATTATCAAATTGGGCGTTATTGGTGAGTAGGGCTTGACGGCTACGGACAACCTCATTGGTGATGGTGGTGCTATAGCCTTCATCACTGCTAGTTTCCCCGCCGCGTGCGACCAAAACTTCGACATCCCCTGTGATTTCATCCACACGCAGCAAGTAAGCCCGTTGGGCGCGAGTGGCTTGCATAACCGCAGTGGCGATATTCTCAAGCGCTTGATTAAATTCCAGACTGCTATTCATCACCCCAGTGATTTGATAAAGCGTCATCAAATGTTCAGGGCTAAGATTAATTGCGTCGGCCATCCCTTGACCTTTCAATTGGTCTTAATGCCACGCCGGAGCGCGGTCAGTAGATTTTAGGTAGTAACTGATATAATCGTACCTTGTTTGGACGTTTATGGCACAAGGATTTTACACAATGACAACACCTATTGATTATGCGCACGCTCATGCCGAGCAATTCCGTGAACAATTGAACGACCTTTTGCGAATCCCGTCCGTCAGCACAACGCCTGAGTTAGCCGGTGAAGTGCGCCGCGCCGGTCAATGGCTGGTCGATGATATGAAGCGCATCGGATTCCCGCACGCCGAGTTGGTGGATACCAAAGGCCACCCCATCGTCTATGGCGAATGGTTGACCGCTGGCGCAGATGCCCCCACCGTCTTGATTTACGGTCATTATGACGTACAGCCCGCCGAGATGATTGACGGCTGGGACAGCGACCCGTTCGAGCCGGTGGTGCGTGACGGCAAGATTTACGCCCGTGGCTCAACCGACGATAAAGGCCCGGTCGTCGCCCATCTCAAGGCGATTGAGTCGATTATCCAGACCAACGGCAAGTTGCCCATCAACGTCAAAATCATTTTCGAGGGTGAGGAAGAAACATCATCCATCCACCTCGGCGATTTCGTGACCGAGTATAAGGAACGCCTCAAGGCCGACGCCTGCCTCATCTCAGACACCTCTATCTATGCGCCAGATATTCCCTCGATTGTGTACGGTCTGCGCGGCCTCGTCTATATGGAACTGCACGTTCAAGGCCCTAAGACCGACCTGCATAGCGGCGGTTTCGGCGGCACGGTGCATAATCCGGCGCAAGCGCTGGCAGAAATCATCGCCAAGTTACATCACCCAGACGGCGCGGTTTCCGTCCCCGGCTTTTATGATGATATTGAGCCGATGAGCGACGCCGAGCGTGAAGAACTCGCCAAACTGCCGTGGGAAGTCGAAGATTGGTCGCAGTCAACGGGCATCACCGAGCCGTGGGGCGAGCCGCAATTCAGCCTCGGTGAGCGCGTCGGCGCACGCCCGACTCTCGAAATCAACGGCATGGCCTCTGGTTTCTATGGTGAAGGCGCAAAAACCGTCCTCCCGGCCAAAGCGCTGGCGAAAATCTCGTGCCGCTTGGTCGCCAATCAAAACCCACACAAGATTTATGAATTGTTGCGCGACTATATCGCCAGCATCACCCCCAAGACCGTCAAGACCGAGCTACGGCTACTGCATACCGGCGACCCCGCGCTGACTGCCCGCGACTCAGTGGCGATGCAAGCCGCAATCGAAGCCTACAAAGGCGGTTGGGGCGGAACTGAACCCGTGTTCACCCGTGAGGGCGGGAGCATCCCTATCGTGGCGAACTTCCAGCGCGAGTTGGGCATCCCCGTCGTGTTGATGGGTTTCGGCCTTGAGACCGATGGCGCACATGGCCCAAACGAACACTTTGGCCTTGACCGTTACTATAAGGGTATCGACACCATCATCACCTTCCACGAAGCCTACGCCAAGCTACACGCAGCCGGGAAGTAGATGCACGTTTCAATCATCGCAACCGTACTGAATGAGGGCGAGTCCATCCGGCGTTTGATGGACTCGCTTTGCGCGCAGACTCGCCAGCCGGATGAGGTCGTGATTGTCGATGGCGGCAGTCGTGATACCACCGTCGCGGTGATGGAGTCGTATCGTGACCGGTTGCCGCTCAACATCGTGGTCGAATCGGGCGCAAATATCAGCCGTGGGCGCAATATCGCGGTCAGTCATGCCACGGGTGAGATTCTGGCGATTACTGACGCGGGCGTGTGGTTAGAGTCAACGTGGCTAGAGAATCTGGCCGCGCCGTTTGAGCGTAACTCATCGCTAAATGTGACTGCCGGTTTTTTCTTGCCAGACCCGCACACGGTTTTTGAGGCCGCGATGGGCGCGACAGTTTTACCACAACGCGAGGACATCAATCTGGCGACGTTTTTACCGAGTAGTCGTAGCGTCGCGCTCAAACGGTCTGCATTTGAGGCCGTCGGCGGCTATCCCGAATGGTTGGATTACTGCGAAGACCTGATTTTTGACCTACGGCTGCAAGCCCGATTTGCGCCATTCGTGTTCGCACCCGATGCGCTCGTATACTTTAGGCCGCGTGGGTCGATTCGCAGTTTCTATAAGCAATACTATCTCTATGCGCGTGGGGACGGCAAAGCCGATTTGTGGCGCAAGCGGCATATCATCCGCTATATCGCCTATCTGATCGCGTTCCCAACTCTGATTGTGCTGGCGCTGACGGTCAGCCCGTGGTTCTGGCTGTTATTGCTCATCGGCGGCATAGGCTATTGTCGGACTCCGCTGCGCCGTCTGCCGCGTGTGATGAAGATGCTCCCGTTCAAACCCTCTGGTCTGGATTGGGTGAAAGCCGCCGCGTGGATTCCGGTCATCCGCGTCGTAGGCGATATCTCCAAGATGGTCGGCTACCCCGTCGGCCTACGTTGGCGACGTGAGAACACTCCGCCGAATTGGAAATAAAATTGCACACATCCCCCGTCATGCGAGGGTATATGGGCAGTCCATAGCGGATCTTGTTGGCCGATGAGGGCGCTTGTCGCATGGGGCGCTGTATACTTGTGGGCGCTTGTTCTCATCGGCTACTGGTAGTATCGTCTTAGAGTATACTGTTCAGATGATTTGCGGGTGGGGGATGTTTTTATAATGACCAAAATCACTTGGTATAACTTCAAAGTCTTGATTTTTGACCCAGACTATTATGCACGCCACGCGCTGTATACCTTCTTAGCATGGGACAGGCGCACCCGCGTGATGTATAGCGCCGAGAGCCTAGAGGCGATGTGGGCGTACCTGCGCGAGACGCCGCCCGTGGAATATCCCAATTATGTGCTAATCGACGCCAACAACGGCGGCGCGGACGGCCTGCGTGTGCTGATGGATAAACTCAAACAGGCGCTACCGAAAGCGCGTATCGTCTGCCTCGCCCAACAATTGGAGCCGGAATTGGTGCAAGTCGCTGCTGAAAAAGGCGCACGCGCCTTCTTGCTCAAGCACGAAGCGGGTCTGCGTGTCGGTTGGGCGATTATCTACGGCGAAACGCGGGATTTCACCATCACGCCCGGCGTGTCAGAGGCGCTACGCGCCCAGAAAAACCTCCACCCACGGATACAGCGTGCGGCCATCCTCCCGCGCAGCATTGACTTCCCGCAATTGACCTCACGGGTTAAGCAAGCACTCGAACTCTGGTTGGGCGGGATGCCCGCTTACCTGATCGCAGATGAGTTGGGCATCGCCCAAAGCACGGTGCGCGGTTATATCAAGAAAGCCTACCGCATCCTTGAATCGACGGTAGATTTCGAGTTTCCGCGTGAGGTCACGCAACAAGAACGCGCCTTCTTGCGCTATACCGCCCTAGACGACCAAGAATAATCGGACGCCCGGAAGGGCGTCCCTACTGACTGGGTTACGCCCAATCCACCAGCGGGTCACGGTAGAAACTCACGCCGAGCGCGACCAATCGTGCGCCATGCGCGGCCAAACGCAACCGGTACTCATCCCATGACCGACCACTCGCCGGAGACCAGCCGATTTCGGCAATCCCCAAGAGGCGCGGGAACATCATAAATTCGATGTCCTTAACGGTCAAAATCGTCTCTGACCACAACGGCGCTTCGACTCCGATGATGTCAGCCTCGGACACGCCCTCCATCAAAATAGCGGGATCCCACTCATACGATTGCTGAGTGTTAGCCGTCCCCGCCCAAGTCAACCCCAACGGGCTTGACTCGTCATATTTCATGTCCATATAGGCTCTTGAGGCAGGCGAGCAAATCACCTTCCCGCCTTGTGCAACCGCCTTGCGTGAGAAATCGCTGAACCATTGTTGGACAATCGTCCCCGGCAATAGTTCCGTCTGGCCGATTTCTTCCCAGCCTATGAGTTTTTTGCCGTGGGATTTGACGATTTGCTGAATCCGCGCCAAGAACGTCTGATAATCCTCTGGCTTGGTCGCGTGTGATTCATCGCCCCCGATATGGAAATAGTCACCGGGGGTCAGCGCGGCGACCTCGCGGACGACATCATCAAGAAATGTATACGTCAGTTCCTTATTGATGGTCAGCGTGCTGAATCCGACTTCTGTGCCGGTATACAGCGCCGGGGCGGGCGCTCCATCTGGGTTCAAATCTGGGTAAGACGACAGCGCCGCGTTGGTATGCCCCGGCAGATCAATTTCCGGCACGACTTCGATATACCGCGCTTGGGCGTAAGCCACCAACTCGGCGTAATCGGCTTGCGTATAATACCCGCCCTCGCCGCCCCCGACTTGGGTCAGGCTGCCATGCGTCGTCAGGTTAGGCCACGAGAAAATCTCTAGCCGCCAGCCTTGATCGTCGGTCAGATGCAGGTGTAGTTTGTTCATCTTATAGAGCGCAATCAGATCAATCACGCGCTTAACCACTTCCATCGGGAAAAAATGGCGTGCAACATCCAACATCGCCCCGCGATATGGGAAGCGTGGCTGGTCGGTGATAATGCCGCCGCCGATGACGGCCTCGCCAGTCAACGGAAGCAATTGGCGCAGAGTCTGGACGCCATAAAACACCCCGGCGGGCTGGGCGGCCTCAATCGAAATGTGCTGCGGCGTGACGCTCAACCCATAGCCTTCCGCGCCGAGGTCGAGGCTGCCCGACTCCGATAAGCGAATGACGTTATCGGTGGTATCGCCCTCGACAATCGACAAATCCAACCCCGTGATGGCTCTCACGAGTTCGACCAGTTGCGCGGCGATTTTGACCGTTTCCGGCGTATAGGCCGCAATGACGGTTTGCGCGTTGATGCGAAATTCGCCTTCGGACTCGACCACCGAGGCCGGTAATGGGATTAAATTTCTGGTCATGGTAGCCACATCCTTGAGACGGCCGCAACGTCCACCCAATCGCCGTTAATGTTCATTTCCCAGTGCAAATGGGGGCCACTACTGCGCCCAGTATCGCCGGTGACACCAATTACCTGTCCCGCCGTGATGGTCTGCCCGCGTGTAACGTGAATCTGACTGAAATGGGCGTAGCCGGTATACACGCCGTGGCCGTGGTCAATCACGACATAATTGCCGCGAATATCCATCAATCCGGCAAACGCTACCGTCCCGCCCCCCGCTGCCATGACCGGCACGCCCACCGTAGCCCGCAAATCCCACCCCGTATGGCGAGTCTGCACGGTCTCATTCAGGACGCGCACCTCACCGAACGGGGCGGTCAGAATCGACGCGATGGGGAGCATGAAACCGCGCTCGTCCCAGCCTTTGGCGTCTGTGAAGTGGTCGAACACCGCCGCCAGCCGTGCGAATTCCGCCCGTTCCACTTCGGGATCAATCAGGTATAAGCGGTCTGCCGGCACGGTGAACGCGCTGCTGATGAATCCGCCGCTGGTGACGTTGACTTGCCCAATGACGATTTCGGTTGTGCCATCGCTGAAAGTCGCCGCCACCTCAAGGTCATAGGTTTTGGCGGTCTGCTCGATATTGGCGGTCAACAGCGCGTACAGATACCCGTCGGCGCGTGCGTCAAAAAACGCGATATTGCGATTCAGGAAGCGGGCGCTGGCCGAGACCAACCCCTCACCGCTGATGCTAACCACGCCGACGCCGCCCTGCTTTATCTCATCGAACAGGATTTCCAGCGTGGCGTGCGGCGCGTTAAAACTCTGGCGGACGGTGGGGCGCACAATCGGAGTCGGCGTCAGGGTCGGTTCGGCGGGCGTCGCCAATGGGTCAGGTGTGGCAGTTGGGGTGTCTTGGGCGACAACCGGCAACAGCGCCGCCACACACAATAGGAAAATAGCGCATACGGTTAAAATCAGGGCGCGAACGGGCATAAGGCTTGAACGTTCCTAAACAGACTAGGCGCAGAATTAGGGCGCGGGGGTGGCGGTGACGAACACCACTCGCGCTGTCGGGCTGGCGGTGGGCAATATCGCATCGGATGTCGGCGGCGCTTCGGTTAAAATCGGTTGGCCGCTGGTCGGCTCTGGCGTAAGTGTGATGACGCTGAAGGGTAGCTCCGTCGGGGCGGGAGTCGGCAACAGACTCAAATCGAACTCCACCGTATCGAGGATGGCTTGCAATTCCTCCAACGCGGAGCCTTCCAGCGCTTCTTTGGGTTCGGTATAGGCATAAAAGGCGAAATTAAGCCCTTCGATATTCGCCGCCCAGAACCAGCCGCGTATGCTCGGCAGGTCATCGGGGCAATCATCCGCCACAAAATAGGTTCCCTCACCTTGCAAGCCGCCAACCGTGAACGTTCTGGCCTCGTCATATACAAATTCACATTCGGCTTCAATGATCGTGAACAGCAACAAGCGTAACCCATCAGAGAACAGATTAACGCCCGACAGCAAAGAGCCGGTAGGCGAGACCGGGACGACGCTCTCAAACGCCCACAACAGCACAATCGTACCCGTCCCACCGGTCACAGACCCCTGATATAACGAGAACGGGACAGCCGACATCCCCTCAGCGCCCGGAATCAATAGCGCGTCACTGGCAGATTTCCAACCGTCCGGTATCTCGATACGGATAGGCGCTTCGAGGTCGGTCACGATTGCGGGGTTGAGCGTTACAGGGATACGAGAATCCGTCGCTATGGGCGGAGAGATCGGGGTCAAGGTCGGCGGCTCAATGCTGGGGGCGAGGGTCGGAACTGCGGTTGGGGAGCTGGTCGGGACGGGCGTGACGGCGCGTTGCGTCAGCGCAAAATTGACGCTGGCCGTACTGGTCTGAGCCAGAAGCGCGACGACAGTCGGGTTTGCCTCCAACATAGAGGTCACGGTCAAGTCACGGTCAGAGGGGGCGCTGGGCGCACAAGCGGCCAACGTCAGCAACAGGGTTAATATCAGGACAAATCGGGTCATAGCAGCAAACCCGGGTCTACGAATGGCGCGATGCACTCCGGCGAATCATAGGCGACATTGTTGACCGCCTTCGAGACCTCATACGCCCGCATCCGGTCTGCGGAAACGGGTTGGAGCGCGGCGAGGGCTTCAGCGTGGCTGAGTTCGCCCGCGTGCAGCCATGTCTCGTAGTGCGATTCCGGCAGGATAACCGCCATCCGGTGATGGAAGGTCTTGATGAAATCGTTCGGCTCGGTGGTCAAAATCGTACAAGTGCGGATTTCGCCGCCGTCAGGGTCACGCCAAATCTCCCACAATCCGGCAAAAGCGAACACTTCGCCGCCCTCCAGATGCACATACATCGGATTTTTACCCTTTTGAGGCCACTCATAAAACCCGTTGGCGGGGATAAGGCAACGGCGGCGCTTGAGCGCGTTCTTGAACGACGGCTTCTCGGCGGCGGTCTCGGCGCGGGCGTTAATCAATTGGTTGCCGATGCTCAAATCCTTTGACCATGACGGCACAAGCCCCCAGCGATGAAATGTCATCTCCGCCGAATTTTCATTGGTGATGACGGCCACTGGCTGCGATGGCGCAACGTTATAGCGGGGGTACATCTGCGCGGGGGCGGCGTCTAGGTTAAACGCCAGTTGAATCTGTTCCGGGTTAGCGGTCAGCACAAAACGGCCACACATAGGTCGTGACTCCTGCGTTGTTTTACTTCTTCGTGTTGGTTTCAGGCGGGCGGGCGAGTTCGGCAATCTGGCGCATCACGGTAATCATCGCCAGCGCCAGCCCAAATATCTGTCCGGTCTCAATCGGCTTGATTTCGCCGTCTTTGGTCGCCTCTTGCGCCGCCCGATTGAACATGTACGCGCCAATTAATCCGGTGAACAGCCCACCCACCAAGCCAAACCAATACGGGCGCGGGTCGAGTGGTTTTTTGGCCGGGATTGCTGGGCGTGCCTGCAACATAGCGCGGCGATCTGGGAGTGGGGTTTGGGGTGTTTTACTGCTCATCGGCTTCATCCTGATTGGGCTTCGGCTCAAAGGCCGACAGCCAGCGTTCGATTATCGCAGTCCGGGCAACCACTTTTATGACCGCCCGACCCAATGCTAAACCAGCGGTACGGGCGCGGGTCTTGGCATCAAAAGCTCGACCTTCTAACGTTGCAAGCTGGCCTGTCACCTTGACTTCAAGGCGGCTGACGCTGAATATCGCGGCGGCCACGGCAACCCATAGCGCCAGCAACACCACGAGGACGGGCAGAAAACACACGATCATCGTCATGACTTGATTGACCACGCCGACTTGCGCGTGACTCGACAGCGCAAGCAAGGCGATGATAACCAGTACCAACAGCAAACACGCGCCGAACAGCAACCAGATGTTGCGTTTTAGGACGCGCTTCTGGTCAGCAGATGTAATGGGGTGAGATGAATCAGTCATGTATTCTATTTTACCTCAAAAATGCGCGGTCTACCGACGTTCTGACCCATCATCGAAAATTCCACTGGGATGGCAACCGCGATTCGCCCGCGTCGCATCGCGCTCCAACTGGACGAACGAGTCGTAATAGGCGTCGTCCGGCTGATATAAGACTACTTCCGCCCATCCATCACGGATGAGGCGTTCATTGACAAACGTGCTTCCGACATACACATACCGCAGCAGGCGGTCATACTGGTCGGTATCGCTGGTATCGCGGATGAGCGTGACTTCTTGGCCTTCAACCAAATTCTTATTGGCGCGTACCGCATCGGCGTAACAAGCCTCGTCACGTTCCGGCGTATTCGCGCCGACATACCGCACACGATACACATCATCGCCCAAATCTACGTCGATGGTGTCGCCGTCGATGACACGGGTAACAATGCCGGTTTCGCCGCCAGACGGGGCGCTACCGCCGTTATTATTGGTCGTACCAGAGTCGTCGTCCATCAGCAAAGCTGCGTCACAGCCTGCCAGACACAGCGCAACCAGTACGAACCCGATTATCCACACCCGCCCCATGATTATCCCTCTATTTTAGAAACCGTAGCTCAATCGCCGCCTAATCATAGCACAATCCAACTGGACTCCTCCGCCCTGTGGGGGCTATAGTACTTGTTTGGTGATCGGGATGAGGTCATAACGTTCATGCGTCGATTCCGCCATATTCTCGCGTTGGTCATCGGCCTACTGCCGCTGGTCATCCCCATTCAGGCACAATCAGATAACGACCCGGCGGCGACTGTCAGCGCTTTTTTGACGGCGTGGGGTCAGCGTGACAGCGCGGCCATGTACCGGCTACTCGCACGCCAGAGCCAAGACGCCTACCCAGAACAGGTCTTTATCAACCGCTACATCGTCGCCAATGACGCCCTCGCCCTCAACAGCTTAACATTTGAAGTCGGCGACACCCATCTGCAAGGCATCACCGCAGCCGTGACGTATGATGTCGTGATTGAGAGCAGTCTGTTCGGTCAAATCATAGACAATGGGCGGACGATGCGCCTCGCCAATGAAAACGGGCGTTGGGGCGTGGCGTGGTCAAGCATGGACATCTTCCCTCAACTTCCGTCAGTGGCGCAAATCACCTCTACCGGGCAACTCCCGCCTCGCGCCAACATTTATGACCGAAACGGGGAACTAATCGCCGGACGCGGTTCAGTGGTCACACTGTATACCGCACGCCAACAAATGAGCAACGAAACCGACTGTATGAAGCTGATGGCAAGCCTGACGCGCCGCCTATCCATCGCCTTTGAGCGCCAGTTCGCCAGCAATAACGCCGATACCATTTTTAACCTCGGTGAGATGAACGCCGAAGATTACGAAGCAAACCGTGACGCCCTCGCTAGCATTTGCGGGGTGAGCATCACCCTAGACCGTGAGACGCGCACCTATTACGGCAACAACGCCATGTCGCATGTCGCGGGCTATACCGGCCAGATGAGTCCCGAACAGGCCTCAGAATATGCCGCGCTTGGGTATAACAGCGGCGACTTGATTGGTCAGGCCGGGGTTGAGCGCGTTTTCGAGCGCGAATTGGCAGGCACATCCGAGCGCGTCTTGCGGATTGTTGACCCCGGCGGCACGGTACTGCGTGAATTCGCCTCACAGGGCGGCAAAGACGCTGTACCCGTCCAGATGACGATTGACCGCGACCTCCAGCGCGTGCTGGCACAAGCGATGGCCGACGCTTACGATTATGCCTATCCATCATGGGGCGGCGTGGCCGCTGACGGCGCAGCCGTGATTATCGACGTGAAAACCGGCGCGATTCTGGCGCTGGTCAGTTTTCCGCTGTTCGACCCGCTGTTATTCGACCCCACCTCGCCAGAACCTGCCCGCCGCGTCGAGTTGCTCTCACAGGTCAATCAAGATGAGCGTCGGCCATTGACCAATCACGTCACTCAGAGTCGCTATACGCCCGGGTCGGTCTATAAACTGGTCACGGCGACGGCGGTTTTGAATGAGGCGATGGTCGCCCCTGCTGAGATTTTCGACTGCCAATTGCGTTGGTTCGGGCGTGATTTGGGCGATGATGTCGAGAGCCGCCCGGACTGGCGCGAGACGGATGCTTTCCCACCGGCTGGCCCAATCACCCCAGCACAAGCTATTATGGCCTCGTGCAACCCGTTCTTCTGGGAATTCGGTGCGCGGCTGTTCAATCAAGAGGGGAATGAACTCGCCAGTTATGCGCGGCAGTTGGGCATGGGCGAAGCGTATAACGTCTTTCCCGGTTCTATCGAGGCCGCTGCCGAACTCGATAATCCGGCCAGCACCAGCCTCGCCATTAACAACACGGTTGGGCAAGGCGACGTCTCGATTCCACCGATCCAGATGGCAGTGATTACTGCCACGCTCGCCAACGGCGGTACGGCCTATAAACCGTATATCGTCCAACAAATCGGGGGCTTACAGGGGACTCCTGTCGTCCAGACTTTCCAACCGGAAATCTTGAATCAAATCGAGTTTTTGCCGGGGGTGATTGAAGAAATCCACGAGGGTATGTGTGGTACGACCACCGATGAAGACCTCGGCACGGCCTATATCCGGTTTGACGACGCGCCTTATACCGTCTGCGGTAAAACCGGCACAGCACAGACCGGCCGTTATCCCAATGCGTGGTTTACCGCCTATGCGCCCGCCGATGATCCGCAAATCGCCATCACAATTGTCGTATCTCAGTCACTAGAAGGTTCACAAGTGTCCGCGCCAATCGTTCGGCGCGTGCTGGATTATTATTTCCAGACGCCGACCACCCGCGATTACCCCGACTGGTGGCAAGAGCCGTATGTTCCGCTGAATATCCCAGCCGGAAGCACAGGAGGTTAACAGGTAATAATGTAGGGACGCCCTTCTGGGCGTCCGTCTGTATTTGACCAAAACGGACGGCAAAAATGCCGTCCCTACCTTAAGGAAATCATGACTGACCGATACAAAATAGTCCGCTGCCCGTCATGCGACGGCTACGGCTGGCTGAATGACGAATTCAGCGGCGAAGTCGAAGACTGTGACTGGTGTAAGGGGACAGGCTATATCTATCGGGGCGAGGACGGGATAGACCGCCCCATCCCAGAGGCCGATTATGGGCGCGTCTCGGCCATTCTTGAGACGATGGAACATGACCGGCTGCACGAGATGGGCTACAGCGGAAGCGCCATCCACCCAGACGAGCAGCCCATCCGCAAGGCCGACCCCGACTCGGAAGACGCCGACCAATAATCTCTAGCGGTTTGCGTGCCAAACCCTATTTCACGTCCCAAAAATACACGGGCGACTCGCTGAATCGCCCGTGTGAGTTTACGCCAAGACCTATCAGGCAACAAAAAACCTCAGTGCTTGACTGAGGTTTTTTTGTGAGCGGGTGAAGAGATTCGAACTCTTGACATTCTCCATGGCAAGGAGACATTCTACCGCTGAATTACACCCGCGCAGTGGGTACTGCGTTACAAGATAAGAATACAACGACTTCAAAACCGACGCAAGGGTGAATTTTCTAAGAGGCCGTTTGAATATTCGACATTAGACTCAATACCTTCGCCAATTTTGACCATTACCCATCTATCAGGGCGGACAACGCGGGCATTGTCCCTACGAATACCCTGTTTTCGTAGGGACACGGCACTGACGTGTCCGTTTTGGCGAAG
>DAOTTP010000237.1:0-7223 GCA_034437835.1 Anaerolineae bacterium | reverse complement strand
TATTGGAGATTTTGGCTGATTTGCGATATGGTTGTCATGGGAAAAGAGCCTCTTTTTTGTTTTGGCGAACAAAAGTTTACCTCTTTCCCTTTTTATTTCCTTAACTTGGTGCATATGGGACGGCAGAAATGTCGTCCCTTTTTTTGTCTCTCGGTTAAAAACCACGTCAATATTTAACCGAGGTTAATATAATCCCATCACGCCAGATGAGAATAATATAACATTGGGAAAATTGATGCGTGCAATCCAACAAAAGTTACAGAACCCCTCGGCTAAACCTGTTAGCATCTAACATATAGATGTGGTTCGCGGCGTGTTCGCGCACGCGATGTAGCGGATGGAGAAACCCAAAATGACCCATATTATCACCAGCCTTTGTTTGCGCGACGGCGCTTGTACCGAAGTTTGTCCCGTAGAGTGCATCGTCGCCGGTCAGCCAGAAGCCGAGTGGCCGTGGTATTTCATCGACCCCGACACTTGCATTGACTGTGGCGCGTGCGTGCCAGAATGCCCGTATGAAGCCATCTTCATCGAGGAAGAAGTCCTCGCCGAATACGTGATGGCCGCTGGTCAAGAGCGTATCCCGTTTGGGGGCGCACGTATGGCTCATGCCGACGGCGACGTGATTGACCTGACGGTAGACATCCAGCCCAACTATGACTTTTTCGAGAAAGGTCCCGGCTACGACGCGATTGCGTAAGTCGCCCGATAAACGTCATCTCAAACAAAAAAAACACCCTCAGTGCGAGGGTGTTTTTTGTTGATTTGGGCGGTCAGCTGGCATGTGCGATAAAAAAAGTATAGCACGGCGAGCCAGAGAACTCAATTACGCCTTATATCCCCGTACCTAAAGGTAGGGGCTTTACGACGCTTCTTGTAAGACGCGGGTGAGTTCACGCACAAAGGACGTGGTATCCAACGGCTTGGAGAAATAGGCGGCAAAACCAGCCTCAATCGCGCTGACAGCCACTTCTGCCGAGTGATAAGCGGTCACGGCAACGCAGGGTGGATTCCCCAAGCGACTGTCTTGTTGTATCGTCCGCAAAACACCCCAGCCATCAATACCCGGTAGGGCTAGGTCAACAATACAAGCGGTGATTAAGGTTCCGCGGCTTAACGCTAAGATGGCTTCTTCACCAGACTCCACCACAGTATATTGGATACGATGATACTTCAACATACGGCTGATTAATTCTTGCCCGTCTTGATCATCCTCAATGACTAGGATATGCCAATCACTCATGTTTATCGCCTAGGCCTTTGCCATAAAATTGTCAACGCGGTCTTGAAATGCAGGTATCGCCGTTAAGATAACCACCAGTTGCTGGGCGAAATTAGCAGGGGTCAGTGGCTTAGTCAGATAATTGGTAAACCCCGCCGCAATCGCCCGTTCACGATCTCCCAACATGGCGTGGGCGGTCAACGCAAAGATGGGGATTTGTGCGGTAGATCGGTCTTGTTGAAGTTCATAGCAAAAGCCCCAACCATCCATCACCGGCATCGAGAGGTCGCTGATAATGAAATCAGGTGTGAAGGTTTTCAGCGAGTCCAAACCCTCTTTACCATTGGTCGCCGTGACGATTTCAGCGCCATAATGACGCAGGATACGAAACGCCACATCCAGATTGTCTGGCTCGTCTTCAACCACCAACACCTTCCAGCCCACGAACGCTGTTTTGGCAATGTTCATCATCATACTCCGATTTCCTCGGCCTTCTCTGTCATACCTTCATAAGCGTCGTTTTGCAGCGGAAGCATAACCGTAAACACCGCGCCCTTGCCAATCACGCTCTCAACTTTGATCGTCCCATTCATCATCAAGACGAGTTTACGGGTGATGGCAAGCCCTAAGCCGGTGCCGCCATACGAGCGCATTGATGTCCCGTCCACTTGGCGGAACTCATCGAAGATATAATGAAGGGCGTGGGGCGGGATGCCGATGCCCGTATCCGCGACGCTAATCTGCCAGAACAGCCCTTTTTTCTGCATGGTGAGTGTGACTTTGCCCGTATCGGTGAATTTGAAGGCATTTGACAATAAATTGATCCCGATTTGGGACAGACGCTCAGGGTCGCCATAGAGGGTTGGAGGCAAAGACTCATCGACGTTCACTTCAAAACCCAAGCCTTTTTGTTCGGCCAAGACTGCTGTCCGTGATTTCCATTGAGCCGCCAATTCAACGGGACTCATGGGTTGTCTTACCAAGTCGATACGCCCTGATTCGATTTTGGCGATGTCTAGGATGTCATTGATGAGCGAGAGCAAGCCTTGACTGTTCTCATAGACTCGCGAGGTCATGTGGCGGGCTTCCTCGTCCATTTCGCCCGCAAACCCTTCTAGCATGATGCCGCTGAAGCCGAGAATAGCGTTAAGCGGAGTCCGTAGCTCATGCGACATATTCGCCAAGAATTCTGATTTGAGGCGCGTGGCCTCGCGAGTCTTGGCATTTGCGATTTTAAGCTGTTTGTTGGCTTCTTGGGCTTCCAACGCACGCTTATCAAGGTTGTCCAAAGTTGAAACGAGGCTGTCTGCCATGCTGTTAAAAGTCTCCCCCAACAGCCCGACCTCATTAGTGATGCCGCTGACCTGAACTCGTTGACTTAAATCCCCTTTCGCCATCTTGCTGGAGATTTCTGTAAGGGTGGTCAACGGGCGCGAAATCCTGAGGGCATTGAATAAGCCAAAGCCGGCGGCCAATACAATCGTAAATGCGGTGATGATACCTGCACTAACGCGGATTTCTCGGATGACAGCAAAGGCCTCAACCAGATCAATTTTAGCGACAATCGCCGAATTAAGCGCTGGAATATAGTTGTAGCTGGCGATGACAGGCACGTCTCGATAGTCGTTGTAAATGTCTCTGCCTTGGTTCCCAGCCAAAGCGTCGGCAATTCCCTCGCTTAAGTACGCACGGTTTAACGGATAATTGGGCGTACGACTGGGGGTTAGCATATAGTTGTTTTCACCGTTGATGAGGATCGTTTCGCCCGTTTCCCCCAAGCCGATATAGTCCTGCATGATGGTAGCAAGCGTAGTGGTATCCATCAGGGCGGCCAAAATACCAAGAGGCGCACCAAAATCGCCTTCAATGGTATCGGTTATGACCAACGCCAGTGAATTTTCAGTAAGATCATAGAAGGGCGGCTGAACATAAAGATCATCCGCTTCTAAGCTGGCTTGAAAATATGGCTGGCGTGCAACGGTACGTCCGATATAACTGAGGTCTGATGCGGCAATTACGCGCCCATCAAGATCATAGAGGAACAACGCGAGGATATTGGGGTCATCCTCGGCCACGTTACGCATATAATCATTGGCGAGGCCGACGGCTACCCCTTGGCCTTCGTCTTCGAGCAGTGTCCGCCTAAGAGATAGGCTGTTTTCGTCGATGATTTTCAGGGTACTTTGGGTTGCGCCCAGCCATTCTTCTAGCCGACGTGTCTTTTGTTGGACTAGCGCGTCCAATTGATTATAAACTTGCGCCTGTACTTGTCGCTCGGTCAGGGCGGTGGCCACCAATATGACAAGGATGACCGGGATAGCGCTTAATAGGATTGCCGTAGAAATCAGGTTAAACGAGATTCGTCGCCAAAACGGGAGAGATACTGATGAAGCGGTCTCGCCAGAGATTACAGTCATTTCTGATTACCTCTAATCTTCCGATGCATCCGCAAATCGGTTGGTGAAGACGCGGGTGACATCAAAATCTGCCGGGACGAGCTCCCGTGCCAATAGAAGCTGATATGAGAACTCCCAAATGGCTTTATCCATCCCGAGATCGGACTTTAAAGAATCGGGCTTATTCATCAATGGGATACTCGCCTCAAGGCGGCGAAGTTGTGCCTCGGCATTTAAATCTGGCGCAAAGGTCAATGTTTGTGTGATAGCGTTGGAAGGGCTATCGACCACAGAATCACGCCCAGAGTGGACTGCGTTGACCACGCCTTGCACTACGTCAGGCTGGGTCTCGACCATCTCCAAACGGGTGAACAGGACAAATTCATAGTTCTCAACACCATAGTCGCTGAACATGAAGAAGGTGGGGGTCAAGCCCTGTTCTTCAAGGCTCACGCCCTCATTGATGCGCCATGCCACCAGCCCATCTACATCCCCGTTGACCAACGGGTCTACGCCGAAATCCGTCCGAGAAACGATCGTCACCGAGTCGATGGAGATGTCCTGCGAGATGAGTAAGGACTCAAGCGCATCCCGCGCGCCGCCATCCGAGACAAGGATGCTGCGCCCGACAAAATCTTGCGGGCGTTGAAGCGTCTGATCCAATGTCATCAAGGCCAACGGACTGCGGTGCAAGATAGTTGCTACACCGATGACCGACAAGCCATTATTGACAGCTGTAATCAAACCAGAGCCGCTAGACATCCCAAAATCAACAGTACCATCGACAACCGCTTGGATGGGGTCGATATAACCAGCCTCACCGAATCCGCCTTCGACTAGCGTCGCATTAATCCCCTGTGCAGTGAAAAACCCTTCGCGCACTGCGGCATCGAAAGATGATGAGGAGTATTCGTGAACCCAAGATAATTGGATGGAAACATCGGTTAGTTCAACTGCTTGTGCAGTAGGCGTTGGCGCTGAGGAGGCGCAAGCCGAAAGAACCAGCATAAGTAGACCAACCGCGAGTATATGTGAATGATTTTTCATCGTTCCCCCATAGTGTGTTAAGAAATTTACTGATAACTCACAAGGAATTATAGAGCTATTACCGTTTATTTACAGTTAAGGTAACTATTCAGCCATCATTTCTTCCCTCAGTTTTATTGCGATTTCATTATAAACTTAATGATTATCGAAACATCCTTCTTTGGAATGATCTTCGCATCGTACTTCAGAACTATCCATCGATTATGGGATATAAAAAGACCCTAAATTGAGATTGCGCTCCAAGACCAAGACGATGGCGGTATGTGTCAAGGATGCGCTGCTTCATAAATCTTGGGTGGGTAATGGGATGTTGGTCACAGCTTTTTACGCCTGTGTGGTACTATTATGATTATAAAGACCGTTAAGTGTGGAGTCCCATCAACGTGACGATCCTCATTGACCCAGACACCATTCCAGTAGACGGGACAGCCGACACAGACGCGCCGGTAGGCTGGCAGCCCGACCCCAAGTTCCCGCGCCGCCGTCCGCCGTGGATCAAAGTCCGCGCCCCCGGCGGCGACGAATACCAAAAAGTTCATGACCTGATGCGCTCGAAAGAACTGCACACGGTCTGCGAAGAAGCGCAATGTCCCAATATCTCTGAGTGTTGGGGGCGTGGCACGGCCACTTTTTTGATGATGGGCGATACTTGTACGCGCTCGTGTGGCTTCTGCGACATCAAGACGGGGCGGCCTTCCCCACTGGACTGGGCAGAGCCAAATCGCGTGGCTGAGAGCGTCCGCGCTATGAACTTGCGCCACGTCGTCATCACCAGCGTCAACCGCGATGAGCGGGCCGATGGGGGTGCGCCGATTTTTGCGATGGTGATTAAGCGTATCCGTCAACTACAGCCCGGATGCTCCATCGAAGTCCTCATCCCCGATTTTAAGGGTAGCGAGGCCGCGCTCAAGGTCGTGATGGACGCCCAGCCAGAAATCCTCAACCACAACGTCGAAACCGTGCCGCGCCTGTTCAAGAAGGTGCAGCCGCAAGACAACTATGCGTGGACTCTGGCGACGCTCGGCAATGCCAAGAAGATGCAACCACTCGTCCTGACCAAGAGCGGAATCATGCTCGGCCTCGGTGAGACGTTCGATGAGGTTGTTGAAGTCATGAAAGACCTTGCCGCCATCGGCGTAGATATCATGACCATCGGTCAATACCTGTCGCCCAGCAAGAGTCATCTGTTGGTTGAGCGCTACTACACGCCAGAAGAGTTTGAGCGTCTGGCGCAAATCGGCAAGGAACTGGGCTTTAAGTGGGTCGAAAGCGGCCCGCTCGTCCGCAGCAGCTACCGCGCCGACATTCAGGTGCGTGAACTCTCGAAGCTCAATTTTATTCATTCCCCCGTCGTCATTGATAGCCGCCCGGAGCCGCAGGCGGCGCAATCGTGAACATTGACCCGCACGACCAACGCGGGCGACCTCAACCCAAGCGGGATATTTGGGAGGAACTTATGGAAGAAGGCACGCCAGATCGCCCCGGCATCTGCGACTATGAAGGCTCGAACTATCGCACCGAGTTCTGGGAAGGACAGGGGCGCGATTATGAAGACCGCGTAGAGCGCATCGCCCTCAGGAAATTACTGCCGGCTCACGGCAAGCACCTGTTGGAAATCGGCGCGGGGTTTGGTCGCTTGACCAATGAATATATCGAGAAGTACGACAAAGTTGTGCTGCTCGATTACTCGTTTTCGCAGTTGGAATATGCGCGGGAACACCTCGGCACATCCGACAAGTTCATCTATGTGGCGGCGGACGCCTATCAGTTACCGTTCCGCCCCGCTAAATTCGACGGCGTGAGCATGATTCGCACCATCCATCACATGTCGAACGTCAACGCCGCACTGCGCCAAGTCGCCAATGTGCTGGCGCCGGGGGGGACATTCATCCTCGAACACGCCAATAAGCGCAATATGAAGGCCATCGTCCGCTATGCCTTGCGCCGTCAGTTGTGGAGTCCGTATAGCCATGAGCCGCACGAATTCGTCGAGTTGAATTTCGTGTTCCACCCGCACTATATGCGCGATATGCTGGCGCTGAACGGTTTTGATGTCCAAACACGGATGCCGGTATCGTTTTTCCGGTTGGGTGCGCTGAAAAAGTGGATGCCGCTGAATATGATGGTCAAGGCCGACGCCCTGCTGCAACATACCGGCGCGTTCATCTCGCCCAGCATCTTCATCAAAGCGACTCGCCGCTCGGAACTGCCTCATCCGAAAGATTTTGGTAGCCACCAATTGCCGACCAAAAGCATCATGGATGTTGACTCGCTGTTTGCCTGCCCGACCAGTGGCGGTCCGCTCATCCGCGATGGCGAGTCGCTGGTCAGCCTCGTGACCGGCTTGCGGTACGCCATCCGCGACGGGATTTACGATTTTAAGGTCGCCGTCAACGAATAAATTCCATGACGGATGATCGATTGACCAAATCGTCAAAATTGAAACAAAAACGCCCCGTGATTGGGGCGTTTTTGTTGGTGCGTCAAGCCCTTGAGGCGAGTCTTACCAGTCGTGATAGATGCATAAATCACTGATGCAGAAGGCGACGATATTGCTG
>DAOTTP010000236.1:0-1791 GCA_034437835.1 Anaerolineae bacterium | reverse complement strand
GCGGTTGGCTGAATGGATTGCAGCATGTTCAACACCCGTTCTCCAATGGAAGCGTCGATGGCACGCAGCGCGGCAATCACATGCACGAGCAGACGCATGGTGTCGTTATCCGCATCATCTAGCGACAGCCACGCCGCTTGTCGCCCGCACACGCCGATCCACGCGCTGACGAGCGTCGTTTTGCCGAAGCCCGCAGACGCGGAAACGAGCGTCAGCTTCCGATGCAGCCCCGCGTTCAGGCGTCCGATCAAGCGCGGGCGCAGGATGGCGTTGGGGCGTGGCGGCGGTATATACAGCTTGGTGGAGAGAATCGGTGTAAGCATATTCTCATTATAGTGTAGTGCGGTGGAAAAACTGGAAGACTCAATAAGAGAGTCTCATAGGGTCAAGTATCTCAGAATCCAAGGCAAAAAAACGCCGCAAGTTTACCGCACACTTCAAGGTTGAAACGGTGATGGAAGTGCTGCGCGGAGAGAAAAGCGTCACCCAAATCTTCCAAGAACGCGATATCACCGAGACGCTGTGCTACAAATCGCGGGATGCCTTTTTCGAACGCGCTCCGAGCGTGTTTGAAAACCAGCGTGGCGGAAAAACGGGACATGATGCAATAGCGATATAGCGCAATACCGACAGCATAAGTTGGTATGTCCACGTGCAACTTGATCGATCTAAATCATTTGCCCTTCTTCGGCCACGCCATAAGGCAGATACATATTCGTCCCTCCCAAACACATCGACCATTTGGTTGGCGTTATCGAAATGGTTGCTCATCTCTAGAAACCGTACATTGAGCTTTGTCGGAGACCATATTACCGGTCTCAGTAAGATGGTTGCTGATCTCGAACCCTACATACCCTTCCCTCAGCTATGAACGGTATGTAGGGTTTGCACGGTCTGAACGGTTTTTTAGCGGTTCTCGTACACACTCGCGACATCGTAGCGTCGCATCATGTCGATCACATTATCGGGCTTAACCGCATAAGCGATGCCGTCCATACTACGCTTGCGTCCCGCCTCATCCATCAGGTGTAGTCGCTTGAGGATGTGGCCGATCCACTGGGCGTCGCCTAATTTATCTGATGGCTGACCGATCAATCGCGCCACTTGCTCACGCAGCACCCCGGCCTTGATCCAAACCACCCCGTCCTGTCCACGGGTCATGATTTCCAGCGCCTGTAAGACCGACTCTTCGCGTTCGCTCAGCGCCTTGCCTTGACTGATCTGCTCGTCGTTCTCGGCAGCGGCGGCAATCGCATCCAACAACCCCTTCACTCCACCCTGCTCCTCAAAGAAAGCGGCCAGTGCGACCAACGGCGACCACAATTCCCCTGACCGGTTGTGTAGGGTGTGCAACTGCGGGCGCTCGAAATAATTGGTGTAGACCTGCGGGAAGGCTGTCAACGCCAGCGTATACAACAGGTGGCGCACCGCCGCGCCGTCAAAATCGGGCGGGAAGGACGGCATCATCTTATCGGTACGGCGCATCGGGATAGCGATGCAACGACTGGCGAGGATGTCTTCCATCCCCATGATGGCGGCCAGAATCTTGGGCGAATAGACATCGAAGGCTTGTGGCTTCATATCCTCCCCAATCAAGCGAATGGCGGGCATCCCCTGCTTATAGCCGCTGTTGAGCAGTTGGCGGATTTGTTGCATCCCCGGGTCTTTGGGGTTGTGGTAGCGCTCGGCCTCGTCAATCCCGACCGTGCAACTGGTGTAGTGAATCAGGCGAAACATGCTCGGCCCGGTCGGGTCAGAGGTCGTGACCATATTGAAGGCTAACGGTTGCAA
>DAOTTP010000235.1:0-5354 GCA_034437835.1 Anaerolineae bacterium | reverse complement strand
GAAATCTCAGCGTTTGTCATCAATTGCGTGTCAAAACGCACCAATTCCATCGACAATGAACGAACAGGCGACCAGCGGCGCAGACGCCCGACCCAAGTTGACGTGTTTTCGACTCGGCTTTGTAATGACGGTGCAAGCCACCCTTCTGCACGACGCCGATTCAGGAAACGAGCCGGGCGATAGCGTGTTTTTCGGCTACACCGACCCCGCCTTAGTTGACGGCGTGACAATAACTTATCTCGGATTTGTTGCCCACGATAGGTTAGTTCTCCAGCCCAAATCACACACTTACTCCGTTTGAAATCGGCGACCAATGCTATCCCAGTGGTCTTACTGCCCGGGTCTACCTTAACGGTAACAGGCTGAACATCCCCTCCGTCGCGCTCTTTTAAGATGATGGTGAAAGGGTATTCACGAAAGACCGCCGCCTTCCCTCGCGTGAGCAGTTGACGTGCGCGTGCCGGATGACACGGCATCAACGGTTTCTTATTCTTGTCTAGCACCAATACTCGTTGCATGAGTTACCTCATTATGCTCGCATTACTGCGATAAAGTGAACCTCGCCAAGGTTATTCGGGCTTGTCATGCCCACCGCACTTGTCTTAGACCCTCGGCATGTTTAACGGTGGGCGATAGAGCGACGGGCTGGTTCAGTCACCTGTCGGTATCGTGACCCGAATAACGGTGTCTCACGAATGAGACTGAGGCTGGTCAACATGGGCTTGCTTATCGCAAGCCACCCCCTTTATGGGGGTGGTCGTTGACTCGATGAGTCGGATTTCTTTTTGTCGTCCGGTGCAAGCGTCCCCAGCTTATCGAGGAATTTCAACCCGCTGTTGTACAAGACGAACGGCGCAGACAGCACACCGCCCACGGCCTGAAGCGCCACATAACCCAAGCCGCGACGCTCGCCGGTAATCATTGGGTCGTCGTCCACATCGCTCTCCTCTTGGGACGCCTTTTCGCGCCCAAACAGGAAGTATGCGCCAATGATGACCAACGCAAACAGCGTTCCGCTGACCAACATATAGGCCGTCGGGCCGAAGGCGTCGCCAATCACCACCGCGACTGCCGTCCAGACCACCGACAGCAACGACAGCGGCAACATGACCTTCCAGCCAAAACTCATCAGGCGGTCATAACGGATGCGCGGCAACGTTGCGCGAATCCAGATGAAACCCAGCAAGCACAGCACGACCTTCCCAATCATGACGATGGGGCCGAGGATGGGCGCGTTCTCGACGAAGAAGAAATGGTAGCCGCCAAAGAACAAGCACATCGCAATCAGGCTGACAGAAATCATGCCGAGGTACTCGGCCATCATGAACAGCGCGAACTTCATGCCGCTATACTCGGTCATATATCCGGCGGTCAATTCTTGCTCGGCTTCCGGCAAGTCAAACGGCGCACGGTTGGTCTCTGCAATCAGCGCAATGATCAAAATGCCAGCTGCGAGTGGGTTCTGGAAGACGAACCAATTCAGCGGCGACCCTGCCTGCTTCTCAACGATGTCGATAATGCTCATCGACCCCGCCAGCATGATCGGTACAATCATGACCGTGCCGAGGCTAAGTTCATAGCTAATCATCTGAGCAGAGGCTCGCATCGCACCCAGCATAGAATACTTGTTATTGCTGCTCCAACCCGCCAGCGCCACGCCGTAGGTTGCGATAGAAGTCACGGCCAAAATCCACAGCACGCCGACGTTCAGATTTGCAACGACCAGCGGGACGCTATACCACAGCCCATCAAACCATGGGATTGTGATGTGCGGCCCCAGCGGGGTCACGGCCATCACAATCAAGATCGGGACGACCTTAATCATGGGGGCGGCCAAGTAGACCCACTTATAGGCCTTCGCCGGCATGATGTCTTCTTTGAAGATCAGCTTGAGGCCGTCTGCGGCGGGTTGCAGAAAACCACCCGGCCCAACGCGGTTAGGCCCGACGCGCTGTTGGAAATAGGCGATGAACTTACGCTCCAACAAGGTCGTATAGGCGAAACCGGTTACGACCAACGCCAAGAACAGCGCCGAGAAGATAATCGGTTGCCAGAAGCGGCATCCGGGGCTGACTTCACAGACGATGGGCGTCTGGTGTCCCGTGCCGGTCAAAATCGTATAAGCGGAATACCCGCCCAACGCTGTCACCGCCGCGCCAACCAGCACGACGACGAGGATTATTGCTATCAGTGGAATACCGAGGATTTTACGGTTCATGATGCCCTCCCTTAGACCTTGCTGACCGTGCCGGTGGTGATGCCTACCGGCACGGCTTCTTCCGTCAGGTGACGGGGCAAGACGATACTACCTTGTGGCGCGCCGCCGTTGACATGGGCGCGCACGCGGAGTTTTGCGCCGCCTGTGCTGATTTCGATCACATCGCCGCTGTTGACGCCCATCTTCTTGGCGTCGGCGCTATTAATTTCGGCATACGGGGCCATCACACGCGGGTGAACCAACACGCTCGGCAGGAACACGCTCTCGCGGTTGTATAAGCGGGTCGATGGGATGACCACGAACTCGCCAGAGGCGGGCTTAGGCGCATCCGGCAAATTGACTTCCGCCGCGACGATTCGCTCGCCCTTATCCGCCGCCGTCGCAATCACCAAACCGAGGCCTCCTCTATTCTGGTAAGCCGTGCCGCCATAATACAGGTCAGTGCCGCCCACATCTGGAAATTGGCGCTCGACCTTACTCAGGTTCTTGTAGCTCATGCCCTCAAAGGCGGGGACAGTCTGGGTGATTTCTTGCATAACCGCTGCGGCGCTGATTTTGGCCTTGCCGAGTCCGGCGGCCTCCATCAGACGACCAAGCGCTTGCCACGCGGGGAGTGCCTCACCCATCGGGCCTTGTGCGGTATAGAAACGCTGTACACGGCGTTCGCCATTAGTGAACGTGCCATCGCGCTCGGCAAAGGATTGAATCGGCAAGGCAATCGCCGCATATTTCTCAGTCAGCGCATCTGGGAACAGCGACAGCACAATCACCGTCTCGATTTTCGACAGCCAAGCCTCAACCGCCGGATCGTCGGCCAACAACTCGGCCTGAGCGACAATCAAAACCTTCGGCGCGTCTTTGGCAATCCGCAAGGTCTGTTCAGGTGAATAGCCCAGATAGCTCAAACCGACGCCGTTTGCGCCGGGGAGCGTCGAAAGCAAGCCACTATTGGCCTTGCCGGTATGCTTGGTTTCAATCAGCAGATTGGCGGCGGACTGCATAACGGCGCGATGCCCGACCAATGTCAGACCTTCTGCGCCGGTGATAACGACCAAGTTGGTCGAGTCCGCCAGTTTTTCAGCAATTTGCGGCGCGGACTTCTTGAGGTCGCTCAACCAGTGGGCGGCCTTGCCCGACTCATAGTGAACGACTTCGCTGGCGAAATCATCCATACGGGTTTTGCGGGCGTTGGCGACCACGACATACGCGCCACGGTCATGGGCGCGTTTAATCCGCAGACGCCATACAGGGACTTCTTCCTCAAGGTCGCTGGCGATAATCAGGACCGCATCGCCTTTGCCCAAATCGCCGAGATTGCTGCCTTTGCCGAGGCCGACTTGCGCCAGTAATTCCGCGCCGGAGTGAGTCATCGGCCATGCGCCGAGGTTCTTGCCGCCAGCCGCGTTAACCAGTTGCTTGAGCGCGAACAGGTCTTCGTTGCTCATGCCGCTACCAGCGATGGCGGCCACATCTTTACCAGCGGCCTTGATTTTGGCGGCGGCGGCGCTGAGGGCTTCTTGCCATGTAGCGGGGTTGAGCTTACCGTTGCTGCGGGTCAGCGGGTGAATCAAGCGCGACTCGCTACGGGTGAAGTGATGCCCAAAGCGTACCTTGTCGCTGATCCAAATCTCGTTGACGAATTCGTTCTGACGCGGCATCACGCGCTTAATCATGGCGCGCCCGCCAAAGTCGCGGTCAAGCCGCGTGCTGAGGCTGATATTGCTGCCCGCCGCGTCGAATGGGTCAATGCTGGGGATTTCGGTCAGTTCCCACGGACGTGCGCCAAAGCGGAAGTCCGCCGTAGTCAGCGCACCCACCGGGCAAATGTCGGTGGTATTGCCGCTGAAATAGGTATCAAAGCCGTTCGGCTCGCTGTTGGTGATGATTTGCAGCGTACGCCCGCGCTCATGGAAGGCCAGCACATCGTCGCCGACGATTTCATCTTGGAAGCGGACGCACCGCGCACATTGGATGCAGCGCTCTTCATCGAGGAAGATGAGCGCGTTATTGCCCAACGGGACGTGCTTATCGAGATGCTGCTTGTCCTCATAGGCCATGCGCGTATCGCCCTTGCCGTACGCCATAGTCAGGTTTTGCAGCGGACACTCACCGCCCTTGTCGCAAATCGGGCAGTCCAACGGGTGACTGGTCAGCAAGAACTCGACCACGTTCTCGCGGGCGGCCTTCACTTGGTCGGTGGTGGTGCGGATGACCATGCCATCGCTAACCAACTGAGTGCAAGCCGTCTGGAGCTTGGGCATCCAGCGCACCTTGGGGTTGCCGCTGTCATCCAGCACGACTTCGCCGGTAGCGCGGTCTTTTTCAATCGCGCCCTGTTCGACCAAGCACATGCGGCACATCCCGACGGGGGACATCTTGGGGTGGTAGCAGAACACGGGGATGCCGTTATCGGCGTGAAATTTCGCCACATCCACGAGGTTCGCCCCAGCCGGGACTTCGTATTTCTTATCGTCAATCGTAATCGTGACAGTTTTCGTCATCGGTTTGAACCTTTTATCTGTTCCCGCCCTGATTGCCTGCACGA
The DNA here is from genome assembly GCA_034437835.1 of Anaerolineae bacterium. Lineage (GTDB taxonomy): Bacteria > Chloroflexota > Anaerolineae > Aggregatilineales > Phototrophicaceae > Flexicrinis. Next base: position 591 of record DAOTTP010000235.1, on the reverse strand, counting down.
GCCGCCGCCTGTGCCTGCTGTAACCCGCGTAGGGCGCGGTCACGTAATGCTTGTGCGACCACGCCCCACGGCTTCGTTTTGAATTGCTCATCGGCCAGTCGTGCCGCCAGCCGGAAATCTTCTGCGGCTTGGCCGTACTCGCCCATCTCGGCATACGCCTCGCCCCGACTGAGGTATAAGGCCGGGGAGTCGCGGTGCGCCGCCAGCGCTTCGGTCAAGTCAGCGATTCGCCTAGCGGTGACTGCCGCCGAGGGGAATAGTGAATTGATGAAGCGCCCCCACATCCCCGTTTGACTCATGCCCAACCCCTGCTTAGTCCCCAGCCGACGCCGGAAGCGCCGCCGGTTTCGCGTCATGGGCGGCATGTGCCTGCCCCGCGCTCAATGCCGCCGCCTTCTTATCACCGCTCACCCACGCCGCGAACTCCTCTGGGAAGTTGCGAATCGTCCAGATGATCGGGTTGGCCGCAAACTCACCCAACGCACACAGCGTTGTCGGCTTCATATTGTTAGCGACATTGTTGATTAACTCAACATCGCTGGGCTTGCCCTCGCCGCGCAAGATGCGGTCAAGCACCTTGTCTAGCCAGTA
>DAOTTP010000234.1:0-2203 GCA_034437835.1 Anaerolineae bacterium | reverse complement strand
AATGATACAAAACGAAAAGACGCGAGTCCACCACAAGCCGGGGAAAGATTCCCACGGCCTGCGCGTCCTCGCGCCAGATAAAACGTTTGAAGTTGGAAGTTAGAAGCGAGCAGTTTTATAGTACAAGTCAGCGGGTGAAGCACATCCTAGCAACGGCTAACCGATAGCCATTCGCCCTGAAACTGCTCACTGCCAACTGTAAACTGCTGACTTCTCTCAGCCTGTAACCACGAGGACATCCGACAACACCACGGCGGCCACCTCTTGGGTAGTTCGCGTGCTATCACGGTGGTTGCGGCGCTTACCCGTGGCCTCACCGGGGAGTTCGGTGACGCGGGTGAACATGCTCTCGAACATTTCCATCGCCAACATATTATCAATCGCGTCTTCGATGGTTTCGAGCGTGAGATTTTCGACCAGCATGTGAGGGGTATCGAGGGCGGCAAAGCGCGAGGCTACTGCGCCTTCAACCTGCTTGACCATCAGATAGTTCATTTCCATCTGACGGCGGAAATAATTGAGCGTGACGAACAGGCAGGTATAAATCGTGCCGTCGGTCATACGGACAATCACATCACAGGCGTGATTATTATCGTGCTGACGTTCAATATATACCCGGTCAATATCGGGCAAGTTCAACGAATCATTCATGAGAGAGCCTCCTTTCACAGCGTTTGAGAGGGTGTTAAGCCAACTTTAAACGTGTGCGCGTTCACTATAAAACAACCATAAGCCTATGCGGATTTATTGTCAACAACCGCAATTGACAGCCAAACATCCATTGAGACATAAAACACGGCATAAATGGCTCGAATCTGGGCAGATAAGCGTTTTTTGAGAAAGTTGTAACATCAATAGAGGGGATTCATTAAGACGCGAAAACCATAAGACATGGCCTTATGGAGGGATGAAAACTAACATACATGATTTCAGGTGTGGCGCACATTCCAGCGTAGGGACGCCCTTCTGGGCGTCCGCCGCCTGTTCTGAAAACGGACGGCAAGAATGCCATCCCTACGCTCGTCAAATCTGTGGTTCGGTTTGGTTAGAAGAATCGCTTGGCGATGCCTAAAATGCCTTGACTCCACGGGACACGGTGGCTGACGCCGCTGGTGTTCTCAAATTTGGTCACGTTGTCGATATACCACTTATAATTGCGATTCAGCGCGTCTTTGTTGCTGAACTTGGGCGCGTAGCCCAGTTTCTTCTCGGCGCGTTCGATGCTGACGAACGAGTCCTTGCTGGCCGTCTCATACACCCACTTGTACAGCGGGGACAGCTTGAGGGCTTCTAGCACGCGCAATAACCAAATTGCGGGCGCGGCGGGCAAACCAACGATTTTGCGGCCAAAGCCAGCCGTATCCAAGACCGCCTGATAATCTTCCTTCATGGTCGTGAAGACTTTCGCGCCGATGTTGAAGGTGTCGTTGGCTTGGTCAGCGGGCAACGTGGCGCACAAGTAAATCGCCTCGCACAGGTCTTCCACGTCCAAGAGTTGGTAACGGTTGTTGCCGCTGCCCAACATCGGGAAGCCGTGACCGTCTTTCGCCCAATCATAAAACAGCGCGAACACGCCCAAGCGCTCCGGCCCGACAAACGACTTGGGGCGGATAATCGGGACGATCAGACCCCCCTTGCGATAGTCCAAGCACACGTTTTCGGCTTCGATCTTCGCGATGCCATACGGGCCTACGCCGTCCAGCTTGTCGTCCTCGCGCAGCGGATGATGATCTGGGATGCCGTAGACCGCCGTCGATGAGATATGGATGAAGCGTTTCGCGCCAAGTTTTTTGGCGGTCTCAATCACGTTGCGCGTGCCTTGGATGTCGGTGCTGTAGATGTCTTCAGGCGTATATAGCGGCAGTGCGGCGGCGGTGTGGATGACGATATCGACGCCTTGCATGGCGTTTTCGACGGCGGCAAGGTCGCGGATGTCGCCCAAAATCGCGTTGATTTGCGATTTTTCGGGGTAGTCGAACGGCGCGATGTCCAGCGAAACGACCTTATGGCCGCGTGCGAGCAAATAGCGCGTCATGTTGATACCGAGGAAGCCTGCGCCCCCGGTAATGAGATAAGTCTGTGACTCAGCCATATCTGTGCCTCATTTCACAAGTAGATTTGCCCGTATTGTAGGCAGACGGCTCAGTCCTGAACAGACTCACCTGAGCTAAGTACCCTACGGTAACTCATCGGAGGCGGTCAA
>DAOTTP010000233.1:0-17210 GCA_034437835.1 Anaerolineae bacterium | reverse complement strand
TCTGATGCGTGCAGCGGTCAAACGTGGGATGAATGTCGAAACACTCTTAGACCATCTTGTTGTCGCTATAGATGACCTCGGCCAAACGACTGAACCAGCTACACCCAATCACACGACCTTATCTACCCATCCAATCGCCTAATGGAGAACCTAAATAGAACTAGCATAATGCACATCATTGGGGATTTTCGTAGGGGCGAGGCTTGCCGCCCGCTATTTGAGATGACATAAACGCTGGTTGTAATCATGCTGTTTTTGTTTCAGCTCTCCATAAGACCGCGCTTCAACGGATGTTGGCACGCACGGAGGCACGCGGTGATTCACTCACACTGTCGTTTGACCCCGCAAATGCAGATGACATCCTAAACGCAGAACTCGGCCTCGACTTCGATCCAAAACGGGGTGAGCATGGCTAGGCCGAAAATCTTGCTCGACAGCGGCTTCCTCGTTGCGCTCTACGCGCCTAGTACGCTCGCTTACGCCGCCGTGCGACAAGTCATCACCGACACCGATGCAGATTTTGTCCTGCCCAATGTCGTCCTAACTGAGGTCGCTTATCTGCTTAACCGTGAAGGTGGAAGCCATTATTATCTCACCTTACTTCCCTAAATTTACACAATTGCGCCCTAAACCAGCCTAGCCGCTAGGGTTTTCTTATTCCCTACCTGTGTGACCTTACTCCATTGTGTGCAAACACGGGCAATCGCCTTGTTGCTTTATTCTAATGCGCGGCGCGTGACGATGTGCCACAATAAGTGTGCCGCGTCCGCTTCATCGCTAAAGGTGTCTTGGTTATGACCGACCCGACCACCATGCTATCCCGTGTTGCCGATAACTTATATTGGATGAGTCGCTATCTGGAGCGCGCTGAAAGCACGGCACGCCTGCTGGATGTCTACATCTATACCATGCCGGATGTGCCGGAGGTGTTTGAACAAGCGCGGCTACGTCGTCTGCAAGAAAGTTTGTCGCTGACGGCGGAGGACACGCCCGAAAGCGAAAAACTCTTGCAAGCCCTGACCTTTGACGCCAACCATGCGGCTTCTATCAACCACAGCGTGACCGTCTCGCGGGAGAATGCGCGCCAAGTGCGCGAGCAAATCAGCAGCGAGATGTGGACTCAGTTGAACAAGCTGTATCTGGACGTGCGCTACGCTAAAGTCGATGGAATCTGGCACGAGTCGCCGCACGACTTCTATATGAAGGTCAAAGAAGGGTCGCATTTGTTCACCGGAATCTGCGACGCGACCATGAATCACAATCAGGGTTGGCACTTCATCCAATTGGGGCGCTATATCGAGCGCGTGTTTGGGCTGTTGCAATTGCTCTCGGTGCATTTTGCCGATATGCCGCTGACCACTCACGACGACTTGACCACCGACCAATATTTTGAGTTGGTGTCTATCTTGAAATCGGTCACGGCGTTCGAGGCCTACTGCAAGGTCTATAACGCCAACCTGCAAACCGGCTGGATTATCGAATTTTTGCTGTTCAATCGTGAATTTCCGCGCTCACTACATTTTGGGATTGAGATGATTCAATCATCATTGGTGACATTGGCCGACATCACCGGGCGCAGCAAAAATTCACGCCTGCACCGTCTATCTGGGCGCTTACAATCGGTGTTGCGCTATGACGAAGTGGCAGACATCAGCGATTTGCGCGGCTATCTGAACAGCGTGAAGGCGCAAATCGCGCAGATTCACGATTTGCTGCACGATACCTATATCACCTACGCCATCGAAACAGCCATTTAAGGGCGGTGATGCGTTGAAAGTGATGAGTAAGCGCATCATTTTCCTCAAATCCCCCTGTAATTCTTGCTATTTCTCATCACTCAGGACTCATCACTGATGTATTACGCCATCACCCATTTGACGATTTACTCCTATACGCAGCCCATCGCCGATAGCGTGATGGAATTACGGATGCACCCGCGCAACGACGCCCAACAGCGTTGTATCCGATTCAACCTAGAGGTGCGCCCAAAGGCCAAGACGTTCTCGTACCGCGATTATCTGGGGAATGTGTTGTACAGCTTCAATATCCCCGGCGTCCATGAGAAATTGGCGGTCAAAATCGAGACTGTGGTCGAGGTCAAGCCGTCCGTCCCGCTGCCGGAATCGTTGTCGATGAGCGCGTGGGAAGAATTGGACGCTCATACCCGTGACCGCGACCTGTACGATATGCTGTTGGCCGGTCAATTCACCGAGCCGACGCCTTTATTGGCACAATTCGCCGCCGAAATCGGTTGGGGGCGCACGACAGACCCGCTGACTCTATTAAAGGAGCTGAACGGCGCGATTTACCGTGCCTTTGATTATCAGCAGCATGTGACCAAAGTCGATTCGCCGATTGATGTGGCGTTAGAGGCGCGGCGCGGAGTCTGCCAAGACTTTTCGCATATCATGTTGGCGCTGGCACGTCAGGTCGGAATCCCCAGCCGGTATGTCAGCGGATACCTGTTTCATCGCGAAGACCAAAATGACCGTTCCGACGCGGACGCCTCGCACGCATGGGTCGAGTGTTGGTTGCCGGGATTGGGCTGGGTAGGGTTTGACCCGACCAATAATCTGATGGTGGCTGACCGGCATATCCGCATCAGTGTGGGCAGCGATTACGCCACGTCGTCGCCGTCGCGGGGCGTGTATTTGGGCGTGACCGAAACCGACTTAGAGGTGCGGGTGAAGGTCGAAATGTTGACCGACCTCCCGATGGAGGAGCAGCCGCTATCGCCGGAAATCGAACTGCCGCAATATGACAATACGCAGGCGCTACTCACTCAGCAGCAGGCGCAACAACAACAACAATAGGCGAGACACGGGATCAAAATTTGAACCACAGAGACACATAGACCGCAGAGGAAAAAAACACGAGGTATTACTTCTGTGTGCGCTCTGCGGTCTGTGTGGGTAATTTTGTCAGGACATCACCGCCCGCAGCCGGTGTTCTAGTTCACTGAGCATGATGGCCGTCGCGCCCCAGACCACTTGGTCACACAGCACATAGGCCGGGACGCGCCGATTTTGTCCGGTGAACATCGGCAACTCGACCTCTTGTTTGCTGGCGGGGTCAAACAAGGCGCTAACCGGCGCAAAGTGGACGGCAGCGACCTCTTGCGGGTTGGGATTCAAGGACGGTAGCGTTGGGATATAACCCACCCACGGGTAGACGTCAAAATTACTGGGCGGGATATAGAGGGGCGTTAGGTTGCCTAGACATGCTACGCTACCAGTTTCGATACCCAATTCCTCGCGGGTTTCGCGCAGGGCGGTCTGCCAAAAATCGGCGTCTTGGGGGTCGCGCCGCCCGCCGGGGAAACTCATCTGACCGCTATGCCCGTTGAGTTGGTCGGTGCGGCGCGTCAAGATGAGGTGCAGCCCGGACTCTGGGTTGGGCTGTACGGCGGTCATGTACGGCGTATCGGCGGATGACGATTCCACGATGGGCGTCCGTATCGGCATAGGTTGCTGACACAACAAAACCAACACCCCCGCCTCACGCGGCAGGGGATCTGTTTTGCGCCCCGGACGCCCCATCGGAGCCATCGCCAACATCGACGGCGCGGGGTCAAACCCCGGTAAGGCTAGGGCGTGCTGGATGTGTTCAAGCGTAATCGACACGGCAGCCCCATCTGAGCGTGATTAGAACTCTTCTTCTTGCTCGTCGATTTCTTCATCTTCGGCAGATTGCGCCACAGCAGCGGACACATCCAGCGTGAGAAGTTGCTCAATCAACTGGCGCATCATCGGCTCTGGCATCGCCCCCGGTTGGTTAAAGACGATGGTGCGGTCTTTAATCAGCATCAGGTTGGGGATGCTCATGACCTGAAAACCTTGCGACAACGCGGGATTTTCGTCCACGTTGACTTTGGCAATCAAGACTTTACCGGCATATTCCGCCGCCAATTTGTCCAACACCGGGCCAATCTGACGACACGGGCCGCACCACTCCGCCCAGAAATCGACCAAGACGGGCAGTTCGGAATTTATCACGTCCTGTTCGAACGTAGCATCTGTCACTTTCAGGGGGGTATTGTGTGTCATGTGTGGGGTTTCCTATACAACGCGCTCGATTGTCTATACACTCTTAGACGCACGACTTAAAAGACACCTTACAATTGAATCAAATTTCGCTAAGCACGCCCATCATATTGACGTTACATTACGATTGAAGTATATTACTGTCATAGTTTCGTAATTGCGTTATATTGTGCCATATATTTCAAGCTCGGAGCGGAGATATTTCCATGAGAAAATCTAAAGTCCTCGTCGTCGAAGATGATGAGAAGATTCGCAAGCTTATGACAGACCATCTGACGCGCAGTGGGTTTGAGGTCATCCCAATGGAAGACGGCCCGTCAGCGCTGGAATACGTTCGCTCAGAAGGGTTGCCGCATATCGCACTGGTAGACCTGATGCTCCCGAACAACATGCACGGCTTCGAGTTCTCTAGTCGTTTGAAGGCGATGGCGGATGTCCCCATCATTTTCGTAACCGCCGTGCGTGATACCGACACAGTGGTGCAAGGGTTGAAGAAATACGCGGAAGACTTTGTGGTCAAGCCGTTTGATGCGCGTGAGCTTGAGGCGCGTATCCGGGTGGTTTTGGCGCGGATGCCCAGCCTTGATTACGCCAACGAGCCTGTGGTCGAAATCGACCAGCACCTGCAAATTGACTTCGCGCATAACCGCGTGGTCTTGGACAACAAATCCATCAGCCTGACGCCCACCGAGTCGATTTTGCTGCACGTCCTGTTGCGTAATGCTGGCCGCGTGGTCGAAAACCGGATGCTGATTGCCCGCGTCTGGCCGGATGAGGATGTGTTTGAAGATACCCTGCGCGTCCACATGCACCGCCTCCGCCGCAAGTTAGAAGCCGACAGCCACCACCCGCACTATATCCGCACCGAACGCGGCGTGGGCTATATGTTCACCGTCAAGCCACCGCAAGATTTCGGTAGCGACGAGTAAAACAAGTCATATCAAGAAAATGGCGGGCGCAGCACAAGACTGCGCCCGCTTTTTTGCGCGTTATTCCAGTGGCAGAAGTTCTGCCCCGACGATGGTGATACGGCCTTCGAGGGCGGGCGTGACCGTCCCCAGTGAAGAAAAATACGCCATCGCTGCCTCAATATCCAATGAGCCGAAGTCATACGGGTTGATGGCGTTTTCCGCCAAAACCGTATAGCCATCGCCGCCGGTACGCATAAAAGTATTGGTCACGAGGGTATAGAGCGCCTCCGGCTCAATCGGGCTGAACTCCCCAGCCTCATCTTGGACTTCCACGCTGATGATGCGGCTACCGACCGCTTGAGTCGGGTCATAGGTGTAGTGGATGCCCGACACTTGCGGGAAGCGCCCGGCCAACCCGTCTCGACTGACGACACCATCGGTGACGACGATATAGCTGACGCCGTTCTCTAGCGCCAGAATCACATCCGCGCCGCTCAATTGGAAGGTCGCCAATAGGTTGCTGAACGGTTGAACGCTCAAGACCTCTCCGAGCGTGATGTCGCCCGCGTCGATGCTGGCGCGGATGCCGCCGCCGTTCACGATGGCAATTTGTGCGCCGCTGTTGAAGCGCATGGCGTCCGCAATGATGTTGCCCAATGTACATTCTTCGACGCGGCAAGTCTCGCGGCGACCATCCAACGCCTCAGATGCAACCGAGCCAATCGGCTGTTCCGATAAGGCACGCACCTGTTGATACAACGTATCAACCAGCGCTGCCGCATCCGTATCTGGGGTGATATATTTGCTGAGGGGGATGATATTGCCCACCGCGTTGGTCGCCACGCCGTCGGCGTCAAACACCATATCTATCCGCCCGACAAATTGAGTGTTGGCGTCGGCCTGCACATAGTAAATGGTATCGCCAGCTGTGTTCTCGAACGCCAGCGAGTAAGCATCAATTTCGCCGCCGAAAAGCGTCGAGCTGCGCCCGCCGACCACGATATCTATCCCGACCAAATCTGGGATAAGTGCTTCTGCTTCGCCGGGGCCGACATCGACCAGTAAAATGATGATATTGGCGCCTTGTTTGGTCAGGGTCTCGGCTTGTTGATTGGCAATCTCGGCGTAATCGGGGTTAAAGACGATTGCTTTACTCGGATTGCTGATGAGGGTCGTCTCGGAAGTGGTTAGGCCAATCACCCCGATTTGACGCCCCTGCAAACTGAAGATGGTATAGGGCAGCACCTTGTTGCTGAGTTCGGGTGAGCCAGAGGTATCGGTATTGGCGCTGATGACGGGAAAGTTTAGGCCATCGATGAATTCAGCCAGCACGGCATCGCCATTGTCGAACTCGTGATTGCCCAGCGCCATCGCGTCATAACCCAGCAAGTTCATGATTTGAACTTGGTCTTGACCTTTGTACTGGGTATGGAACAGTGTGCCAGTGAAGCGGTCTCCGGCATCGAGCAACAGACTGTTGGGGACTTCGGCGCGAATCTGCTTGATGACCGAGGCTAGTAGCGCCACGCCGCCATTGCCCTGTGCGTTGGGCAGGTGCGCGGCGCGGGTGTCATTGGTATGGATGATGGTCAGCTTAAACGGTTCTTCGTCCTGTGCTGAGGTCAATAGGCTTGACATAATTATCAGTAATAGTAACAGAGTGAAACGGCGCATCAGTCATTCCTCCAAAAGTCTCGTATGTTAAGGGATTGGTGAGACTCCTATGTACTCAGTATGAACTATCCGATACCTTTTGGATGTTAAATCAGTGTTAACAAAGTTGTACCCTAACAATTTTGTGCAATAAAAAATCCCCGACAGTATGCCGGGGATTTTTTGTGGTGTTGGGCGACCCACTGGGTCATCCGCACCCTTGAATTGAGTTATTCCAATGGCGGCAAGGTCGCGCCGAGGATGGTGATACGGCCTTCGAGGGCGGGCGTGACTGTCCCCAGCGAGACCATGTAAGCGACGGTGGCTTCAACGTCCAGCGTACCAAAGTCATACGGGTTGATAGCTTGGTCGTTCAAGACGCTGTAACCATCGCCGCCGGTACGCATGAAGCCGTTGGTGACGACGGTGTAGACGACATCCGGCTCAATCGGGCTGAATGTGCCGTCGCTGTTTTCGACTTCAACAGTGCTGACGCGGCTGCCGACTTCGAGGGTCGGGTCATAGCTGAAGCGGAGGCCGGAGACCTGCGGGAAGCGGCCACCCAGACCTTCACGGCTGATGACGCCATCGGTGGCGAGGATGCCGCTGACGCCGTTTTCCAGCGCAACAATCACGTTCGCGCCGGTCAGTTCAAAGGTCGCCAGCAAATTGCTGAACGGTTGGACGGTCAAGAGTTCGCCGAGGGTGATGTCGCCCACGTCGATGCTTGCGCGGACGCCGCCGCCGTTCATGATAGCGATTTGTGCGCCGCTGTTGAAGCGCATTGAGTCAGCGACGATGTTGCCCATCGTGCATTCTTCCACGCGGCAGACTTCACGGCGACCATCCAGTACCTCAGCGGCGGTAGCGCCGATGGGTTGCTCGGCCAGAGCGCGGACTTCCTCGTACAAGTCGGCGACCAACGCGGCGGCTTCCTCGTCTGGGGTGATATAGCGGCTGAGGGCGATGGTGTCGCCAGCGGCAGCGGTGACGACGCCAGCGGCGTCAAAGGTCATATTGATGCGCCCGACGTACTGGGTGTTCGCGCCGGCCTGAACATAGTAAATCTTCTCGCCAGCTGCGTTGGTGAATTCTTGCGGGTACTTGCCAGCCGCGCCGGTATAGGCATTGCTGAACAGGGTGTGGCTGTGGCCGTCAACCACGAGGTCAACGCCAGACAGGTTGGGAATGAACGCTTCTGCGTCACGGATGCCGACGTGCATCACCACGATGATGATGTTGACGCCTTCAGCGGTCAGGGCGGCGGCGTGTTCATTGACGATACCGGCGTAGTCATCGCTGAATACGATGTCATCGCCCGCGTTGCTGATGATGGCGGTTTCGGCGGTGGTCAGGCCAATCACACCGATTTTGCGATCACCCGCGTCGAGGATGGCATACGGCAGGACTTTGTCGGCCAATAGGGGCGAGGCCGAGAAGTCGATGTTGGCGCTGACGACGGGGAAATTCAGCCCGTCAATGAAGGCGGCCAATACCTCGTCACCGTTGTCGAACTCGTGGTTGCCCAGCGCCATCGCGCTATAGCCCAACAAGTTCATGATCTGGATTTGATCCTGACCTTTATATTGGGTGTGGAACAGCGTGCCGGTGAAGCGATCTCCGGCGTCCAAGAACAGGCTGTTGCCGCCTTCAGCGCGGATTTGCTTGACCACTGAAGCCAGCGCAGCGACGCCACCGTTGCCATTCGAGCCGGGTAGGTGCGCGGCGTGCGTGTCATTGGTATGAATGATGGTCAGGTCGAACGGTTCTTCGTCCTGTGCGGTTGCCGCGATGCTCAAAACGGCCAACAGCAAAAGTAATAGGGTAAAACGACGCATAGATATGCCTCCAACTATGGAAAAAAGTGGGTTGATGTCAATCACCAAGTATTCTTGGTAATAGTCATGATAATGTTAAGTAGGCTTTAATGGATAGTGCAGGATTTAACGTCATTGTTTAGCAAATTCAGACATTGGTTATTGTGGATATGGCATGGTTTGCAGTGGTTGGCGCTGTTAAGCCTGACCGCGCTCATACTGCGCTTCTCGGTTTTTCCGGTCAATACGATGTGGGGGCGCATCGCCCTTTTGACCGGCGACCAGCATTTTGACTTCATCGGGTGGGAGCTAGACGCCATCGGCGCGAAGGCGTCACAAGCGATGTGGGGCGCTCACCCATTCATGACCGAAACCGAGCGAAGCGCCTATGTCCGGGCTTATTTTGCGGACATCGCCCGCGCCCAACAACTTGAATCAAATATCGACGCGGTATATATCGACCCGAACCAACCCGACCCCGCCGTTGCCAGCGCTAATTTGCGTTCACAACGCGAAGCCTTACGCGCAGACCTCGCCAACCGCCAATCGCTGGCGGAGGCGATTTTGGAGGGACAGGTGGCCGCCGTATTGATCGATGAAGGCTTTGGGCTGGGCGGTCAGCTTGTGCCGCCGATTGCGATGCGCGTCACCCCGCTGCCGAATCTGTTGGTGATTTCGCCGCGTGACCGCATCGAATTTGCCCACGGCGTCAATCTTGACCCGCTGACCGCTGAACAGCGCTACGCGCTAGAGGCGAAGGTGATGGACGATTTTGATATGGCCGCGCTGGTCGTGCCATTGGGCGGCATCGCGCTCTATCCAGCGATGGTGCTGGAATCGTCTGACCTGCAATGGACGGCGGAGACATTCGCCCATGAGTGGCTACACCATTACTTTTTCATGTACCCACTGGGTTGGGCGCTAGATTTCGCCGACCCCGCATGGCATATCAATGAGACGGCTGCCAGTTTGTTTGGGGTAGAAGTCGGGCGCAAGGTGATGGCGCGATATTATGGCGAATCCGTATCATGGACGCCTCAAAGGGTGTCCCTACAATCGTTTGATTTCGGCGCGGCGATGCACGAAACCCGCGTCACGGTGGATGACATGCTGGCCGATGGGCGTATCGACGAGGCCGAGGCGTATATGGAAGAACGCCGCGCTTTGTTTTTCGCCAATGGCTACCGCATCCGCAAGCTGAACCAAGCCTATTTCGCCTTCTATGGCGGCTATCAGATAGAGGGTATCCCCGGCGTGGCGGGCGAAGACCCCACCGGCCCAGCGATTCAGGCTATCCGCGATTCCAGCCCTAACCTCTCGACTTTTGCCCACACCATGAGCGCCATTACCACCCGCGAGGCGCTGCTCACCCGCGCCTATGGCAAATAATAACCGCCGGACTCCTCGTTTTTGGGGCTGTATTCCGCCATAAGGGGGAGTATTATTCGTAATACTCCGTAGGATAATGATTTAGGATGGCTATATCATGTATCGGTGGATTTTGGGGTTAGGTCTGATGTGTGTGCTGGTAGCGTGTGATGCGGGAACGGTGGAAAACCGCCTCCCCAGCGCCATCACGCCCGCGCCGTCGCAGACCCCTGATGGCATGAGTGGCGATGTTAGCAACTTTATACAACCCATCGCGTCACAACCCTTAGGGGCAAGTCCGTTGCCGGGGTGCGACCCGTTGGCGCTGTCGGTCTGGGAGACTAAATTTTATCTCCCTGATGATGTGCTGGATGACCCGCAGGCAATTCGGGACTTGGGCAAGGCTTTTAGCAATTTGGATTACCCAGAGTGCGTCGGCTGGGCGCGGAGTCATGCGCTGCAAGCCTATCAATCTGCCGCCCTAATCGCTGAGGCCAGAATCGGGAATAATATCCTTAATGAGAGTACCTATAACAACGATTTTTCCGCCGCGATGGATAACTATGAGGCGGCCATGACTAACCTCCCCCTCGCATCGCCGCCCATGCCAACCGTCGTCCCCACCGATGCCGTCCCGTGTCCCGGTATGAATATGACTTGCCCAGAATTAAGCTGCGCCCAAGCCTATGCGTGCCTGATTGAGGGCAACACATCGCTTGACGCCAACCACGACAGCGTACCCTGCGAGAACATCTGTCGCTAAAACACCCCCTCTTATTTAGGTCAAACACATCAAAATGAATATGAGGGGAAATGCGCCAAACGGATTTATGGATACACCGTTAGACGTGTCAGAACATCAGATTTTCCTTAAATCATAGACGGGCGGGCAAGCCTCGCCCCTAAACGACGACATCCGATGACGCGATTCTAAACACACATCACCAGAAATCTTGTAGGGGCGACAGCGTGCTGCGCCCATGCTGAAATACCCCATTTCAACTCGCACCGTTAGGGCAAACGCATCAAAATTTAGATGAGAGAAGAAAATGGTAGACGCCGACGGACTACGAATGACGATTATGGTAGGGACGACCAACGGGGCGTCCGCCGTCATTTGAAATTTGATGCGTTTGCCCTGATTGAGTATTTGACATCCTAGCATAAGGCCTTTCAAAGCGCTACAATCTCTAAATCTCAATCCTGATGCTGGTGCGTTGATGTCGGATATATTCATCTCTTATCGTCGTAAGCCCAGTGGTTCTTTGGCGATATTGATTCAAGAGCTACTCAGAAATATTTTCGTTCACGAAAATGTTGATAAAATCGCCGAATTAGTCCGCCCTGTGCTGAGCGTAGAACCTAAGCCACGTTATAAAGTCAGTTTACCATTTATTATCCTCACTCTCTTTTTTGTGACAGCGACGAGCTTAATCGCTACCTACTTCTCTGGACAAAATAACCCAACGCCGGATGCGACACCATCCCTGATCGCCGCCGCCATCGCACAAAATACGCCCCATACCCCAGAGATACCAACGCTCACAGCCACCATCGCCGCTGACTTGCCCGCCACGACAACGCTTGAGACACCCACAGATACCGCTTCATTGGCCTTCACATCCACCGAGACATCTTCACCGACGCCGACCAATACAGCCATATCCTCTCTGACATGGGCAGAAGCCCTACCACAAGGAAAATTCAGGGTAGTAGGATCATCAAAGTGGCGTACTTATTGCGCTTTAAGCCCGGATGAAACGCACTTAGCCGTTGGCGGAGCGGGTGTATATCGCCTGTCCGACGGCCAAAAAGTATTTAGCAGCACGGAAAATTATCCAAGATTCAGCCCCGACGGAAAACTCTTAGCCCTTAGCGAAAATGGGGTGTATCGGCTATCTGACGGCCAAAAACTGTTTAGTATTACGGGGTATTCTCCAACCTTTAGCCCAGATGGGACGCTCTTAGCCGTTGGCGGAGATGGTTTGTATCGGCTATCCGACGGCCAAAAACTGTTTAGTATCACTGGCGATAATCCAACTTTCAGCCCAGATGGAACACACTTAGCCGTTAGACAAGATAGTGTGTATCGGATATCTGACGGCCAAAAACTGTTTAGCATCACCGGATATTATCTAACCTTTAGCCCAGATGGAACATACTTAGCTATTATACAAGATGGTGTGTATCGGCTATACGACGGCCAAAAGATATTCGATACCACCGGATATGATCTAACCTTTAGCCCAGATGGGACACACTTAGCCGTTGGACAAGATGGTGTGTATCGGCTATCTGACGGCCAAAAGATACTCGATATCACAGGAGCTAATCCAATTTTCAGCCCAGATGGAACACACTTAGCCATTAGAGAAGATGGGGTGTATCGACTATCCGACGGGCACAAGCTGTTCGATATCACAGGAGTTAATCCATTCTTCAGCCCAGATGGAACATACTTAGCCGTTGGACAAGATGGTGTGTATCGGCTATCTGACGCCCAAAAGCTGTTCGATATCACAGGACCTTATCTAACCTTTAGCCCAAATGGGACACTCTTAGCCATTGGACAAGATGGTGTGTATCGGCTATCTGACGCCCAAAAGCTGTTCGATATCACAGGAAAGTATGCTCTGGCCTTCAGCCCAGATGCAACACTCTTAGTAGTTTTGGGAGATGGTGTTTATCGGCTATACGACGGCCAAAAACTGTTTAGCTCTAGTACACACATAATCTTCAATTCTAATACAACAATCATTGTTGACTGCAAAGCATTTATTGTTGACAACAATGTGGTAACTCTACAAGGGCGAGTTACCATAAACACGAGAATCCGTAATGCCACAACAAGTAATGCTTCCCAAAAGACCGTATTGCTAGAAAATCACGAAATACGTATTCTAGGGAAAACAGGGGATAATAATTGGTATTATGTGCTTGATCAACAAGGTGGTATTGGTTGGGTCAACGCCAGTCTGGTTGCCTTATTAGGTGGAGACCCCAGTCAATTAACCGTTATTGGCGATTAAATGAATACAAACATCCATACCTTCGCCAATTTTGACCATTGCCCATCTATTAGAACGCAGAACGCGGCCATTTTCCCTACGAATACCCTATTTTCGTAGGGACACGGCACTGACGTGTCCGTTTTGGCGAAGGTATTGAAACATAGGGATGGTATAAGCCATACCCTTTGAAATATGGATATGATGTCATCAAAATCGTCGTAAGCCAGAAATTTTGTAGGGGCTACAGCGTGCTGCGCCCTGCAAGGCTATGTTTTTTTCTCATCACTCACCACTCATCATCCAAGACTCTCAACACCCATGACGCAACCCAATAGTGCGTGATACAATCTGCTTGCGCGAATAATCAAACGCATATTCGATTCTTCTGGGCTTAACGATTGAGAGGATTTTCGTATGACTTTTTCCATCAAAAAAGCAGCGGTTATTGGTAGCGGCACGATGGGCGGCGGCATCGCTGCCCTCCTCGCCGGGGTCGGAGTCGAGGTGCTGCTGCTCGACATCCCGGCCAAAGGCACGCAGGCGGGCGACCCCGCCGCCAAGCGCAACGCGATTGTCGCGGACAACCTCAAGAAACTTCAAGCGATGCGCCCCGCCCAATTGTTCAGCGCCGCCGACGCCGCCCGCCTCAAGACCGGCAACACCGAGGACGACCTCGGCAAATTGGCCGACGCCGACTGGGTGATTGAGGTCATCGTTGAGCGCCTTGATGTCAAGCAATCGCTGATGGCGAAGTTGGCCGAAGTCATCAAGCCGACGGCGATTGTCACCAGCAACACGTCCGGCCTCCCCATCCACAAAATCGCAGAGGGCTTGCCAGAAGATTTCACCCGCCGATTCCTCGGGACGCATTTCTTCAACCCGCCGCGCTACCTGAATCTGCTGGAAATCATCCCCCACGCTGGGACAGATCCTGACGTGACCGCGTTCATGTTCAAATTCGGCAAGGATGTCCTCGGCAAGGGCGTCGTGCTGTGCAAGGACACGCCCAACTTCATCGGCAACCGTTTCATGTCGATGAGTGGGATGCAGGCCATGAATTACGCCGTCGACAACGGTTATAGCGTTGAGGAAGTGGACGCACTGACCGGCCCGCTGATTGGCCGCCCCAAGACCGCGACCTTCAACCTCAACGACCTCGTGGGCTTTGATATTGCCGTCGGCGTGGCGCGTAACCTGTACCCCGCCATCGCAGACGATCCCGCCCGCGAAGTCCTCGCCAATCCCAAGACCGCCGCCCTGAGCGATGAATTGCTCAAGCGCGGATGGCTGGGGCGCAAGACCAATCAGGGTTTTTACCTGATGAAAAAAGGCGCGGACGGCGAAAAAGCCTTCTGGGCGCTGAACCTCGATACCTTGGATTATGAAGCCCCCAAGACCGTCGAATTTGACGCGGTGAAGAAACACGGGCGGGTAAAACCGTTGGGCGAGCGCATCAAGCGCCTGATTGGTGAATCAGACCGCGCCGGACAATACCTGTTCAACCTACACGCCTTCTACTTGGCGTATGCCTCGTTCCGCGTGCCGGAAATCACCGACAGCATCGTGAATATCGACAACGCGCAAAAGTGGGGTTTCGCCCACGACATGGGGCCGTTTGAGATTTGGGACGCGGTGGGCGTCGCGGAGACGATTCCGCTGTTTGAGGCGGCGGGCTATCCGGTCAGCGATTGGGTCAAGCAGATGGTCGCGGACGGCAAGCCGACCTTCTATCAGCGTGACGCGGTTGGCGTCGTGACGGGGTATTTCAGCCCGCAAACTGACGACTATGTGCCGGTTGAGCCGGACGCCAAAGTGGTCAAACTGGCCGACCTCCGCGCCCGCAAGACCGATGTCGTGGTCGAAGATGAGAACGCCGCCCTGATTAACCTCGGTGACGGCGTGATGCTGATGGAATTTCGCACCAAGCAAAACACCATCAGCGGCGGCCTATTAGATATGGGCTTCAAGGCGCTGGAACTGCTCGAATCAGATGAGTGGGACGCGCTGGTCATCGGCAACGACGGCGAACGCTTCAGCATCGGCGCAGACCTCGCGGGCGCGATGGGCGGCGGGCCAGAAGGCGTCGAGGCGGCGGTCAAGAAACTGCAAGACTTTGGGATGGGGATGCGGACGGCGGCCAAGCCCGTCGTGGTCGCACCGTTCAATATGACGCTGGGCGGCGGACTCGAAATCACCATGCAAGGCACGGCCATCGTCGCCCACGCTGAGTTATACACCGGCTTGGTCGAGGTCGGCGTCGGCATCATCCCCGGCGGCGGCGGGTGTAAGGAACTGCTGCGGCGCATCGTCAATCCGGTAGCGCAACGTGGCGCGGATGTCTTGGAGCCGCTGCAAACCGTGTTCCAATTGATCGCGACGGCCAAAGTCAGCGAGAGCGCCAAACAAGCGCAAGAATTCGGCTTCTTGAGCGCGACGGACAAAATCGTGATGAACCGGTCACAGTTGATTGGCGAGGCCAAAGATTTCGCGCTCGGCCTGAGCAAGACCTATCAGCGCCAAGCGCATGAGCCGATTTGGGCGGCGGGGCGTGATGCCTATGCCGCGTTGAATTTGGGAATCGCGGCCTTCATCGAGTCGGGCGTGGCGTCAGAATATGACGGCTTCATCGCCCGCAAACTGGCCTATGTCCTGACCGGCGGCGCAATCAGCCAGCCGGGCTGGGTCAACGCGCAACTGATCCTCGACCTAGAGCGCAAGGCATTGATGGAACTCATCATGCAGGAAAAGACTCAGCAGCGCGTGATGTATATGCTGGCGAACAACAAGCCGCTGCGGAACTAGGCTTCAATGCTTCTGCCCAATTCTGACCGCGCCGTGATAGACATGCGGAAACTGACCGATTATGTGTTGAATACCGAGCATGATCATGGTGGTCATAAAGCGAAGTTATTGGCAATCGCTTTAGAAATCACAAGTGATCAAGCAGTTTATCTGAGAGATTTGCTGCTGTATGCGGTACAGGCATATGAAGCGCAGTATCATTCAGAAGATCAATATGGTGTACGTTATCGTATTGATTTTCCGATTGAAACATCACATGGTCAAGAAATGCTCAGAAGCGGTTGGATTATTCGACCTGAGGAAGATTTTCCTCGCCTTACAACCTGTTTTGTATTGGAAAGGAGAAAGCCCAATGCATAAGTACAACCTGCTTGATGTCGTGGTTCTACTTCAGGATATACCCGAAGACGGGCTTCAGCGTGGCAATGTCGGCACGTTAGTAGAGATATTGGGTGAGGATGCTTGGGAAGTCGAATTTGTGGATGACAGAGGCTATACCTATGGGCTTTTGGCTTTACGAGAAAGTCAGATGCTCGCCCTTATAAAAGTCCCGAGAGTAGCGCGTTAACCCTGTTTTACGATAATTTGGGCGGGGTTGGGGATGTGGCGAACATCGGCGCGACCTCAACCACCCCCGCCAATGGGGAGTCGAATGTCTCGTACTTGATTTTGGCCTGTAAGCGAGAAAGATAGGGAATACAACCATGAACGCGCAAATTTTGACCATTGAAACCATCATTTCAGACCCCGACATTCGCGCCGGACGCCCGGTTATTGTCGGTACAGGCATCCGAGTCTCAGATGTAGCAGCCTTATCTGTCTTTCATGGCCGCACACCAGACCAAATCGCCGTCAATTATGGATTATCGTTGGGACAAGTTTACGCGGCACTCGCCTACTACCACGACCACCAAGCTGAGATTGACGCTGAAATCCGCGACGATGATGACGCTATTCAGCACGCTAAAGAGCAGGCGAATGGCGGATAGACTACGTTTCTATCTTGATGAGAACGTCGAAACAGTCATAGCCCCTCAACTGCGCTTGCGCGGAATAGAGGTTGTCACGGTGCTTGACCTCGGCTTATTGGGAGATAGCGACGCCAATCACCTTGCCCGCGCTACCCGGATGGGATATGTCCTCTGTTCGTATGACCGTGATTATCTCCGATTGGCGAATGAAGGTATCGAACATACTGGCTTGGTGATGGGACAACGTAGAAGACATGAAGTTGGCGATTGGGTGCGTGGGCTTGTGCGGATGCACGCGACCTACACCACAAATCAGTTTATCAATCGCATTGAATTTTTGTAATTTACCCTTGTACGGGCGGGGTTGGGGATGTGGCGAACATCGGCGCGACCTCAACCACCCCCGCCAATGGGGAGTCGAATGTCTCGCCCGATTCGTAGATGTCCAACCGAGAGAATTTGCCGTCAACCTGATGCCAGACCTCAACCAAGCCCGCTTCTGGGTCAATCAGCCACAACTCGCGCACGCCGTGGGTTTCGTACAGCTTGAACTTGCGCTTGCGGTCAAAACTGGCAGTGCTAGGCGACAGGATTTCGACCACAAAATCCGGCGCACCGACGATACGCTCTTTGG
>DAOTTP010000232.1:0-13164 GCA_034437835.1 Anaerolineae bacterium | reverse complement strand
AAGATGGACGCACCATTAACAGAAACCAAACTCATGTCGATGGAGGATTGGCTCGACCAGTTTGGCGATGAACCTTTTGAATTTGTCGATGGAGAGAAAATCCCGATGAGTCCTTCGGTCTCCGGTTCTAATTACACGGCTCGAATCCTCGAAAAGGCATTAGATCGTGTGGTAGAAGCACAAAAACTAGGGGAAGTCTTGGTAGAGGCAACCTTCGTTTTTACAGATAACCCACAATGGGTTCGTCGTTCCCTTATTCCTGATGTTGCTTTCGTAAAGCTAGAGAAATTGGTGGCTTTCCGAACCCGCTACCCCAATTGGAAGGAACTACCTTACATGATAGTTCCTGACCTCGTTGTTGAGGTGTTGTCACCAACAGACCGTCAATCTGATGTTCGTCGTAAGACTGCACGTTATTTTGAAGAAGGTGTGCAATTGGTCTGGGTGGTCGATTATCTTAATGAGGTGGTTGAAGTATTCAACAAAACAGGGTTTGTTCGCGAACTTACGAATACAGACACATTAACGGCGGGGGACATTATCCCCTGCTTTGAACTCACATTGGAGACGCTCTTTACATGACGACACTTCGATATTTGACGGCGGGCGAAAGCCACGGCCCGACTCTGACCGCCATTTTAGAGGGGATTCCGGCTGGCTTGCCCCTCACCAGCGCAGATTTGGACGGCGATTTGGCGCGGCGGCAGTCCGGTTATGGCAGCGGCGGGCGGATGCAGATTGAGCGTGACCACGCCCGTATCACGTCCGGCGTGGCGAACGGATTCACCACTGGCGCGCCGTTGGCGCTGACGGTTGAGAACCGTGATTACAAGAATTGGCGCGAGAAAGACATCGAACCGATTACCGTGCCGCGCCCCGGCCACGCCGATTTAACCGGCGCGGTGAAATATGGCTATCAGGAATTGCGAATCGCGCTAGAACGCGCCAGCGCCCGTGAGACAACCATGCGAGTCGCGGTGGGGGCGGTCTGCCGGAAATTTCTCGCCCAATTCGGCATTGTGGTCGGCGGATATGTCACGCAAATTGGGGATGTGACCTCGGCTATCGCTGATGAGATGGATTATCTGGCGCGATTTGAAGCGGGCGAAGCGTCTGATGTGCGCTGCCCCGATTCTGAGGCCGCCGAGAAGATGCACGAGGCCATCCGCCAGTGTAAAATCGACAAGGACACGCTCGGCGGGGTGATGGAAATTGTCGCGCTGAATGTCCCGCCCGGACTCGGCAGCCACGTCCACTGGGACAGGCGGCTGGATGGGCGAATCGTCGGCGCAATGGTTAGTATCCATGCCATGAAGGGCGCGGAAATCGGGGAGGGATTCGCGTTGGCCGCCAAACGCGGCACGCAAGCCCACGACGCGATTGGGCGCGATGAGGCGGGAAACATCATCCGCCATAGCAACCGCGCAGGCGGTTTTGAGGGCGGAATCACGACTGGCGAGCCGATTGTCGTGCGCGTGGCGATGAAGCCGATTGCGACGGTTTTGGCCGGTTTTGATTCGGTGGATTTGGCGACGGGACAACCCGCGCCGACGGTGTATGAGCGCAGCGACTTTTGTGCGTTGCCGCGTGCCGTCCCAATTGGCGAGTCGATGCTGACCTATGTGCTGGCTGACGCGCTGATTGAGAAATTAGGCGGCGACAGCATCAAAGAGATGACTCCGCGTTTCGAGTCGTTGCGCCGCAACCACGTTGACGATTTGCCGATGGATAACGCCGTCTGGCGCTTTAACTATGGCGAGTAAGCCGCGCAATATCGTCCTGACCGGCTTCATGGCGACGGGCAAGACCACGGCTGGGCGCATTGTGGCCGATGTGTTACGCCTAAAGTTTGTCGATGTCGATTCCGAAATCGTGAAGCAAGAAGGCCAAACCATCCCCAAGATTTTCGCCGCTAGGGGCGAGCCAGAGTTCCGCCGTATTGAGGCCGAATTGTGCCGGAGGCTGGCGGACAAGTCTGGCCTCGTAATCGCTACCGGCGGCGGCGCGTTAATCAACCCAGACACGTTGGCGGTCATGCAAGAATCTGGGCTGGTCGTGTGCCTGTCAGCCTCTATGGAAGTCATCAGGGCGCGATTGTCCGGTGAAACCGGACGCCCTCTCGCGGCGGATTGGGAGGCGATTTATGAACGCCGCAAAGCCGCCTATGAAGCCATGCCGCATCATGTCGTGACCAGCGGCAAAATCCCGGAAGAAGTCGCTAAGGAGGTCGTGACGCTGTGGCGGACACTCATCAATCCATCGCTGTAACCACGCCGGACGGCGCATATCCCATTCACATCGAAGCGGGGATTCGGGGTCGCATCGCGGAATTTGTGGACGGGCGGCGGGCGGTCATCATCAGCAATATCACCGTCGCGCCATTGTATGGCGAGGCGATACGCGATTCTTTGCCGCATAGCGCCCTCATCACCATGCCGGACGGCGAAAAGTATAAGACTCTGGCGACGGTGGCTGGATTTTATGGCGAACTGGTGCGGGCTGGGCTTGACCGTGGCGGCGTGATTATCGCGCTCGGCGGGGGGGTGGTCGGGGACAGCGCCGGATTCGCAGCTGCGACTTATTTACGCGGCGTGCGGCTGATTCAAGTCCCGACCTCGCTATTGGCGATGGTCGATTCAAGCGTGGGTGGTAAGGTCGGCGTCGATTTGCCAGAAGGCAAAAATCTAGTCGGGGCGTTCAAGCAACCGGATGCGGTGGTGATTGATCCTGATGTGCTGACGACTCTGCCGGTTAAAGAGTGGCGTTGTGGGATGGCTGAGGCACTCAAACACGGGTTATTGGCTGACCACGGTCTGCTCAACCCCGATTTACATAATCCAGACAAGGCCGCTGAGTTGGTTCGGCGGGCGGTGCAAGTCAAGGTCGATGTCGTGCAGCGCGATCCGTTCGAGGCGGGCGAACGCGCTCACTTGAATCTTGGTCACACCTTCGCCCACGCGATTGAGCAAGTCAGCGGCTATGCGTGGTCACATGGCGAGGCGGTGGCCGTCGGGTTATTGGCGGCGGCACGCTTATCACACCGGCTGGGCTTATGCGCTGAGGATGTGCCGACTCTGGTTGAGGATATTTTGACTGAAACCGGCCTTCCGACCCACATGGGCAATTTGTCGTCTGATGCGCTATGGGCGGCCATGCACACTGATAAAAAATGGGCATCGGGACTCTCAAGGTTTGTCTTGCTGCGCGGCTTCCAGCAACCTTGTATCATCGAAGGCGTAGACAAAGCTGATGTGTATGCCATTTTGGAGGGGTTGCGATGACGCCGGGAAAAATGATTTTACTGTTGCACGGGCCAAACTTGAATCTGCTCGGCACGCGGGAGCCGGAAGTCTATGGGCGTGAGACGTTGGCAGACATTAACCAACGATGCGCGGAACGGGCGGGGCGATTCGGGCTGGGAATCCGGGCAATTCAATCCAATCACGAGGGCGTCCTCATCGACGCGCTGCAAGAGGGGCGGTCATGGGCGGCGGGCGTGGTGTTTAACGCCGGGGCATATACCCATACCAGCATCGCTCTGCGCGATGCCATCAGCGCGGTTAAACTCCCTGTGATTGAAGTCCACCTGAGCAATATCCATGCTCGCGAGGAGTTCCGCCATCACAGTTATCTCGCGTCAGTCTGCGTCGGGCAGATTTGCGGATTCGGCTGGCGCAGCTATATGTTGGGCGTGGACGCGCTGGCTGGGCATCTGGGGCTTGTGGAGACTCGCTAATGGATGGGTGAGGTGGGTTGGCGAGTATTGCGCTAGGCTGATGACGCTTAACCCATTATCATCTTCATATTTTGAGAGGTTTTGCTCTTTTTGCGATGGTGGGTGGCGTAGCCCGCTACACCCCTACCGTTGCCGTAACGAGGAATAAGGCACAATGGCGACCAAAGACGACGTATTGCAAATTGTTCAAGCGCGAGGTGTCGCTTATATCGACTTGTGGTTCACCGACATCACCGGCGAGGTCAAGTCGATGACCATTCCGGCGAATAAATTAGCGTCGGTGCTGGAACGTGGCGCACACTTTGACGGCTCTGCATTGGATGGGTTCGCTCGCCAAGCCGAGAGCGACATGATGCTCGTCCCAGATACGCGCACCTTCACCGTTTTGCCGTGGTCAATCCATAACGGCTTGTCGGCGCGCCTGATTTGCAGCGTGCATACCATCAATGGCGACCCGTTTTTGGGCGACCCGCGCACGGTGTTGATGAACGTCATCGAAGATGCGAAGTCTATGGGGTATAAATTCGTGACCGGCGTTGAGTTGGAGTTTTATATCTTCAAGACCGACTCCGACGGTTTGCCAGTGCTGAACCCGCCGACAGACCGCGCCAGCTATTTCGATATGTCCAGTGTGGCGGCGCAATCGCTCCGGCGCGAGATGATGGAAACGCTCAACGCGCTAAACATCGGTGTGACCTCTGCCCACAGCGAAATTGGCAGCGGTCAGCACGAAATTGACCTCGCGCACGGTGAGGCGTTGGTGATGGCCGATAATGTTTTGACCGCTCGCGTCGCCCTCAAGCAGATTGCGGCACGCCATAACCTCTATTGCACCTTCATGCCGCGCCCGTTGGCAGAGCAACCCGGTAGCGGGATGCACATTCATCAGAGCCTGAATGATGTGACCAATGGGAGCAACGTCTTTGCCGATTCTGAGGACGAATATGGGTTGTCACTGGTGGCGCGTAGCTTCTTGGCGGGGCAGTTGGAACACGCCCGCGCCATGTGTGCCGTCCTCGCCCCGCTGGTGAATTCGTATAAGCGACTGGGGACGAGCATCGAAGCGCCGGTACAAGTGACATGGGCGCACATCAACCGAGGCGCGTTGATTCGCGTGCCGGGGGCGTCTGACAGCAGCGACTCGACGACCCGTTTAGAATTGCGTTGCCCAGACCCGTCCGCCAACCCGTATCTGGCGACGGCGGTTATGTTGGCGGCTGGCCTTGACGGGATTCGCCGTCGCTTGCCGTTGCCTGAGCCATTGGAAGAAACGTTCGCGGTCAAGCGGGCGCGTGTCACTGATATTCTGCCGCGTTCGCTGGGCGAGGCGTTGGAAAATCTGGAACAGGACGATGTATTGCTCAATGCGCTTGGGCCGTATGTCAGTGACCGCTATGTCGAGGCCAAACGTTCGGAATACCGCGAGTACAAACGCCAAGTCACCCGTTGGGAATTGGATCGCTACCTCGGTAGATATTAGGAGTGATGAGTTTTAAGTGATGAGTGATGAGTTCCATTCAGGCGCAAGGTCAAAGCTGTAAGGCAACAAGTACACCCCGATTCCCCTTTGCCTTGCACCTAGAACGATAGAATCGCATAATTTCTGAAACTCATTACTCATCACTCAATGATGCTTTCGTGCAGGCGGCGGAGGGCGTATTCACCGTCGCTGGCGCGCACCACCAATGACAGGCTACACCCGCCGGGGCCGAATGATGCCCCCATGATGGTCAAATCACCCAATGCACCAATCACCCGCGCAATCAGGCTGGGCGAGGTGTTAATCGAGTCGCCAATCACCGTGACCAAGACTACCGGCTCAACCCCCCAATCACGGAATTTATCGGCCTCGTGCAGTTCACGGCTGAGCGTCTCGACCAGATGATTCACCGCGTCTGGCCCCGCGCTGGTCGGGACGACCACGCATAAAAATGAGCGCGATGCCGATTGCGCCGAAACCATCACATCAGCGGGATTGCCAAGTTGTTTTTGGAGATGACCGTTCACGAGAGTCACGATGTCGGTTAATGGGCCACCATGTTGCGCGGTCAAACTCAGGCCGTGAATATGCGTGACCGACTTGACGACTCCGCTGGTGTGCGCCCCTGCGTGGATGAGCGTCCCAGCCAACTGCGGCTTATAGACATTTTTTACGCGCAGCGGAATCGCATGGGTTTGTAGCGGCGCGACCATCCGTGAGTGCAAAATCCTCGCCCCAAAGTAGGCCAATTCCGCCATTTCTGGGTATGAGAGTTCTAGGACGGCTTGTGCGCCGGGGACTTCGTGCGGGTCGGCGCTCATAATCCCATCGACATCCGACCACACCCAGACTTCCTTCGCTTGTGTGCAGACCGCGAACATTGATGCAGAATAATCACTGCCGCCGCGCCCTAGCGTGGTCGGTTTGCCAGACGCGGTAGCGCCGATGAACCCGGTCACGACGGGCAAAATCCCACGGTCTAACATCGGGATAAGGTGCTGATTGATTCGCGCTTGAGTCGCTTTCAAATCCGGCGTCGCGCCGCCGAACACATCATCGGTCATCATCAAGTCAGTAGAATCGATGGCGACGGCGCGCAACGAATGCTGACGCAAGAGCATGGCGACGATTCGCGCTGCTAATTTCTCACCGATGGCGAGGATTTCATCCAAATTTTCGGCGCTAAGCGCTTCGCGGTTGCGCCCCGAAATCCGCTGGAAGGCGTTCAAGAGTTCAAACAAGAGCTTATCAAGGTCAGCTTGTAGGGCGGCCAGTTCGGGCTTGCCCAGCGCTAATCCCTCGGCCAGCGCGAGATGGCGCTGACGCAAGGTGGCCGCGATGCGCCGGTAGCCGCGTTCGTTGCCGAATTGTGCGAGGTGCGCGGCGTCGATGAGAGCGTCGGTCACGCCGTCTAAGGCCGACACGACCACGACGACCCGTTCCCAACGGGCGACTTCTTGCAATACGATGCCCAAGACTTGCGCGAGAGCTGTCGTTGTACCGACGGACGCGCCGCCGAATTTCATCACCAGTGTATTCATGAGAGAGTTGCCTGCGCTATCTTCTATGGTCTATAGATTGCGCTGTTGTGCAGTTCGGTTAAACGTTATAATCAGCCGTGGCCTAATCTTATGAGGCCACTTTCGAACGAAACTTCAGCCAGCGCACACAAAAAGTACCGCATGGCTTTCTAAATGCGCGTGGTGTGGATTATACGTGTGAGTCTTTCGCTATGGCAAATGCCGAAGCGCCGATGATGACGCCAACCCGCGCAGCCGGGGTGCGTTTCACAAAAGTCGGCAAACTGTATTACTTTGATTTTACTGAACATCCGACGCTGCAAGCGGGTGACTTTGTGATTGTCGAAACCGTGCGCGGGCGGCAAATGGGGCAGGTGATGGGCTTTGCGGAACCGGACGCCGGACGCGAACTCAAGCCCATCCTCCGCACCGCGACCCCTCGCGACCTCGTACTCCGCCAAGAATGGGAGGCCAAACAAGCCGAAGCGCTCGTGATTTGCCGCGAGAAGGCGCTGGAACAAGGCGGCCTGTATGACGTGAAATTCCACGCCGCCCAGTACAACTATGACGGTAGCCTGTTGACCTTCCTATACAGCGCCGACGAGCGTGCCAACCTTCAGAAGTTGCAAAATAACCTGAAGAACGTGTTCAAGACCACCATCGAAATGCGCCAGATTGGGCCGCGTGACGTGGCGAAATTGCTGGGCGGGTTTGGGGCGTGTGGTGAATTGCGCTGCTGCTCAACCTTCCTGACCGATTTCAGCCCCATCAGCATCAAGATGGCGAAAATGCAAGGCATCAGCCTCAACCCGGAAGAAATTACCGGGATGTGCGGGCGTCTGCGTTGCTGCTTGGTCTATGAATATGAGCAATACGTTGAGGCGCGTAAAGGTCTGCCCAAGAAGGGTAAGCGCATCGGTACGCCAGACGGCGTAGGCAAAGTCTCTGATGTGTTCCCGTTGCAAGATATGGTGACGGTCTACTTTGAAGGTGAGGGCGTCCGCCCGTATAAGCGGGCAGACCTCATCCCATTGGACGAGTTAGAGGCGCTCCAACGCAAGGCCAAAGAGCCGTGTAGCAAACACGCTGAGGGTGAGGCGTGCGACTGCGGCCAGAAACCGGGCGAACGCAATCAGGACAAGACTAGCGGCAAGGCTGCCAAAGACAGCAAGGACGGCGGCGAACGCCGTGAACCTCGCAGCGATAAGCGGTCAAAAAAGGACTAAGGTTAAACATGGGTAAGATTGACTTTAAAGCAGAGGCTAACCTACTGGCCGATGAGATGGTCGCGGTACGTCGCGACCTGCACATGCACCCGGAAGTGGCGTTTGAGGAATTTCGCACCGCTGGAATCGTGGCTGAGGCGCTAAAAGCCCTCGGCCTAGAGGTGCAGACCGGCGTCGGCAAGACCGGCGTGGTCGCCATCCTTGACGGCGCAAAGGACGGCCCGACGGTGTTGGTACGCGCCGATATGGACGCGCTGCCGATTCACGAGGCCACTGGCGCGGAATATGCCAGCCAGACCGCCAATAAGTCTCACGCCTGTGGGCATGACGGTCACACCGCCATCGGCCTCGCCGTCGCCAAGATGCTCAACAATCACAAAGACCAATTGGCGGGGCGCGTCAAGTTTGTGTTCCAGCCCGCCGAGGAAGTCGGCAAGGGCGCGGTTGCGATGATTAACGACGGTGCGTTGATGAATCCTCGCCCGGATGTCAGCATCGGGTTGCATTTGTGGAATACATTGCCCGTCGGCGTGATGGGCATGGCCGATGGCCCGATTATGGCCGGGTCATCAACGTGGAGCGTCAGCCTGACCGGGCGTGGCGGCCACGGCGCACAGCCTCAGCAGACGATTGACCCGGTGGTGACGGCGGCGCATATCGTGACCGCGCTACAGACCATCGTCAGCCGTAATGTGAATCCAGAAGATACTGCCGTCGTCAGCGTCACCCAGATTCACACCGGCGACACGCACAACGTCATCCCGCAGACGGCGGAATTGGTCGGGACGATGCGCGCCTTCCGCACTGAGGTGCGCGATTTGGTCACGACGCGCATGGAAGAAATCATCAAGAACGTGGCGGCGGCCTTTGGGTGCGCTTATACGTTTGAGATTGACCATGCCACCATCCCAGTTGTGAATAACCCAGAAGTCAACGCACGGCTGCGCCCAATCATGGCGGAGTTGATTGGCGGCGAGGACAAAATCCTGACCAATACCCGCACGATGGGCGGCGAGGATATGGCGTTCTTCATGGACGACATCCCCGGCGTGTTCATGTTCGTCGGGTCAGCCAATGACGAGCGCGGCCTGAACTTTGGGCATCATCATCCGCGTTTTGACTTTGACGAAGCGGCGCTCCCGATTGGGGCGGCGGTTTTGGCGTCGGCGGTGGCGGAGTATCTCATTACGGAATGAGCGCCCAGCAACCTGCTTTGACATGGCCGGAAGGGCTCGGCTGGCTCATCCTCAGCGGTGGGCAAGCCGACTCCATCCGCACCCAGACCTTGCATCGCCTAAAGCCTGATGGCGGGGTGGCCTATCTCGGCCTGCGCGAATCGGCGGCAGATGTGACGATGGATGATTTTGAAGATTTGGGCGCACCGACGGGCTATCTGGTCAACATCTTGGTTGAAGATGATGACCAGATTCAAGCCGCACTGCGCGAAGTCAGCTTGATTGTGTTGGACGGGGGCGAAGACCCATCCCGTTTGTATGACGCCTTACAAGGGGCGGCCATCGACGAGATGCGCGCCGCCCACCAGCGCGGCACGGTCATTCTGGCGGAAGGCAGCGCGGCGGCCTTGTTCGGCGCGAAATGGATGGACGAGCGCGGTCAACTCCACAATGGCTTGAATTGGCTTCAGGGTGGGTTGATTTTGCCGGGCGTCGTGGAGCGCGGCGCGTTACGCGCACAAGCTCAACCGATGTTTTGGGATAACCCGCACGCGCTGGCGGTGGGCGTCCCAAGTGAATCGGCGCTGGTCTTGGGGCCGCAAACAAGTTTGGAATTGTGGGGCGACCAGCCGGTTGCCGTCACGTTTGGACCGGGATTTTTGAAGGACTAGAGGGAACACACATGCCAGTAACAATCATTTTAGGCGCACAATGGGGCGATGAAGGCAAGGGGCGCGCTGTCGATTGGCTGTCGGGTCAGGCAGACATCGCCGCCCGTGCTACCGGAGGCGATAACGCCGGTCATACTCTGAATGTCGGCGAGGAAGTGCTGAAATTGCACCTCGTCCCGTCGGGTATCTTGCATCCCAATGTCGTCTGTGTGATGGGCAACGGCATGGTGATTAACCCGGTCAATCTCGTTAAAGAACTGGATAAGTTGGTCGCCTTCGGCCTCGACATCTCGCCTGAGCGCCTGATACTCAGTTCGCGGGCGCACATCACCACTCCGGCGCACATCGCCCAAGACGCCGCCCAAGAGAAGGCGCGTGGCGATGACAAAATTGGGACGACCCTGCGCGGAATCGGGCCGACTTATCTGGATAAGGTCGGGCGGCGCGGGATTCGTGTGGCAGAGATGGCCGACCTTGAGGTATTCGCTGAAAAACTCGAAGCGCACCTCAACCGTGCCAACGCATCGCTCATCCGCGACGGATTCGATGGGGTGGATGTCAAGGCGTCCATCTCGGCGTATGTCGAGGCGGCTGCCAAGTTGCGCCCGTATATCCGAGACACGACGGCCTACCTCAATCAACAATTGAAGGCTGGGGCGAAAGTCATCTGCGAGGGCGCACAGGGCGCGATGTTGGATGTCGATTTCGGCTCTTATCCGTTCGTGACCAGCTCATCGCCCACCGTCGGCGGCACGCTATCCGGCCTCGGGTTCGGCCCCAAGTATGTCGAGCGCGTGGTCGGCGTGGCGAAGGCTTATTCGACTCGCGTGGGTGGCGGCCCAATGCCGACGGAATTGTTGGATGAATTGGGAGACCGTCTGCGCGGGACGGGCGCGAACTTCTGGGATGAATATGGCACGACCACCGGACGCCCGCGCCGTTGCGGGTGGTTGGATATGGTCGTCCTGCGCTATTCGTGCGCGGTGAACGGCTTTACCGAGTTGGTCGTGACCAAGCTGGACATCCTGAGCGGGTTTGAGGACATCAAAATCTGCGTGGCGTATGACATCGACGGCGAACGGTTTGAGTATCTTCCGGCGCGGATTGAAGATGTCGCTCGCGCAACGCCCGTGTATGAGACGCTACCGGGCTGGTCGGATGACATCACCGGAATCCGCAAGATGAGCGATTTACCGGTCAACGCCCGCCGCTATATCGAGCGCGTGTCAGAATTGGCCGACACCCCGATTAACGTGGTCAGCGTCGGGCCAGAGCGCGACCAATTGGTGTTCATCTAATCAGATATATCGTAGGGGCGGGGCCATGTCCCCGCCCGCCATCATCAATCCCCGTCCTATACACAGGGCAAACGCACCAAATCTCAAATTTCGACGGACGCCCCGTTGGGCGTCCCTACGAATGATGATTAGGGTAGGGACGCGCAATGGCGCGTCCGTCGCTATCTACCATTTTTCCCCTCATCCAAATTTTGATGCGTTTGCCCTAGTCCCCCCATACATCAATCTGATGCAGAGGTGTGTTATTCAAGGTATAGTCTGCCCTGCTCAGATTCCCGCGTATGGTTATTTCACATGACAAAAACCTTCATCAGTTATCGTCGCGCAGATAGTCAGGAAACGACAGACTATTTGCATAACCAAATGTGTCAACACTTTGGCGAACATAATGTTTTCCAAGATGTTGATAATATCCCGTTTGGGGTGGATTTTCGAAAATATTTACGCGATGAAATCGCCAAATGCGATGTCGTTTTGGTCATTATTGGCAAGGACTGGGTGCGTATTATGGCTGAACGCGCCCATGAACCCTCGGATTTTGTGCGGATTGAAGTCGAGAGCGCCCTCAAGCTGGGTAAGTTGGTTATCCCTGTAACCGTGCGTGGCGCAGAGATGCCAAAGCCCGACCAACTCCCAGAATCTGTGCGCGATTTATGTTGGTTGAACCGCGCCGTGGTGCGCCCTAATCCCGATTTTAAGCATGACTGTCAGCGATTGGCGGATGGGATAAAGCGAGCAATTATAACTACAGCTGTAGTCTCCAGAATAGATTTATTATCAGCTTGCCAACGTGCTGAGATATTTGCTCGCGATACATTTTCCTCTGGACGTATATTTATTAAACCAGCTACTGACACTACAGAGGGTGGTGAGATAATTATATTAGGGAGAAGCAAAGAGAGAGGCGATAATGAAGGATATATTGATGCGGAGGTTGAAGGGAGCGAAGTTGATATCAGTTTTAATCTCCAAGAGTTGATTGAAATTCTAAAAAACTCTAAGTCTGAGGAGGTTACATTAAAATTTGAAATAAAATCTAGTGAAGGCATTTTATACCCATTTGAGAGAGGAGGCTTTATAATCTTTGCATCCCCCATGAACTAGTCATGATAGATATATAGACAGATTAGAAGCTGTGAGATAGATAAATCCCAAAAAGCAAAGGTTCAGCGATGACAGACCCGACCTATACGCATGAGATGGACGCGCCGGTCGATACGCCGCCGCAGACGGTGGTGTCGCTCGTCCCCAGCATCACCGAGTCGCTGTTCGACCTCGGCTTGGGCGGGCGGGTGATGGCTGTCACCGATTACTGCACGCGCCCCGCCGATAAAGTCGCGTTATTGCCCAAAATCGGCGGGACGAAAAATCCGAAGATTGAGAAAATCATCGCGCTCAAGCCGGATTTGGTCATCGCCAATCACGAGGAAAACCGTAAACAAGATGTGGAGGCGCTGATGGCCGCTGGCCTTAAAGTCTGGGTGACATACCCGCGCACTGTGCCAGACGTCTTTAATTTACTCTGGAATATCATGGATGTGTTCGACCATACCGAGATGGTCGAGCGCGTCCGTTGGCTAGAGCGCAGCTATGATTGGGTGGTCAGCGCGACGCAAACCCGCCTCGACCAAGCGGGTAGTTTGCCCCGCGTTTTCGTCCCGATTTGGCTTGAGCCGCTGATGACTCCGACGGCGGACACCTACCTGCATGACCTATTGGCTGTATGCGGCGGGAAAAATGTATTTGCAGACCACGCCGATGGGCGGTATCCTCGCGTTGAATGGGCAGAGGTCGAAGCCGCGCAACCGGAGGTGATTTTGCTTCCCAGCGAACCGTTTGCGTTCAGCGCGGAACATCTGCCCTTGTTCCAACGCCTAGACGTGCCTGCCGCCAAACACGGGCGCATCCACCTGATTGATGGGGCGCTGTTGACGTGGCACGGCACGCGCATCGGTTTTGCCCTGCAAGACATCCCACCGCTTTTGGAGGCCGCGCCGTGACCTTTCAGTCCCATTCCCCCGACAGTCCAGAGTCGTTTGACCTGCCAGATCGTGACCG
>DAOTTP010000231.1:0-3346 GCA_034437835.1 Anaerolineae bacterium | reverse complement strand
TGAGTCGGAACGACTCCCCTTCCCCCCTTGTGGGGGAAGGGGTTGGGGGATGAGGGGGCTACGCGCCATACCCGCTA
The DNA here is from genome assembly GCA_034437835.1 of Anaerolineae bacterium. Lineage (GTDB taxonomy): Bacteria > Chloroflexota > Anaerolineae > Aggregatilineales > Phototrophicaceae > Flexicrinis. Next base: position 3,269 of record DAOTTP010000231.1, on the reverse strand, counting down.
ATCCCATCATATCCGCATTATCCACCCCTAAAAAGATGGGGGTGGACAGACGATTTAGGCGTAAGGCTTACTTCACCGGCAACGCCAAATTACCCGGATTCCGCAGGCCGCCAAAATCCGCCGGAATCCAACCCTCTGCGCCGCCGCCGTCCTTGCAGGTCGCGGTGATAAACAAGAACGTCCCGGCGCTGTTCTTGCCGGTCACTTCATACTCAAGGTTGCCGACCAACCCACACACCGGCGCAGAGAACTTGTCCGGCAGGGTCAACAGATTCTGGTCGCTGAACAAGAAGAAGCGCGGCAGGCCAATCACGCCCACGGCCTCAACCAGCGGCACGCCCGTGAAATCCCCACGCGGGATGACCAACTCTGCCAACGCCCAGCCGACCACATCCCCGGCCTGAACATACCACCACGAGAAATTGGCGTTATGACCCAGCGGAATCAGCGTCGCGCCGCCCGCTACCCGCCCGACAATCGTATATTCTGCGCCGTCACCACTACGCAGGTTCAGGAAGGCGGTATTGGCGATCAAAATGCCCGCCTCGCCGCGCAACTCATCCGCCGAGTTGTTGCTCAGGGGCGGGACGGTGTTAATCGGTAGGCTGGCCGTCGTCACGCCTGAAATCACCGGCTGGTCTACCGTCGGCAGACCGACACAACGCCCCGCCGCGCTATAAATCGTCTGGGCGCGTAGGCCGTTGCCCTCGGCGCTCGTGACCGTCACGATAATCGGGTTGCTGCTGGGCGCAGTCGTATAGCCGATTTTATAACCAGTCGGGAAATCTACCGCGCCGCCCACCAGGAACGACTCGGTTGGCCCTTGATACAACAGCGTGCCGTCGCCATCCCATGCGCTGACGGAAAACGCCTCGCGTCCCGCGCCGGTATTGTCGCGGTCAAGGATGATGCTGCCGCCGAAACTGGCGAATCCGCTGCAATTGGCGACCAATGCCAACCCGACACGCTGACCGGCTTGTGCAGGTAGCACAAACAAAACTAGAAAGATTGTACAAATTAACAGTTTGACACGAACAGACATTGGGCTGCTCCTCTTATTGACGTTGCGCGATACTACTATAATCATCTGCCGAAGTTGTGCTTTTTGCAAATATACGCCCGTCAGGAATCTGTCAGCCGTGTTGCAACTGTTTCACGGTGCGCTATAGTTTATGGCTACGGTGTGCGAAAACCTGTTTGCAGCCGGATTGAGCAGAGTATTTGGGAGACAGAGAACCTTATGCGTTTCTTTCGTATCGTTTTAATCGTGTTGGCGTTGGTCGCGATGTTAGCCGCACCAGTGCAAGCACAAGGCAAGTCCATCACAGTGTCGTGGCCGCAAGAGCCAGACACCCTCAGCCCGCTGTATACCAGCATGACGTTCGGCGGGTATACCTATCAGTTGTACCTGTCAGGCGCATGGTCATTTGACGCCGACCTGAACCCGATTCCGGTGCTGCTGACAGAAATGCCCAGCGTCGATAACGGCGGCATCAGCGCCGACGGCACGACCTTCAACCTCACGTTGAAGGAAGGCATGACGTGGTCGGACGGGGACGCACTCGACTCGGCGGACTTCTTGTTCACCTATGAGATGATTATGGCCGATGGCAACGCCGTCGGGACGCGCAACCCCTATGACAAGATGACCAGCATCGAAACCCCCGATGCCAGCACCGTCGTCATCACCTTTGCCGAGCCGTATGCCCCGTGGTTGAGCCTGTTCGGTACAGTTCTGCCAGAACACGTCCTGCGCCCGATTTACGATGCCGAAGGCTCGTTGGATACCGCAGACTTCAACCGCGCTCCCACCGTCAGCAGCGGCCCATACATCTTCGAGACATGGGAAGTCGGCAGCTTCATGCGCTTCCAAGCCAACTCCAGCTATATCCTCGGCCAGCCCAAGATTGATACGATGGTCGTGACTTTCGTCCCCGATGAAGTGGCCTATGTGGCTGGCCTCATCAACGGCGACAGCGACCTCGGCACATTCGTGGCCTTCAGCGATGTCCCGTCGCTGGAAGAAGCCGGTCTGAGCGTTCAGGTCATCCCGTCTGGCTACAACGAAGGCTGGTATCTGAACGCCGGAGACCGCGCCCACGTCGCCATGACCGATGTCAACGTCCGCAAGGCCGTCGCCATGTCATTTGACCGCGACTCGTTCAATACCGACCTGAACTACGGCGCGACCTTCACCCCGCACAGCTTCTGGGAAAACACCCCCTATGCCAACCCGAACCTGTCCCCCTACCCGTTCGACCAAGCAGCCGCAGGCGCGCTCTTGGACGCCGCCGGTTGGGTCGATAGCAATAGCGACGGCACACGCGACAAAGATGGTGTTGAACTCGTCTTGCGCTTCGTGACCAATACCCGTGGCATCCGCGTTGACCTGCAAGCCATCGCCCAGCAGCAATTGGCCGCTGTCGGCATTGGTACCGAATTGGTGAATTACCCGTCCGACCAATTCTTCGCGGGTTACGCCGAAGGTGGCCCGGTCAGCACCGGCAACTATGACATCGCCGAGCTGTCCACCGCCGTCGGGACGTTCCCCGACCCCGAGACCGTCCGCTTCCTCTGCACCGAAATCCCCAACGATGAGAATCCGGTCGGCGGGAACGACAACTACTATTGCGACCCCGAACTTGATGCCCTGTTCATCGAACAGGCCAAGACCACCGATCTCGCAACCCGTATCGCCCTATTCCACCAGATTGACGAGAAAATGCTAGACGCCGCCATCTGGATCGGCATTTGGCACGACGCTGATGTCTGGATCACCGGCACAAAACTGGTCAACGCCCAACTCAACGGCGTCGCGCCGTTCTGGGATGTCCAGAACTGGGACGTAGCCAGCTAACCTCACCCCTAAATCCCCTCTCCATACCGAGAGGGGACTTGCCTACAAAAAACTTTCCTTCGCCCCCTTCCCGTAGGGACTTTAACCCCCGTAGGGACTTTAACCCCTCGTAGGGACTTTAACCCCCGTAGGGACTTTAACCCCCGTAGGGACTTTACCCCCCGTAGGGACTTTAACCCCCGTAGGGACTTTAACCCCCCGTAGGGACTTTAACCCCCGTAGGGACTTTAACCCCCGTAGGGACTTTAACCCCTCGTAGGGACTTTAACCCCCGTAGGGACTTTAACCCCCCGTAGGGACTTTAACCCCCCGTAGGGACTTTAACCCCCCGTAGGGACTTTAACCCCCGTAGGGACTTTAACCCCCGTAGGGACTTTAACCCCTCGTAGGGACTTTAACCCCCGTAGGGACT
>DAOTTP010000230.1:0-1622 GCA_034437835.1 Anaerolineae bacterium | reverse complement strand
GCAGCAAATCCGCTATATGGGTCTGATTGCCGCGCCAGAAGGGGTTGAGCGTCTGCATCAGGCGCACCCTGATGTCGTCATTCACGTCGGGGCGCTGGACAGTCACCTGAATGAGAAGGGGTATATCGTCCCCGGCCTCGGAGACGCGGGGGATCGTCAGTTCGGGACGTAGCGAAGAAGTTTGAGGCGGGCAGTTTGCGGTTGGAAGTTACTGTGAACTGCCCATCATAATCTCGCGGATAGACGCATACAGCAGCATCCCGCCATATATCGCAGGGATACCCAACAGTAGCGCCTTTAGATATATGGCATATCGCTGCTGCTTCATCATTGGGTCAAAGATGATACTGATAACAATGACGGCTACCATCATCAATACGATCCACGCCTGAGCAGGGTTAATGAATAGCCCATCACCGGGGCGCGGATTTAATGCCTGTATCGCGCTGATCGTTAACGCAAATAAGAAAATCCCGCCAAATATGCCCGGTAGATAGAGCAATAGGGGTTTAGGTCGAAAAGCGAAGGTCGGATAAACCCGCTCTAACCACGCCTCAGTATAACTGACGATGATTCCGAAAATCACCGGTAGTAGTGCAAACATAGCAATATTGATAATGGGTGAGCCAAAGAGGGTAAAGTCGAAATTATCACCTTCAATCAGTAACGACCCGTGTAGCAGCAATAACAGAAGGCCGAATCCTAGACCTCTTAGCGCGGTTTTACCCGGTAGCCATTTGGCCGCTATACGGTAGAGAAGGCCGCCATAAATCCCCAACACTGTCGCGAAAAATAATAGGAAAATCGTCCCTTCGGTAGTGATTTCGCCAACACGGGCTTGAGCCTCGGTTAGGCGACCCTGTAAATTTTCGGTGGTCATCTGGGCGGTAATTCGCATGGCAATCCGCGACCCCAATCCTCCGGCAATTGCGCCCACAAAACCCCCAGTGATTGTCCCAATTGCTAGATGTCGCAGAAGGCTTGCCAATGCGTTTTGCATGATTACACCCCAATAGGTTTCTTTATCGACTATTGTACAATCGATTCCTGTCCTATTTTCACTGAGAATAGAGATGTCTTAATCTCGTAAAGGCGACCCCACTGGGTCGCCCTTACGAGATTTTGATTTAGCAAATCTCGTACAGTCGATTGCCTGCCATGCGTGCGCCGATGATGTTACGTGAGGCGGGGCCGACTTCTAACTCTGCGAGCGGGCCGCTGACGTGTAGACCCGGCGACCATTCCAGCGATGGGCTGATGATGGGGTAGCCGTCTGGCGCGAGGGGGAGTCCGTGCGCGTCGATGGCCTCATCCAAGAATTGGCCGCCGGGACGGGTCTGCTCGAATCCGGTGGCGAGGACGAGATGATCGAAGGTGCGCCATTCGCCGGTATTCAGCATGAGGGCGATATGCTCATCATACGATTCCGCCGTTTCAACCGCCCCGCTGATGATTTCCAGCGCCCCGACCTGTACGGCGGCGCGTAATCCGTCGGCGACTTCCGGCGGGATGCTGCCCCGATAACGGGCTTGCTTAATCACGCGGCGGCGCTCCGCCCAGTCGTCGATTTGCGCGAATCCAGTCAGATTGATGGCGTTCATCCAACCGGTGTCGGCGTCAAA
>DAOTTP010000229.1:0-9465 GCA_034437835.1 Anaerolineae bacterium | reverse complement strand
ACGAGGTGGAAATCAGCGATATGCTTCCCAATCAGATCGAACATCTGCCCGCCGTACCGGTCAAACACCCGACCCATCACGCGCAGTTCTTGCGGGGAGTTGGGCTTAACCGATGCCCAATCCTTGCCCACCTCAGACGCCATAATCTGCTCAGTATCCGGCGCGGGCAAAAAATCGAACCCATAGCCGCGAATCCACGCCTCGAAATTCTCACCCGCCATCAGGGTTACGTCTTGTCCGGCGCGTTTTAACCCCAGTGCCAACGCCAGTGACGGTTGCACGTCCCCGCGTGACCCATACGCCACCATCAGAATTTTCATAATTCCCCCTCAACAAAAACGGTCTGACACATCGAAATATGTCAGACCGTCCGAAAATCAAAATCTCAAACCGAGGACTACTCGCTCTTGCCAGCCTTCTTACGTGCCAGCGCCGCCTCGCGCTTGGCGAGACGTTCGGCCTTCGCCGCCGCATCATCCTCAGCGCTGGCCGCCGGAGCAGCCGGCGCCACAACAGCTTCAGCTACGGCAGCACCAGCAGGCGTGGCCTCGGCAACTGGGGTGGGAGTAGGAGTCGCAGACTTGGCAGCGGCAGCTTTCGCGGCTGCGGCATCGGCCTTCTTCTTTTCCTTGATGACATCGGTGTGTTCCCAGCCCCCGCGCTCGTCTGCTTCTTCTTGTGCGGTGGTCGGGGCGATTTTCAAGTAATAGTCGAACGGCTTAGACAGGCGTTCCTTGTCGTGGATATGCACGCTGGTGCGGTCATAGCTCGCCATCTCGTAATCGTGATCCATCTTAATCGCATCGAACGGGCAGAACTCGGCGCAAAAGCCGCAATTCATGCAGATGTCGATGTCAATAAAGAAGGCTTCCGGCTGCGGGACTGGCCGACCCGTCGCGGGGTCAGTGCCGCGCACAATCCAGATACATTGCGGCGGGCAGACTTTTGCACAAATACCGCAACTTGTACACCAGTCTTGACCCGGCGCGTCGGGATGGTCGTCATTGTTGACCACCAAAAACGGCGTGAAACGGAAGCGCTCTGGGACGGCGACCTTCTCATCGGGGTACTCGACAGTATAAATACCGGCGGATTTTGTCCCCTGACGGACGCCGAACTCGGCCATCGGCTTGCCTTTGTTGAAGCCGTAGAATACGTCATTTGCGTATGTTGCGATGAAGTGGCGGAATGTGACGCCAAGCCCCTTCAGAATACCCAAACCATACATGGGTGGTTGCTCCTTATGGATTTAGCGGTCTGTCTCGCCCAATACGATGTCAATACTGCCCAAAATCGCCACCACGTCGGCTACCTTCTGTCCAATCGACATCGGGCCGAGCGCGGTCAGATTGATGAAGCTTGGGGCGCGGACGTGATAGCGCCACGGGTTTTGTGTGCCTTTGGTATCGCCCCATGACACGACGTAAAAGCCTAGTTCGCCCTTGGGGTTTTCGACGCGGCCATACGACTCACCTTGCGGGATGCGCGGGCTATAGGCTTTTGTCCCGACCATGATATCTTGGCCTTTGGTTTGCTCAAGGCGCGGCAGCAATTGGCGCAAGATACGCAGCGATTCGTGCATCTCTTGCATACGCACCTTATAGCGATCAAATAAGTCGCCATTCGTCCCGACTGGGATGTCGAAATCCAGTTCAGGGTAGATGCTGTAGGGGTCGGCGCGGCGCACGTCATACGCCACACCGCTACCACGCAGAAGCGGGCCGGCGCAGCTCATCGCAATCGCGTCTTCTGCGCTCAGGACGCCGTAACCTTTCGTGCGTGCCAGCAAAATTTCGTTGCCGGTCAAATAACGGTCATATTCCTCAAGGAAGCGCGGTAAACGTTCGTTAATCATGTCAGACAAGAATTCCATCGTGTCATAGTCGCGAATCTTGTCATTCATCAGATTAGCTACACTGCGTAGACGCTCTGGCAAGTCTTTGTACACGCCGCCAAAACGCATGTAGTTACACATCAAGCGACTGCCCGCCACCGCCTCGAAAAAGTCGAGGATTTTCTCGCGCTCGGCATTGGCGTACAGCATCGGCGTGAAAAACGCCCCAATGTCGTTGAGGAAGAAGCCAATCGACCACAAGTGATTAACGATGCGCGTCAATTCGGCCATCAACACGCGGATGACTTCTGAGCGGTAGGTCGGCGCGGTATAGCGTGCGCCCGCAGCCATCAGCTGTTCAACCGCCATCACATACCCGAAATTGTTGCTCATCGAACTGATGTAGTCCAGACGGTCTGTGAACGGGATGTTGTGCAGATAGGTGTTGCGCTCGCCAATTTTCTCGTGATTACGGTGCAGATAACCCATGACCGGCTCTAGGCCGAGGATGGTCTCGCCGTCCAGCTTGAGAACCATGCGGAACACGCCATGCGTAGACGGGTGATGCGGCCCCATGTTCACAATCAATTGGTCGGTGTGAAATTCGTCAGTCCCGACCTTCTGGTACTCGACGCCGATGCTGGCGGAGTTATAGACTTCGACATCCGAGATGTCGGTCAATTTCGACAGGTCAAAATCTGCCGGATAATTGACGTTTGAGCCGTAGATGTTCTTTTCTTCGGAGCGATGCACCCACCCGTTCGGCCAACGGCTATCGAATGGCTTGGCGTCGCCTTCAAAATAGGCTTCTTTCCAGTCCTTCCGCATCGGATGACCGTGGAATCCGTCCCACATCAAGATACGCTTGAGATTGGGGTGGCCGGTGAAGTGGATGCCGTAGAGGTCATACGCTTCACGCTCTTGGAAGTCGGCGCCCGGATAGACGCTGACCAGCGAGGGGATAACCGGTTTGTCGCGGTCTGTCTGCGCCTTGAAATTCAACGCGCCGCCCCCGCTAATGCGGTAAGCGTGATACACCATCTCCATCTGGTCGCCCGCGCCAAGATAATCGACGGCGGTGGCGCTCGACAGATAGTTATAGCCTAAGTCATCGCGGATGGTCTGCGCGACATCGGCCAATTTGTCGGTCTGGACAATTACGCCCTGAAAGCCCGGGCGGATGTCATCGCTGACAGCGCCGGGGAATTTCGCCTTCAGGTACGCGATGGCGTCCTGAGTGCTGCCCGTGATGGGCGGGGCTGCTACTTCGTGGTCAACCATTATTCACCCCTTGGAACACTAAAACGCCTAAACGCCTTTTGCAACGTTGCGAGCGCGGGTACGCGCCAACACCGATTGACGACGACGCAGAATTTCCTCACGACGCGGCGCATCGCCCGCATCTTCAACCACAGCCGCCGCGACCTTCTTGGGGACGAGCGCCTTAACGGTCTTAATCACTGGTGGCAATTCGCGCACGCCTATCGGCCTACCCGACGCTGCCAATTCCGCCTGACGGCGGATTAAATCCATCTGGCGCGGGTCAATGATGTCCGGCCCCAAAATGGGGATGGGGGTCGGTTCGTTGGGGCCGACACCGTACCACGGCACATCGTCCAAATTCGCCAGTGATTGCCCGTCAATCTTCTTTTGCAGCGCAATCAACCCGTACAGCAAGGCTTGCGGAGTCGGGGGGCAACCCGGAACGTACACATCCACTGGCAGATACTTGTCGATGCCGCTGACGACGTTATAACCCTCTTTGAATGGGCCGCCGCCGCTGGCACACGCGCCCATCGCCATGACGTATTTCGGCTCTGGCATCTGATTATACAAGCGGACGATGGGGACGATCATCTTCTTCGTCACCGTGCCACTGACAATCATCAGGTCAGATTGGCGTGGCGTGGCGCGCATGACTTCCATCCCGAAACGGCTGAAGTCAAAGCGACTGGAGGCCGTACCAATCATCTCAATCGCGCAGCACGCCAAACCAAATAACATCGGCCACATCGACGAGCGACGGCTCCAGTTATACAGCTTGCTCAGGCTGGTGATAGCGAGGTTTCCCTGCATTTCCATAGGAAGCGGAAATTCTGTGTCGTGAATCTGTCTTAAATCAAGTTCTTTACTGCTCATACGCCATCCGTCTCCTCATACCACTCCTGAAAGATCGCCATCAACATGGCCTCGTTCACCAGTGCCGGATCATCCGCGAAGTCCGGCAGCGCAATCGCCCAATCATAAATCTGACTTGTGCTGACCTGTTCGAGGTCGGCATCTGGGTGTTCGTCGCGCAACGCCAGCGCCATCTCATACGGGGCATCCCAAGTCAGCATGGCGGGTATTCTAACCGAGAATCGCGTCGTTGTCGATTTGTGCGCGCTGTAGACGCCCGCTGAAATCGACATAAACCGACTTCCACTCGGTGAAGCTGTCCAGAGCCGCCCCGCCCGCCTCGCGCATCCCGTTACCCGTGCCGCGTGTGCCGCCGAACGGGAACTGAATTTCTGCCCCTGTGGTGCCGTGATTGATGTACACGATTCCAGTGGTCAGGTCACGGATGGCGCGGAAGGCCTTATTAACGTTCTCTGTGAAAATACTGCTCGACAGGCCAAACGCGGTGTTGTTGTTAACCTCAATCGCTTCTTCCATCGAGCCGACCTCAATCATCGACAGCACCGGCCCAAAAATTTCTTCCTGCGCGATTCGCATGTTGGCGGTCACATCGCCATATAGCGTCGGTTGGAAGAAGTAGCCCGCGCCAGCCGCTGTATCACGCGACCCGCCCAAGAGCAATTTCGCGCCGTCGGTTTTAGCAATGTCGATGTAGCTGCTGACCTTATCAAGCGCCTTCTGGTTGACCAACGGCCCAACCTGCACATCTTCGCCCATGCCGTAACCGACTTTCAAGGTTTTGGCCTTCTCGACCAACGCCTCCGACAGCTTAGCACGGATGCCCTTCTCGACAATCAAGCGACTGGTGGCGGTGCAGCGCTGGCCGGTTGTGCCGTAAGCGCTCCATGTAATCGCCTCAACCGCGAGTTCGAGATTGGCGTCATCTAAGACGATGATGGCGTTTTTGCCGCCCATCTCTAGCGTGACTTTCTTACCCAAAGCCGCCGCACGACTATACACTGACAGGCCGGTGGTGGTCGAGCCGGTGAATGAGATGATTCGCACGTCTGGGTGTTCGGTCAATGCGCCGCCCGCGTCACCGAACCCGTTGACGAGGTTCAGCACGCCCGACGGTAGACCTGCCTCGGCAAAGGCCGCCACAAACGCCGAACTGACCGCCGGAGTCTCTTCGCTGGGCTTCCAGACCACGGTGTTTCCCGCAATCAAGGCCGGGAGCATCTTCCAACTGGGGACGGCGACGGGGAAATTCCACGGCGTCACCAAGCCGACCACCCCCACCGAGTCGCGTAGCGCCATACCAAACTTGTTCGGCATCTCTACCGGCGCGGTGTAGCCCTTCAACCGGCGACCTTCGCCAGCCATATAATAGGCCATGTCGATGGCCTCTTGAACGTCGCCGCGTGCTTCGGTGATGGTCTTGCCCATCTCCATCGTCATCAGGCGTGAGAGGGCTTCTTTGCGCTCGGTCAGGACGTGCGCGACGCGGAACAAGATTTCACCACGGCGCGGCGCAGGGGTCAGACGCCAGCCTTGATAGGCGGCTTTCGCGGCCGCAACTGCCGCCTTGACATCTTCCGCGCCGCTTTTGGCGGCCTCAGCGACAATTTCTAGTGTCGCGGGGTTGGTGCTGGTGAAGGTCGCGCCACTTTGCGCCCCGACCCACTCACCGCCGATAAAATTCTTTGCAAAATCAGTCATGAAACGGCCTCGTTTTAAGTGCGATAGGATTTAGATTTAATCGCAGTATAGCGGATTGTCCTTCATTTCACAAGCACAGACAACACCGTGGTTAAAGTAAAACAGTGATGAGTCGAAAGTGATGAGTCATGAGAAAAAGTCACGGTTTATCGTCAATAACCAATAGTGCGAGTCATAAACGAGGCTATTCTATTTTCTTGGGCGGGCGGACAAGTCTCGCCCCTACAAAATTCACCGAGATGAGTGTTCAAAATCGCACCATTGGATGTTGTGTAGGGGCGGCGCTTGCGCGCCCGTGCTGAAACACTACAATCACTCTGCGCTCAATATCCGTGCGCCTTGCGTGGAAATTCGGCTGATGCGAGTCGATGCGCCCATGTTGTGAGAGGCATACAGCGCGGCCATTGCAGCCTGAACCCGTTCCGCCGTCTCCATCGAGTCGCATAACGCGCCCAACGTCGGCCCCGCCCCACTGATGCATAAGCCTAGCGCACCCGCAGATTTCGCAACGGCGCGGCACTCATCCAGATACGGCATCAGGTATTTACGCGCAGGCTCAACCACGGGGTCGTCTTCCATCGCCTCAGCCCACGCGCTCAAATCGTTACTATATAGTGCCGAGACCAATCGCCCTACCGCCGCCGTCAATTGAATCAGATGCTTCATCGGGATTTCTTTGGGCAAGGCCGCCCGCGCCAACGCCGTCGGCACGGCGACATCCGGTGTCACCAATGCGAACACTGCCCGTTCCGGCACAGGCAACGCCAACACTTTATCCGGCGTCGTCCCGCTGATCAGGACAAGCCCGCCCATCAGCGATGGCGCGACATTATCGGCGTGGAATCCGCTGACCGCGCCCTCCCCCACCACCGCCGCCGGAATCAGTTCCCGATTGCTCAATGGAGAGCCAAACAGCGCATTGACGGCCAATGCTCCGGCTGCGGCGCTGGCGCTACTGCTGCCCAGCCCACTCGCCAACGGCATATCTTTATAAATGGTCAGCGCCACGCCTTCGGTAATGCCCAATTGAGTCAAAATGGCTTGTGCCGCCGCACCCGCTGAATTTTTTATCGGGTCGCGGGTTAATTTTCCGCCATCTCCGAAAATTTGCTCAATGACCACGCCGCGCTCTGGCCGCCATACCGCCAGCACCCTATCCCCCGGCGCTTCAAGGCACAAACCGAGGATGTCAAACCCGCAGCCGACGTTTGCCATCGTCGCTGGCGCAAATGCTTCTGCTCTGGTTAAGGCCATTTTCCGTGCTATCCTTAGAGGCGGTTAAGTTACAGATTTCACAGTTTCAGCGAGGTGGCGCGTGGCGAGCATCTTACAATGTATGGATTGCGGGCGGCAATACCCGATCAATTCGGTCATGTATGTCTGCGATTCTTGCGGTGGTCTTTTGGATGTCCAACATGACTTAGAGACTATCCGCCGAACTTACCCGCGTGAGCTGTTCGATAAACGACTCGGCACGCTAGATCGCCCGTATAATTCCGGCGTCTGGCGCTTCAAAGAATTGGTCAACCCCGATGTGCCGGACGAGTTAATCGTCTCGTTCCCAGAGGGCAACACCAATCTGTACCCCGTGCCGCGTCTGGCGAAATGGGCGGGCGTCGATAGCCTACACCTCAAGCATGAGGGCGAAAATCCCACCGGCTCATTCAAAGACCGTGGCATGACCGGCGGCGTCACTCAAGCCCGCGTGCTGGGTATGACTCGCGTCGCGTGTGCCAGCACCGGCAACACGTCGGCATCGCTGGCCGCCTATGCTGCATTCAGCGGCCTAGAGGGCATCGTCTTTTTCCAAAATAAACAGGTCGCGATGGGCAAACTCGCCCAATCGGTGGCTTATAACGCGACGGCCATCCGCATCGACGCCGACTTCGACAAAAATCTCGAACTCGTGCGGCAGGTCTCACAAGAACTGGGCATCTACGTCCTAAATTCGATCAACCCATTCCGGCTTGAGGGTCAAAAGACCATCATCTTTGAAATCCTTCAGCAATTGCGCTGGAACATCCCAGATTGGATCGTCGTCCCCGGCGGCAACCTCGGCAACTCGTCAGCCTTTGGCAAGGGTTTGGCCGAGTTGTATCAGCTGGGTTGGATTGACAAGCTCCCCCGTGTCGCCATCATCCAAGCGGAAGGCGCATCCCCGTTTTATGAGGCATACTTGCGCGGATTCGATCATCTGGAACCGCAGAAGGCCGATACCATCGCTACTGCCATCAAAATCGGCAATCCGGTCAATTATCCAAAAGCCGTCCGCACCATCCGCACGACCAACGGGGTCGTCGAGCGCGTCACCGACCAAGAGATAATGGACGCCAAAGCGCTGATCGACGCGCACGGCATCGGGTGTGAACCCGCGTCGGCCTGTTCGCTGGCTGGGGTCAAGAAATTGGTCGCTCGTGGCGTGATTGGCAGCGGTGAAAGCGTCGTCGGCATCTTAACCGGCCACGTCTTGAAAGACCCAGAGGCGGTCATCGGATACCACGCGGATACCCTCCCCAACATCACCGGCAATTACGCCAATCATTTGTATGAGGCTGGCCCTTCGGTTGAGGAATTGGCGCGTATCCTCCAACGTAACCGTGAGCCGCTACTGGCCTAAAACGCGATACAACATACGCAGAAAACACACGGGACTCCAGAGATTCCCGTGTATTTTCTGATTAGGGGCATGTATGACCTTTGACCGAAAAATCTATAGACTAGGCCGCCGTTGATCGTTTCTGTTTCCAGCTACGATACCATGCTTGCCATGCGCCGGTTGCCCACAATGCCCATGCCACCAACACCGGTTGAAACAACAACCGGATAGCTCGTGCCTCATCGGTGTTCAACCCAAAGCCGTCCACGCGATTCACATACTGCGAGATATTGCCCGGAAAAACCACCACGAAAAATGCGGCTGTGATCCAGCCCACCGCCACCCGGTAACGCCACGGCACAATCAGCGCCGCACCTAGAATCAACTCAACAATGCCCGATAGAACGACAACCAGATCGGCGTCCAGCGGAACCCACGGCGGCACTTGGGCGAGAAACGCTGTGCGCGCCCACGTCAAATGGGATGTGCCTGCAAACAGCAAACTGAGTCCTAGTAAAACTCGAAAAAATTTCTGAATGGTGCTGGTTGTGTCTGATGTCGATTTCAGGTTTTGATTGTTCATACATCCTCATTTCAATAACAGTCATATCTCATACGATTATATTGCATGCGACATAAAATTTCGGGAGCTAAGACCGTTGCGACATCCCCACCCAGCGTAAATCCGTCACTGCACGCTGTTTTTGTACTTGTCCAATGGAAAAGGCGCTAGAATAGATTCACCAAACAAGTGGTGAGAATTTATCTGATGAATACCCTCAAACTTACAGCACATACCGGAAATGATGGAGTCCTCAAGCTAGAATTTCCTACACCCCCAAATCAAACATTTGAAGTCGTCGTGATATTCCAAGCCATCCAAGAAGAAACAGATGCACTGGGCTGGCCGATTGGATTCTTTGAGGAAACGTATGGGTCTTTAGCCGATGACCCTATCGAGAATTAGAAAATACGCCTAATGTGAAATGAAAGCGCCCCGATAGATAATGTCCAGACTCATCCGCCGCCCAGCACTAAAGTGCCGTGCTGAGGGAAAGAGAAGTCCACTAAAGGGACTCTTTTTTCCTGACTCTTGAACCAAGCAACCCACTTTAGTGGGTTTTGCAGTGCATTAGACGGGGGTTTTAACCCTCGGCGGCGGATTGGCGATAGGTTCAACCATTTCACATTAGCCGTA
>DAOTTP010000228.1:0-20488 GCA_034437835.1 Anaerolineae bacterium | reverse complement strand
AAGCGTCTCGACTCCATCAAGCATGATAGGGAACTGTTTCTCGTTGATGAGAAGCAAATAGCGGATATATTGCGTGCGTTCTTCTGGGCTATAGACCTGTAATTTCAGCGATATATCTCGCCCATCAGGGGATGAATAGACCCCAAAACCAAGTAATCCTATCGTTGGCGAGATAAGTTCATAATTAGTATATATACCGTTACCCATTCCAATTTCGTCGATGAAACCCTCAAAAGTTTCTTCATTGGGGAGCTGCGCCTCAGTGTAGCTCCAACATAGCTGTCCATTGGGCTGCGGAGTGACAGGGATTGCAGCGTCTTGAGCAATGACAATCGATACCCCCATCATCACCATAATGACCGTTAACAGTATTTTAGCCCACTGGTTTTGCTTATTTAACATCGTCTTGTCCTCTGAAAGCATTCGATTAGATAGCCATGTAAATTTATCCGGCCTTGGAGAAATTGATCTCAAGGCCGAATAGTTAAATATGTTCAACAGATGTTGATCGTCACCTACTGGCAGAAGATGAATGCATCAAAATCTTCTGCACCCCAGTTAATGGCACCGCTTCGAAAGATTGTGTGGTATGTCAAAGTGGCAACTGAATGCCCACAATCTACTGTAACAGGGCCAAAAGAATCGGTAATAGATTCATTGCCTACGGTGTTTTTACATTTTGGGACATCATTGCCACCACGGCGAACCCCCTTGTCAACCAATGTGGTAACACGAGCGCATATCTGATGTGTCTTACTCACTGATGGAGGGATGATTTAAAATCCAAACGATCTTTGATCGAGGTTTTAGCATAAAACACACCCAAATAATCGTTTGGATTTGTTTCAGTTTCCCCATGAGCTATTCAACCAAGTTTGTCCGTGAGCACTGACATAATTCAAAAAATAACTGAGGCTCGCATCTCCATATCCGCGTACTGTGGTAACAGTTTTAGTCCCTATCCCTCTATTATTATATGCGATAATCCCATGTTTGGGATTTACCCATGTTTCGCCATTACGTAAGGGAGGGCGTGGTCCGGTGGGAGCCTGTTGAGCAGCGGTGACACTGCTTACAACCAGCAACAATAAGAAAAAGAGGGTTGTTGTGATTTTCGAGGATTTCTTCATGCGAATGTTCTCCAAATCTGTCAAATTAGCTTTCGATTAAACACATATATAACAATATAATAATAAGTCAACAAATATAACAATTTTGTTTCAATATTACTTAAAACCTAACAGGTGAAACTCCCCACGTCGGCGGGCGCCCGTCATATCCCCGCCCGCCATGTCTAAAAATCATGACTATTCAGAACGCCTGTGCTATAATAGGCGCTATTCTGCGCCGCGCACCGCCTGAGAATCATCATGCCCATCACCCCTGCCGAATTTGTAAGCCGTTGGAATGACAGCACCCTGCGCGAACAACAAGGCGCACAATTGCACTTCCATGAATTGGTTGAACTGGTGGGGCTGAACTCCGCCACCATCCCATTCTTTCAAGATGATGGTGAAGGGATATTGACGAAAGACCGCCGCCTTTCCTCGCGTGAGCAGTTGCCGTGCGCGTGCCGGAGTACACGGCATGAGCGGGTTTTTGTTCTCGTCTAACACCAATACTCGTTGCATGAGTTACCTCATTATTCTCGCCTTACGGCGGTAAAGTGAACCTCGCCAATGTTATTCGGGCTTGTCATGCCCACCGCACTTGCCTAGACCCTCGGCATGTTTAACGGTGGACGATAGAGCGACAGGCTGGTTCATTCACCCGTCGGTATCGTGACCCGAATAACGGTGTCTCACAAATGAGATTGAGGCTGGTCAACATGGGCTTGCTCATCGCAAGCCACCCCCTTTATAGGGGTGGTCGTTGACAAATTTCGACAACACGCTCATCAGGATAAACGACCCACACCCGCACCGAACCATTAGTCAAATACATCTCAATTTTGCGCCGCATCTCGGTAAATGTGTTGGAGGGAGATACCACCTCTACTGCCAAATCTGGTGAAAGGTCTAATGGGCTATCTAACGGCAGCAACCGGTCAATGCTCACAAATGAGACATCCGGCATCAACGTTGAGCCATTAGGCAAGTCATACCCTATCCCATCTCCAAACACCTGTCCCAACTGCTGTGCGTCTACAAAACTCCCTAACCATTTGACCAATAAATACACAATCCGACTGTGACGATGTGAGGGGGTGTCACTTCGACTAGATCTCCATCTATGAACTCAAAGCGCTTATCACTATTTTCAGACAATGCTTGAAAGGCGATAAATTCATCACGAGACAACTGTATTTTGTTGGGTACAGCGAGTTTTGACATTATCAAACGTCCTCAATCACCTCTTTCAAAGTGAGTATAACCGATTTAGACCCTCAGTCGGCGTAAATCGACCCAAAACACCCCCGCGCAGGGTGACCCGATGCGGGGGTGTTTGAGTTCAGTCTGAATTAGCGGCGGAAACCGTCCGGCGCGGCGGGCAAGCCCAACGGCACAGAACCGGCGCGAATAGCATCCTGCACGCTCCGAGCCGAGTCGCCGTACCATGTCGCGCTGACATTATCGACGAAGGTCTTGCCTTTGGTCGATTTGCTGATGACACGCGCCTCAATTTTGCTGATGGTGCGCCCGCCGGTCAGGTCAATCGTGACGTGACCCGAACAGCCGACAGTATACTCACCAGCGATAAGCAACACCGGTTGAACCGATTTTGCCACAATGCCGTCAGAATATTTGACCAAGACTTGAATCGTCAGGACTTGCCCGCTGATATTCTTGGTATAGAACATCGCGCTGGCACACACATCTTGTCCTGACGGGATGGCCGCCAGAATCGGGGAGGCATTGATGGTCTGGCGGATGCTGGCGGTTTTGCCGCTAACACCCTTGAACAAGAAGGCGCGGCTACCGGCATACGTGGTAGTGTTGACGGCTTTATCTTTCCCGTCCGATGAAGTCACTTTCCAGCCCGAAATCCCCGACTCAAAACTGCTATTGTCGAGCAAATTGCGCGTCGTGCCGCTGACCGCGCCCAACGTACAACCGTTGGTCGGCATAAAGTTGAAATGTTGATCAAACAGGATGCTACAAGTGGTTTCGGCGACCAAAACCGGGCTGCCGAGCGTCGGGACGTGAGCAAGCGTCGTGCCATTAATCCCATAACTCAGCGCGTCCAGCCCAGCCGATTGGTCGATGATGTTATTCGTGCCGGTGAGGTTGCAGTCGGTGTCATTCGAGATGAGCGTCCAACTGATGGTGGTGGTCGCGCCGCCGCAATCTGGGCCTAAACTTGTGGCGGTATTGCCATCAATAATCGAGGCGACCACAGTAAGGCCGCCGCCGCCATTGACCAACCACAACCCACCGCCATCGGTGGCGCTGTTATTGGCAATCGTGACGTGTTGGAGTGTCGTGCTGTTGATACGCGCTCTCGGTGGCGCATCGCCAGACACATACACGCCGCCGCCCGAATATGCCGAATTCCCAGAGAATGTGGAAGTCGTCACAGTCAACGCGCTATCTTGGAAATACACGCCGCCACCCACGCCATTTGCGCCCGTCACGGTGTTATTGAAAAACGCACTGTTATCAATCGTGCCGTTCGTGCCAAAAGTATACCCTCCGCCCGACCCTTGCACGGCGGTATTGGAATCAAAGGTTGAAGCATCGGTGGTCAGCAAGGCGTTATAGATTGAGAACGCGCCGCCCCAGCCCGTAGAGCCGTTGCGATAGAATCCCGTGCGGGTCAGTGTAATATCACCGCCTGAATTGGGGTCATAATTCCCGGCATAAATCGCCCCGCCCTCCATCAAGAGTGGGTCACAAGCGACGGTGTTGTAGCACCCCGCGAGGTTATCCTCAAAACGGGAGTCTTCAACTGCGAGTGCTGAGATATAGACGGTGATTGCGCCACCATATTCCGCGTTGTTGTCGTCAAACAAGGTTTTTACGGCGGCGCTATTGCCCGCATTATACAAATAGAGCGCGCCGCCTTGTGCGCTGAGATTGCCGATGAATTTGCTGTTTTGTACCGAGAATGCCCCGCCGTCAACCACGCTGATTGCGCCGCCCGCTGTTTCGGAGGTATTGCCACGGAAAATCACGTTATTTGCAAAAACCATCGTCCCATCAACTTCAGCGGCAATCGCACCGCCCTGCTCGGACGAAAATCCGTTGCGAACGGTGAGATTTACAAGGTTTAATGTCCCGCCCGTCTGTAAATCAAAGGCACGGTCAAGGAAATTGGCATCAATGATCGTCACCACAGGCGACACGCCCGTAATCGTGATTAACGTGCTGATGTCAAAATCGCCCGTCGCACTGGCCTCCTCACCCGTGCCGTTCAATGTGATTTTGTAAATCTTCTCTTTGAGCGCAATCACGGTGTTGTCAGGGTCGGCGTTCGCCTCTTGAATCGCGGCACGGAGGCTGCACTTATTGGCCGCCGTCTTGCACAACCCGTCACCGATATTGGCGTCTGGCGCATCTGTCGCGACGTTCACGATATAACCGCTGTCCGCCGAGGTCGGGTGTACGTTACCAAACAACCCCAATACTGCTGCGATCCCTATTAACAGCACCCATAATAACCAATCACTGGGTCTTTCTGGTCCAATAGCCATATTATCCCCCTAGGTTTTAGATAATCCGTCGATATTTCATCAATCAGTATAAGAGGCTATCTGAAAATCCGACATTAAAACGTCAATACCTTCGCCAAAATCTGATTGATACCGCCTATCTCTGTGGACACGGCCTGCCGTGTCCCTACAACAAAAACCCGCCACGGGAGAATTTGTAGGGACAACGCCCGCGTTGTCCATGATAATCAAAATTGGCGAAGGTGTTAAAACGTGGGATACGATATTTCAATGACTCGTGCGCAAGCGCCGCCCCTACCAAATTTCCGATGATGTGTGTTCAGAATCGCGTCACCGGATGTCCTGTAGGGGTGAGGCTTGCCCGCCCGATGAATTTTGACCCATTGTCATATAAACCAACCCCCTCAAAATCGTGAACATTCAGAACGCTTATGCTATAATCTGAGGTATTCTGTACTGCACACCGCCTGAGAATCGCCATGCCCATCACCCCTGCTGAATTTGTCGCCCGTTGGAATGACAGCACACGGCGCGAACAACAAGGCGCACAATTGCACTTCCATGAATTGGTTGAACTGGTCGGCCTCAACCCATCTACCTATATCGGGACAACCGGCGATAAAGCGGTGTTTGAGCAGCATGTCGAGAAGGCGGGCGGCGGCGCGGGTCGGGCGGATGTCTGGTATCGCGAGCGCTTCGCGTGGGAATATAAAGGCAAGCTGAAAGACCTCGATAGCGCCTACGCGCAAGTTTTGTCTTATCGCCCCAACCTCGACAACCCGCCGCTGTTGATTGTGTGCGACTTCTTGGAATATCGCATCTATCCGCAATGGCCGAATCTCAGCAGCCAGCCGATCAAATTTTTCAACAAAGATTTGTTAGACGAGCGCAACCGCGACATGCTGCGCTGGGCGTTGACCGACCCCGACAAAATCCGTCACATGCTTGAAAAACAACGCCTCGACAGCGAAAAACTGACCGAAAACCTCGCCAATAAATTCGCCCACCTGTCTGACTTGATGCGCCAGCACCCGCTGGGTGAGACGCCCAAATGGGGGTCGATGCAGATTGCGCGATTTTTGACCAAACTGGTGTTTGGCCTGTTTACTGAGGATATTGGGCTACTGCCCAGAACCCGTAATATCCCGCTTTTCCGTCTCCTTCTTGATTCGGCTCGAGAGGTCACAGAGGGATTTACAGAAGAACTTGAACTTTTATTTCGGGCGATGAACGGCGATACCAACCGTTTTCATTTAAGTTATGTCCCGTATTTCAACGGCGGGATTTTTGCCGAGAGCGCTGATGGCGCGGGCGACAGCCTAGAGGTATTAGACATCACCGAAATCCCCGGCGCGTTGGACATCCTCAGCGAGGCCGCCGATGCCGATTGGCGCAGCGTCAACCCGACCATTTTCGGCACGCTATTTGAAGGGGCGTTGGATACCAACAAGCGGGCGCAATTGGGCGCACATTATACGTCTGAGGCGGACATCCGGCTGGTGATTGACCCCGTGTTGATGTCGCCACTCCTCAGCGCGTGGGAGGCCGCCCAAACCGAGGCCGCCCCGCTGATGCAGACTTTTCTTGACCCGACCACCGCCCCCAAAACCCGTAAAGCCGCCGAAACCCGCCTGATCGCCTTACGCGACGATTTATATTCACAACTTGAATCGACCACCGTGCTTGACCCGGCCTGCGGTAGCGGCAACTTTTTATATGTCGCGCTCAAGGCGTTGAAAGACCTCGAACGTAAAATCCGCGATGCGTTCCGCCCGCTTGCGCCGGATGAATTCCGTGATGTGGTCACGCCGCGCCAATTGTTCGGCATCGAAAAAGACCCATTCGCGGCGAAATTGGCGCATGTCGTGATGTGGATTGGCTATCTGCAATGGCGCTATGAGGACGAGGGCGTGCTGCACTGGCACGAGCCGCGCAAGCATCCGCACCCGCGTTCGCTGCCGAATCCGATTATCCAAGACAAGCTGAAAGATACCGACCCAGACCGCGTGACCAACGACGACGCGATTTTGCGCTATGACGCCGACGGCCTACCGTATGAACCGGCATGGCCGCCCGCCAAAATCATCATCGGGAATCCGCCGTTTTTGGGCGGGAATAAAATCCGCGCTGAATTGGGAAACTATGTCGATGATTTGTTCAAACTGTATGGTGGGCGAGTCCCCGCCTTTGCCGACCTTGTGACCTATTGGTTTGAACGCGCCCGCGCCTACATTGAAGTTGGGCAGACCGAACGCGCCGGATTCATCTCGACCAACAGCATCCGGGGCGGGACAAACCGCGCCGTGCTTGACCGAATCAAGCAATCTGGCGATATTTTTATGGCATGGTCGGATAATGAGTGGGTATTGTCCGGCGCGGCGGTGCATATTTCCATCACCGGATTCGACGGCAAAAAACAAGCCGTCAAGACGCTAAATGGTCAACTTGTGGACAACATCAATCCCGATTTAACCAGCGGCGCGGCGGATATTTCGGCGGCGAAACCTTTGCCTGAAAACAGCTATCTTGGTTTCAGAGGCAATCAAAAAGGCGGTGCATTTGATATTGATGAATCATTGGCTTTAACTTTATTAGCGGCTAAAAACCCATCAGGGATCTCTAACACCGATGTCGTGAAACCGCTCTTAAACGGTAGCGAGATTACCGCACGCTCAAGAAATCGTTGGATTATTGATTTTGATGGGTTGCCGTTTGAGAAGGCTAAACAATATGAGAAGCCGTTAGAATATGTGCGCGTGCATGTTAAACCCTCACGAGATAAAAATCCTGTTAAATCGGAACGGGAAAATTGGTGGCGTTCGTTGCGGAGTCGCCCTCAGATGCGGGTTGCGATTGAGGGGTTAAATCGATATATCGTTACCCCACATACCTCTAAACACCGTGTGTTTACATGGTTGGATAAGGCGATTTTGCCTGACCACGCGCTAATCGTCTTCGCCCGCGACGATGATTATTTCTTCGGCGTGCTGCACTCCTATCTGCATGAAATCTGGTCGCTTCGGTTGGGGACATCGCTAGAGGATAGGCCGCGCTATACCCCGACCACGACGTTTGAAACCTTCCCGTTCCCATATCCGCCCGGACAAGAATCCGTCGAAAAATCAGCGTTGTATCACACACCCGCGCCGCATAGCAGTAGGGACAGCATATATGCTGTCCCTACAACCACGGTAAACGACACAGGTAGGGACGCCCAGAAGGGCGTCCGTCCATTGATTGCGGACGGCAATAATGCCGTCCCTACAACCACGGAATCCGGTCAAATTGGTGATTCCGCCTTGCCCATTGAGGGTGAGGGGAAAATCCGCGCTATCACCGCCGCCGCCGCGCTCGTCCATGCCGAACGCGAGGCGTGGCTGAATCCGGCTGACCTCATCCAAATGGGCGCGGATGAAAAAGCCCTCAAAGACCGCACGCTGACCAACCTCTACAACGCGGTCAGCGCTCAGCGTGAAGGCAACGGGCGCAATGGCAAAATCCCAGAAGTCGCCCGAAAATTCGCCCCGCGCATGGCTGACCTACACGACGCGCTGGACGCGGCGGTGCTGGCGGCCTACGGTTGGGAAGATTTAATCCCCACCCTCCGCACCCCTGCCGGTGAGGAAGAAGTGCTGCGCCGTCTGCTGGCAGAAAATCAGCGGCGGGCGGGGGCGTAAATTAGGGACAAGGGGGCGGACGCCTCATGAGGCGTCCGTACAGGAAGGAATCAGCGCTACACGGGAAATAGGGAAATGGTTAACAATATCTTCGCCAAAACGGACACGTCAGTGCCGTGTCCCTACGAATACCGTGTTTTCGTAGGGACAATGCCCGCGTTGTCCGCCCTGTTATTTACGCATCACCGCGACAGAAGGCACGCCTTGTCCGCCCTGTTATTTCCTGAATCATTTTTATTCGGTAATCGTGACCTTGCTCAGACCTTCCGGCCTATCGACATCGTAGCCCTTTTCACGCGCCATGTGCAGCGCCAGCAATTGACCCGGCAGCACCGCGCAAATCGGACTCAGCCATTCGGGCAGGTCGGGCATGGGCATCTGCTTCTGGCCTTTGGCGAGCGCGTCTGGATTGTTGCTGATGGTCAGGACTTCGCCGCCTTTGGCGCGGATTTTATCCATCAGGTCAATCATCAGCGGCAGGGGCGCACCATTCGGGGCGATGCACAAGACCGGGAAGTTGCGCTGCACCACCGCAATCGGGCCGTGACGGAAATCCGCCTCGGAATACTCTTGGCTGGTCATGCTACACAGTTCTTTAATCTTGAGGCTGACCTCGTAGGCCGTGCAGTAGTTATAGCCGCGCCCGATGACCGCCAACGACTGCGCGTAGCGATAGCGCTCTGCCCAGTGTTGAATCCCGACATTGCGCTTGAGGGTTTGGGTCATCCACGCGGGCAGTCGGCGTAATTCGCGCAGCCCCTTGTTTTGATAGACGGCGGCCAATAATGCGACGGCGGCCAATTCCGTCGTATAGGTTTTGGTGGCGGCCACGGCGATTTCTGGCCCCGCGCCGAGGTCGATTTGATATTCGGCGGCTTGATTCAGCACCGAGCCGGGGGTATTGGTGATGGCGATGGTCAGCGCACCTTGCCCACGGGCGTCGGCCAATACGCGGCGGATGTCTTCAGATGCGCCAGATTGCGAGATGCCGATGACCAGCGCTTTGTTCAGGCGGGGCGGGGTCTGATATAGGGTATGGACGGACGGCAGCGCTAAGGCGACGGGCAAGCCGAGTTGGATGCTGAACAGATATTGCGCGTAGCGGGCGGCGTTATCTGATGTGCCACGGGCGGCAATCATGACGAAATGCGGCTTGAACTTGCGGATGGCTTTGACGGCGGCGCGGGCGGCCTCTAACTGTGACTCAATCAGCGCGGCGACCACCTCCGGCTGCTGGTGGATTTCACGGTTGAGGTGTGTTTCTTGCGTCATGAACGATTTCCCCCTGTACGATAGTGAAGACGACTTGCCAATCGGCGTTTAAGGCGACCAAATCCGCCGGACTGTGATAATGAATCCCCGATTCCACGCCGACAGCTTTGGCGGCGTTGGCGCTACTGACGGCCACGAGGTCTGCCAGCGTTTCCGGGTTTGTGCCGTCTAGGTCGATGATGCGGCGGAATAGGCGCACGCCTCGGTCAAAAGTCAGGACGCTGCCGGCCAGTGTGCCGTCAGCGAGTGTGGCGCTATCGCCAGATTTGACCGCCGGATAATCGCCCAGCAGATATTCGCCATCCGGCATCCCAGTCGCACGCATCGCGTCGGTGATGAGCATGACTCCGCCGCGCCCTTTGACCTTCCAGAGCAATTCCGCCGCGCCGGGGTGGACGTGGATGCCGTCGCAAATCAACTCACAGCGGACGTGGGGCGAGAGCAAGGCCGCCCCCGCCGCGCCGGGGTCACGGTGATGGAGGGGCGACATCGCGTTGAACATGTGGGTGACGTGGCTGATTCCGAGGCCGATTCCGTCTAGCGCTTCGGTATAGGTCGCGTTGGTGTGCGCCATGCTGACGGTGATTCCGCGCTTGCGACACTCATCAATCAGCCAGCCGTTTTCGGGGATTTCGGGCGCAACCGAGACCAGCTTAATCACGCCGGTATCGAGGAATTCGCGAGCTTCTGGGACAGTCACAGGGCGGATTTGGTCGAGGTGCTGTGCGCCGCCTTTGGCACGATTCAGGTATGGCCCTTCGAGGTGTGCGCCCAAGATTTTCGCGCCGCCAGTAGGCTGTTCCATCGCTTTTTTGACGCTGAGGAGCGCCGCCATCGTGCGTTCGCGGGTGTCTGTCAGGGTGGTGGGGAGGAATCCGGTCACGCCGTGCTGGGCGAAATATCCGGCCATCGCTTGCAGCCCATCTGGGTTGGCGTCCATCGTGTCGTGATTGATTGCGCCGTGGACGTGGACATCAATGAACCCCGGCATGAGGGTTGCGCCATTGAGGTCGATGACCGTCGCGCCCGCCGCGTCAGGGTAGGGTGAGGAGCCGAACGCCGCGACCACGCCATCGCGTAGCCGGAGCCAGCCGGGGCGGAATGTCCGACCTTCGCTGATGAAATGGGCATTGATGAGCAACATAAATACAGTCCTTTTACTGGAATTTCTTCGTTAGACACTTGATTTTATGCAGTTTAACAAACAACGACAGATAAAATGTAGGGACGCCCTTTTGGGCGTCCGTCCATATTCCCCAAAACGGACGGCGAGAATGCCGTCCCTACGAGGTGCGTAATACCCATCTTCGTTAAAGAGCATTAGCATCCGACGGCATACTTCTAACTGTTAACGGTCAGTTTTGCCAAAAGTGCCGCGCCCATCACGGCGGAATATTTGGGCTGAGGCGGGGCGTCTAGGCGCAGGGATTGACACACCACGGTTTGTAAAGGCGTCTCGGATTGTAGCAATCCGCCGCCAAACGCGACATTGCCCGCCGGAATCTTTAACAGGTTTTCGGCGTTGTGAACCAGATTAACCAAGACATGCCCCGCCCGCCGGATGATGTCTTTAGCCGCCTCGTCGCCTTCGTGATGCGCGGCAAAAATCACATCGGTCAGGGCGGCTACATCGCGGATGCGCGGCGGCTGAGTCTCATATAGCCACGGGATGATGTCACGCGGGTGTTTTGCGCCGATGGCGGCCAATACGCCTTTGACCAGCGGCTTATCGACATATAGGGAAAAATCGTCATAATCGTCGGCGTCGGTCAGGAATCGGATCGCCTCGCGCCCCATCCAATAACCGCCGCCGTCGTCGCCAGTCAAGTAGCCCCAGCCGCCGAACATGCGGGAGTCGCCGGCCTGATTGACCGCGTAAGCAGCGCTGCCCGTCCCCGCCAACAATATCACCCCGAAACGTGCGCCATTCGCCCCGACCAGCGCGATTTCGATGTCGTTGCTGAGGGCGAGGTGCGCGTTGGGCAAAACTGGGCGCAAGACCTCGGTCAACCAATCAGAGGCGAAAACCGCATCCGCGCCCGCCACGCCAATCCCCACGCCGGTGACCTGTTCAGCGCTGATATTCGCCTGAGACAGCACATCGGTGATGACCTCGTGTAACAGAGTCGCGGCGGCCTCACGCCCGATGCCGGACGGATTCGAGGTGCGAGGGATTTTGACTTCCGCCAACGATTGCACATCTTGGTCGATGAGGATGGCGCGCAGATTTGAGCCGCCGCCGTCAATTCCGAGGTAAAACATCTGCGCTCCAAGTCTGTTACATCAGGGAGAAAATAAGCGCCGTGGACGATGTTAGTTATTTTAGATAACTTACCCCATTTGCAGCGGTTTCCGCAAGGCTGAAATTAGCGATTCTCGCGTAATAAATCGGGCAATTTTGGTGGGGACAGGGCAGTCTTGTCCGCTTTGCGCCGAGATTTTATTCCAGCGTGACGGGCGGCGTCCCAGTGGGTGAGAAATCGTCCAGTAGCGCCTCTATTGCTGCCATCAATTGCGGTTCAGAGTCGCCGCAGGTGCAGATGACGGTCTGCGCCTCTGGCAAAATCGCGCCGTCGAACGGATTCCGCAATGCGACCAGCACATTTGAGGGTGCAGCCGCCAGAAGTTGCCGCGCTTTACCGGCTTGCTTCTCGTTGAGGTGGGCGCTGCGCGTGATGACCAACACACACTCTCCCCCGTGCGCGGCGGTCAATGCTTCAGCAAAAGCGTCCTCGTCGTTCACCCGTACAGTGAAAGCGGGCAGGTTGGTGCGTTCACCCCAACGCTTGGCGAATCCGACCATGCTTTTACGTTCGGCTACGGTGGAGTCTAACACTGATGCAAATTCAATGCACACGATTCGCCAGTCTAAATTTATGGGCAATGTCCCGCGCAGATGGGCGACCCCCTCACGGGCGATTTTTAGGCCGGTTTCCATCGCATCCGAGGTGCGGAGGGCGCTCAAATCAGCGGGGCGGGCGGCATATTGCGCCTTCATGTGGGCGATTTGCGCGTTGGCCTGTTCGATACGAGACAGCGGCACGCGCCCCGACTCGGCGGCCTCTAGCAGCGCGTCAAAGGCGGCGGCTTGTGCCTCACGATTGTGGCTGACCAGAATAATGTCCAATCCAGCCAGCGCCCCCAAGACCACGTACTCAGCCGGTGTGTAGTTGTCCGCGATGGCCTTCATATCCATACAGTCCGAGACGATGAGTCCTGTATAGCCCAATTCGCCGCGCAGCAGTCGATGAATCACGATGCTGGACAGCGTGGCCGGATAATCAAGGTCGAGGGCGCTATAGACCGTGTGCGTGGTCATGATGGAGGCGATTCCGGCGGCAATCACAGCGCGGTAGGGAATCAGGTCGCGGGCGATGAGTTGTTCTAGCGGCGCGTTGAGGGTCGCCAGCGCGACGTGGGTATCAATCGCGGTATCACCGAGGCCGGGGAAGTGCTTGGCACACGCGGCGACTCCGTTATCTTGTAAGCCTTTGACGGCTTGGGCGGCCAATGCCCCGACTTTCTCTGGGTCTGTGCCGAATGAGCGCGTCCCGACAGTCGGATTGGCGCGGTTATAGGTCAGGTCAACGGCGGGCGCGTAATCCCAGTTCATGCCGACGGCTTGCATCTCTCGCCCGATGATGCCATAAGCATTGTAGGCGTTAGCGGGTGCATCGGCGGATGATGAGGCTATCGCCATCGCGCCGGGGACTTCACTGAAATAGGGGGCGCGCATCTTGGCGACCACGCCGCCCTCTTGGTCAATGCTGATGAGCAGAGGATGTTTGGCGGCGGCGTGTAGTGTGCGCGTCAACTCGGCCAATTGTTCCGCCGATTCAAAATTACGCGCCAGCAGGATAATCCCGCCGACGCGCCCCTCGCGCAGCCATTCTAGGATGTGGTCTGGCGCGGTGAAACCATCAAATCCGATGGTGAACATTTGGCCGATTTGGTCGTGAAGATTCATGGGTACTGAGTCCTGAGAAACGACTGAAATGCTGTATCCGTAAATATTATGCGCTAGTCACACCACATACCATGCTCGGATCATGACAAGCTCCACCTTATGACCTATAGCTCCGTAATCCAGACCGTCATACAATCAAGTTATCTATCAACCACCTTATGGATGGTCTTATGCGGCGCGTATCAATTTTAGGCGTGATGCTGGCGGTATTGGTCAGCGTTGGGGTGATGGGCGGGATTTCCGCGCAAGGGGAAACGCGGGGTTTGCCCGCTGATTTTACAGAGGTGGTCTATACCACCGGCTTGAACAGTCCGACGGCGATGGCATTTGCGCCGGATGGTCGGTTGTTCGTGGCGCAACAGGGCGGGCTGGTGCGGATTGTACCGGCAGGCGGCGGCACGATTTTGTCTACGCCATTCGTCAGCCTGACCGTGAATCAATCGGGCGAGCGCGGGGTGCTGGGCATCACGTTCGACCCCGATTTTGTGACCAATCAGTATGTTTATATTTACTACACCGTGCCGTCGCCGCTGCACAACCGACTGTCACGCTTCACGGCAAATGGCAATGTGGCGGAGGCGGGCAGCGAAACGATTCTGGCCGATTTCGATAGCCTGAGCGCGACCAACCATAATGGCGGGGCGATTCACTTCGGCTCGGACGGCAAATTGTATGTCGCCATCGGCGATAACGCCGTTAGCAGCAATGCCCAATCGCTGAACACACGGCATGGCAAGATTTTGCGCTATAACGCCAATGGGAATATCCCCACCGATAACCCGTTTTTTGGCACGGCAACCGGCGTGAATCGGGCGATTTGGGCGATGGGCTTACGCAATCCGTTCACGTTTGATGTGCAGCCGGGGACAGGGCGCATCTTCATCAACGATGTCGGGCAAGGGACGTGGGAAGAGATTAATCAGGGCGCGATGGGCGCGAATTATGGCTGGCCGGATACCGAGGGCGATTTTAACCAAGGCGATCATCCGACCTACACCCGCCCGCGCCACGCCTATAACCATGACAACGGCGAGTGCGCCATCACGGGCGGGACGTTCTATAATCCGACGACTCCGGTCTATCCCAATGCTTATATCGGCGATTACTTTTTCGCAGATTTTTGCGCGGACTGGATTAAGCGCTATGATCTAGACAGCGGCGCTGTCACCGCGTTTGGGTCGTCGATGTCGGCCAACTCTATTGTAGACTTGGACATCGGGGCAGATGGCAAGCTGTATGCCTTGTCACGCGGCGACGGCAAAATCTACCGCTATAACTATGATGGCGTCGAGCCGACCCCTGAACCTACCATCGAACCGACCCCCGGCGGAACCGCGCCCGTCCCGACCATCTTGTCACCAACCGTTGGGACGACCTATCGCGGCGGGCAGGCCATCACCGTGCAAGGGGCGGCCACCGATGCCGAGGACGGCAATCTGAAGGCCGGAAAATTCACATGGAAAGTGGACTTCCATCACGCCGACCATGTACACCCATTCATCGCGGCGTTTAGCGGGACTAAAAACACCTCGTTCGTCATCCCAAAACGTGGGACGGACAATAGCGCGACCAATGTCTATTACCGCATCACCCTGACCGTCATAGACAGCAACGGCTTACAGACCACTACCTCGGTAGACATCACCCCGCAAGTCGTGACGACCACGGTCAACAGCGTGCCGACGGGGTTAACCGTGTTGCTGGATGGTCAGCCGAGGGTCGCGCCGTTCACATTCGATAGCGTGGCGGATGTCGGGCGCAGCCTGAGCGCGGCGCTGAATCAGGGCGGTCAGACGTTTGAGTCGTGGACGACTCCGGGCGGCGGTCTGCCCGTCCCAGCGTGGACGACTTTCCCGGCGGCAAACCAGACCATAACCATGAATTATGTCGCGGGGGCGCAGACCGACCATCTGATCAACGGGACGTTTGAAGCGTTGGACGGCGGAAATCTTTTGGATTGGGCGCGCCCCGGCAATGTGACCCAGCCGCGTGCCAAGCAGGTCTGCGATGTATCGGGCGACCCGGCTGGCGAGAAGTTGGTCAGCTTTGAGGGCGTGTGCGCCGCCCAGTTGAAGGGGAGCGCGAGCTTGCCGACGGCCAAGCTGACACAGGTGCTTAATCCAGTCATCACGGCGGGGTTGGGCGCGGGCGATATTCTGACGTTCGTCGGCTGCGCGTCCGGCTTCAACGTGCAAGGCTATACCGGCAACATGCTAAAAGTGTTTTATGTCGGCGGCGGGCAAGCTAAAATCACGTTGGATTGGGCGAGTGGCACATTCGGCTGGACATGCCAACGCCAATCCATCACGCTGACGGGTCAACCCAGCAAGGTACAGGCCATCATCGCCTATCCGGGCGATACTGGGCGCATCGTGTTCGATGCGTTGGGCGTGTGGTCGTCGGAATAGCCTGAAATTCGATAAGCGGACACGGCATTGCCGTCTGCCTATAAACAATTCATGACCATCACACAACATTGTAGGGGCGAGCCACGGCTCGCCCTGCTTTGTCTTATTTCCACCCTGTCTCGCCCTGTTTTATGCGTTTATTGCGCTGAACGTTGTAGAGACATAGGCCAATCATCGGAGATGAGACATCGCTATTTGCTGCGGATATCATTACGCTTATGGGATTAGTGAGGTTTAGAGGGTCGAAATATGCAACGCTTATGGATATTGTGTGCGGTAATTTTGGTTATTATCGGCTTGGGGGGGAGTCTCACCGCCCAAAGTATGACGAGCGACGCCCGTCACAGCTTTTTTGCGGATATGTACAGCGATGCTCATTTCGTCAACCCGATCAGCATGGCTTTCGCGCCAGATGGACGCTTATTTGTCGCCGAGCGCGGCGGGACAATCTGGATGATTCGGCCATCTGGTGGGTCGCCGTCACCGGCGGCGTTTGCGCGATTAGCAGTGGATTCTACCGATGAGCGTGGAGTGTTAGGGCTGGCGCTTGACCCTAACTTTAGCGCTAACGGGTATGTCTATGTGTACTACACGCCCAACGATGTCATGCCGCGCCGCAATCGCTTGTCACGCTTGACCGCCAGTGGGAATATGGCACAAGTGGGTAGCGAAACCATCCTCGCGACATTTGACAGTTTGGATACTGGGACTCACAACGGCGGGGCGCTTCAGTTTGGGGCGGACGGTGATTTATATGTCGCGGTAGGGGATAACGGCCTAAGCAGTAACGCACAGTCGTTAGAGACTCGCCACGGGAAGATACTGCGTTACCATCCTGACGGCAGCATCCCAACCGATAACCCGTTTTATGCCGGGGCGACGGGGGATAATCGGGCGATTTGGGCGTTGGGTGTGCAAAACCCGTCTTCGTTGGCGTTGAATCCAGCGGACGGGGCGCTGTTCATCAACGATGCGGGCTTGCTATGGCAAGAAATTAATCAGGGCGTAGCGGGCGCAAATTATGGTTGGCCGTTGACCGAAGGCGATTTCACCCCCGCAGCGCATCCGACTCTCACCCGCCCGCGTTCAGCATATCAGGCTAACCTCAAGCGGTGCGCCATCAGCGCGGGCGTGTTCTATCCGGAAGTTTATAACGCCTATCCGAAGGCTTATCGCGGCGATTATTTTTATGCCGATTACTGCGCGTCGTGGATTCGGAGTTATGACCTTATCCGAGAGCAGAAGGATATCTTTGCGTCGGGGTTTCCCTACAGTGACGGTTGGGTAGATCTTGAAATCGGGGCAGATGGACAACTTTACGGATTGACTCGGCAGACCGGACGAGTTTACCGGTACCGTTATAACCATCCACAGCCGACCTATAGCCCAATGATGACATCCTCCCTAACGCCAACCACCACGCCGAACCCTCCGGTGAATCAATCCCCGATTCCCGTAATTTTATCGCCAGCCTATGGCGCACCTTATCAAGCCGGACAGGTCATTACCGTTATTGGTAGCGCCACGGATAGCGAGGATGGCGCGTTGGGGAAATGGGCTTTCCTTTGGAACGTGGATTTTTATAAAGACGGCCAGAAGCATTTTCTTTATATGATGAGTGAGGCGACAGAGATTCGATTCACCATCCCGCGCCGGTTTTTAGAAAGCGATGCAACCAATGTGTTTTATCGCGTGACGTTGACGGCGAGGGATAGTGTGGGAGGACTTGGGTCAACGATCCTTGATTTGTACCCACAAGTGGCGACCACCACGATAGACAGTAGCCCATCGGGATTGATGGTCACGATCAATGACCAATTGCGGATAACGCCCTTCACGCTAACGACG
This sequence comes from Anaerolineae bacterium, assembly GCA_034437835.1. Classification (GTDB taxonomy): domain Bacteria; phylum Chloroflexota; class Anaerolineae; order Aggregatilineales; family Phototrophicaceae; genus Flexicrinis. Next base: position 2,704 of record DAOTTP010000228.1, on the reverse strand, counting down.
GTGGTGGGGACATGGTGGGATGTCAATGCCCCGTTGTCGCAACAATTGGGCGGCACAAGCTATAGGTTTGACTCTTGGATAACGCCTGATGGGGTGAAGCCGAGTTTGAGTTGGATTATGTTTGCTCCGGCGGGTGGGACGGTGACGCTCTTGACCACCGAAGGCACACAGACCGAGCTATTGCGGAACGGCGATATGGAATCGTCACTCAACATAGACGGGGAATGGATGGAAAGAAAAATCGGGGGTAAAAACAGTTCGGCGTGGCGTATCTGCCAACCTACTATAGCGCCAGTCGCATTTGAGGCGGATTGTGCGGTGGGGTTTGGGTCTATGGAGATTGGGCGTGGGGGCAAAATTGTCCAAAAAGTCAGGCCAGCCTTAACCAAACAACTACATGCGGGGGATACGCTGACCATGACGGTCTGCGCGTCGGGTGAGATGTCCCCAGCATATCGGATGAAGTTGCTGACGGTGGAGTATGCCGATGGTGTGCGTGAGCGATTGAGCGTGGATTGGCCGGGCGGCTCGTTCCCGTGGTTGTGTCAGCGCAAGACGTTGACGTTAGCCCACAAGCCAAAATGGATTGAGGCGACGCTGGTTTACCCGTTTGACACGGGGGGTATGATGTTCGACGCGGTAACGCTATGGGGACGCGACTAGGGTTTGCGGTAGATAGCGGGCGCATCAGGTTTGACGCGCTAGGCGTTGTGGGTTGGGGAATAGTGGGTTAGAAGCGTGGCGAGGTGGTGGGATACGTTTAGCCCATCACCTCGTTTTTGCGCTTAAAGTGGTGACAAGCACGTTATAATAGAGGAATGCAGTCAAGACGGATAGAAAGACTCACTTAAAGATGACTCTGCTCACCAACCAACTCTATTACGGCGATAATTTAGATGTCTTACGGAATCAAGACTATTTTCCTTCAAAATCCGTCGATTTGATCTACCTTGACCCGCCGTTTAACAGCGCTCGGACGTATAATGTCTTGTTTCGTGATGAAAGCGGTTTGAATAGTGACGCACAAATGGCCGCCTTTGAAGACACATGGCATTGGGGCGAGGTAGCGAATCAAACCTATCTAGCGTTGATTCAGGGGGATTTGCCAAAAGTTGCGGATGTGGTTGGGGCGCTACGAACGCTGGTTGGGACGAACCATATGCTGGCTTATCTGGTGATGATGACAGCACGCTTGATACAACTGCATCGCACTCTCAAGCTGACCGGCAGCCTATATCTACATTGTGACCCCACGGCGAGTCACTATCTCAAGTTGATTTTGGATGCGGTGTTTGGCATCGAAAATTTTCGGTCTGAAATCATTTGGAAGCGCACCAGCGCACATAACTCGGCCAAACGTCCGGGGCCGGTGCATGATGTAATTTTTTTCTATACCAAGTCGGCCAATTATACGTGGAATATTCAACACACACCGTATGATGAGGCGTATGTTGAAAAATTTTATCGCCATGCCGACCCTGACGGACGGCGGTATCAGTTGGGTGATTTAACCGGCGCGGGGACACGTAACGGCGAAACCGGCCTTCGGTGGCAAGGGATTGATGTCACCGCCAAAGGCCGTCATTGGATGCGTCCCCCGTCTGAACTGGATAAATTGTTGGCGGATGGGCGTATTCATTTGCCTGATGCAGGCGGGATGGCGCGCCTAAAACGTTATTTAGATGAGATGTCGGGCGTGACGATTCAAGATGTATGGGATGATATTCCACCCATACAAGCCCCGCCAAAGAGCGCACCGGCTATCCGACGCAGAAACCGTTGGCCTTGTTAGAGCGCATCATCCAGTCAAGCAGTCATCAGGGCGATGTGGTTTTAGACCCGTTTTCCGGCTGCGGGACTGCCGTCACCGCCGCACATAGATTAGGGCGGCGGTGGCTGGGCATTGATATTACCCACCTCGCAATCACTGTGATTAAACATCAACTCCAACAACAGTTAGGCATTTTGCCGGGGCGCGATTATCAGGTTATTGGCGAACCACAAGATGTCGCCAGCGCTCGTGAGTTGGCGGCGCAGAATCGCCATCAATTTGAGTGGTGGGCGATTTCATTGGTGGGGGCAAAGCCGATGAACAGCGATGATGATGCGGTTGCTCCGGGCGGACGCGCTAAGGGCAAAAAGGGTGCTGATAAAGGGATTGACGGATTTATCCCATTTGTTGAATCGAACGGCAAGCCCAGCCGGGTATTGGTCTCGGTGAAAAGCGGCGATAACCTCGGCGTTGCGATGGTGCGCGATTTGCGCGGGACAATAGAGCGCGAAAATGCGGCGATAGGGTTGCTCATCAGCTTGAGTCAACCAACCAAACCGATGTTGGCTGAGGCTGGCGATGCCGGTTTGTATGACTCCCCACTTTGGAAGGCGAAATTCCCCCGCCTGCAAATTGTGACCATTGAGAGTTTGATGAAAGGCGTCATGCCCAAACTCCCGCCGGTATTGAACCCATTCGTCACCATGCAGCGCGTCGATAAAGAAAACCCCGAAGATAAGACCGAACGCCTGATTTAATCATGTCCAGCAGACGGATTTAGCAGGGTCGCGGCGGCGGCCAATTCGTTTGTATCGCCAATCAGCCCCACAAGGTCGCCGGGTTGGAAGGTCATATCTGGTTTAGGGTTGGGAATCACGTCTTGACCGCGCACCATCGCAATTACAGACGCCCCAGCGTTTGACCGGATGCTGG
>DAOTTP010000227.1:0-2479 GCA_034437835.1 Anaerolineae bacterium | reverse complement strand
TAGACAAAAACAAAAACCCGCTGATGCCGTGTCATTCGGCGCGTGCGCGGCAATTGCTCAAGCAAGGGAAGGCGGCGGTCTTTCGTCAATACCCTTTCACGATCATTTTGAAAGAACGGAATGGCGGGGATGTTCAACCCGTCACACTCAAGGTAGACCCGGGCAGTAAGACGAGTGGGATAGCGATGGTCGCCGACTTCAAACAAGGCAAGCGCGTGATTTGGGCTGGAGAGTTAACCCATCGCGGGCAACAAATCCGAGATAGGTTGTTATCGCGCCGTCAGATAAGGAATAGTCGGCGTAGCCAGAAAACGCGCTACCGTGCGCCCCGTTTTCTGAATCGGCGTCGTGCAGGAGGTAAACTTGCGCCGTCGTTACAAAGCCGAGTCGAGAATATATTAACTTGGGTCGAACGCCTGCGCCGTTGGTCGCCTATTGACTCGCTCTCAATGGAGCTTGTGCGCTTTGACACCCAGTTGATGGAAAACGCCGAAATATCTGGCGTGGAATACCAACAAGGCGAACTTGCTGGCTACGAAGTCCGAGAGTATCTACTGGAAAAGTGGAGGCGCAAGTGTGCTTACTGCCATGCTACCGACAGGCCATTGGAAATCGAACATATCACCCCAAAATCACGCGGTGGCTCAAATCGTGTGAGCAATCTTACGGTGGCTTGCCATAAGTGTAATCAGCGTAAGGGTAGCCAAACTGCGGCGGAATTCGGGCATCCGAACATCCAACAGCAAGCCAAGCAACCCCTCAAAGACGCGGCGGCGGTCAATGCGACTCGATTGACGCTGTGGAGACGGATGGACAATTTGGGCTTGCCATTGGAAGTCGGGACAGGGGGACGAACGAAATTTAATCGGGTAAAACAGGACTATCCAAAGGCACATTGGGTGGATGCGGCTTGTTTAGGAGAAAGTGGAGAACGAGTTTACATCAACCCAAGCTATGCGCCGCTTCAGATTAAAGCGATGGGGCATCAATCGCGCCAAATGTGTCGCGTTGATAAGTATGGTTTCCCACGAACCAGCCCCAAACAAGGGCGCGTCCACTTTGGCTTCCAAACAGGGGATATGGTCAAGGCGGTGGTCACAAAAGGCACAAAATGCGGCACATATATCGGGAAAGTCAGTGTGAGGGCTAAGGGTTTTTTCAATATCACTACCCCCACGGGGACGGTTCAGGGTATCAATTATCGCTATTGCGCCCCAATTCACAACTCCGATGGCTATCTTTACGAGAAAGGAGAGGCGCTTTCCTCCGCTACCACGAGGGTAGCGGTATCCCCGCGCCAAATTCAATGAACTATTTTTGAATTGTAACCCATCACAACACCTAATGTTGTGGTTTGGCGGGCGCGCATGGGTACGCCCGCCAAACACAACATTAGGACGGCTTAGTCGCTTCGATGCTGACCCAATCGCCTTCGACGCGGACGAAATTGATCTGATACCCAGCGCGGGCGAGCGCGACCTTCACGTCCTCGACCTGTTCCAAGATGATTCCGCTGAAAATCGCCCGTCCGCCGGGGCGCACGACATCACCCAAGCCCTCGTCGCACATCTGAATGATGATTCGCGCCAAGATATTCGCCAGCAACAGGTCGAATCGGCGGGGAGAGTGCAAGACCGTCTCTAGCGTGCCTTGCTGCGCGGTGATGCTCTCACCCACGCCATTGAACGTGGCGTTTTCACGGGTGATGGCCGCCGCGATGGGGTCAATGTCTACGGCGACGACGTGCGACGCGCCCAATTTCACCGCGCCAATCGCCAAAATTCCAGAGCCGCAGCCGAGGTCGAGGACTTTATCGCCCGCGATGAGCAAATCTTCAATCGACATCAGGCATAAGCGGGTCGTCGCGTGAGTCCCCGTCCCGAACGCCATGCCGGGGTCGAGCGAAATCACGACATCTTGCGGCTCTGGAGTGTATTCCTCCCACACCGGGCGGACGACGAACCGATTTCCGACGCGGGCGGTATGATAATAGGCCTTCCAAGCGTGCGCCCAATCTTGGTCATCGACGATACTGTAGATAGCGGCGGGGTAGTCGCGTACCGAAAGCGCCATATCAAGTTCGGCGCGGGCGGCTTCGGCGCGGTCATCGGCCACCAGATAGGCGCGGACGGTCACGCTGTCGGGTTCGGGCAGTTCGCCCTCGTCCCAGTGATCGGGCTGGATGTCGTCACGGGTGATGCTGACGCCTTCATGACCGAACATGGTCAATACATCGGCGATGTCCTCACCCTTATCGGGCGGGACGGCCACAGCAATCTCAATCCACTGCATAGCGGGGAAACCTCAAGGTTATGGGTGTTCAGAATACCGTGAGGGTATCAGATTTGGGGTGGGGAGGGTAGATAGACTAAATTTTATCCGCTAATCTCCCAGTCTACCCAGTTTAGACCATCAATTCGTCCAAACTCTCTCGTGTTATGCGTGACAACAATCAAGTCATATACGATGGCGATAGCGG
>DAOTTP010000226.1:0-4599 GCA_034437835.1 Anaerolineae bacterium | reverse complement strand
ATCCGGCTTATCGCCATTTGACGCGCAAGGCCTAACCCGTCGTGATGAGGTTTTTGTGCTACTCTAGGTCATTAAGCAACCACCGGAGTTCTGAAAACCCTTATGCCTAAGCTCACCGTTTCGCTGGCGCAGTTCCGCATTGCGCTGGCCGACCCCGCCCGCAACTGGACAGCCGTGGAAAAATTGACCCAAGAAGCCGCACGGCGCGGGTCGCACCTGATTGTCTTGCCCGAATTGTGGTCTACCGGTTACGCCCTAGATCGCGCCAATGCGTTCGCAACGACGTTGAATACCGGAATCTTCACGCAGCTTGCCAACCTCGCCACGCAAGCCAATATCTGTATCATCGGCTCGGTATTGGAAAAGCGCGGCAATGACATCACCAACAGCGCGGCGTTTTTTGGCCCCAAGGGGCAAATGTTGGGGTTGTACCGCAAAATCCACCTCTTCCGCTTGATGGCCGAGGATTCTTATCTGCGCCCCGGCCAATCGCCACTGCTGATGGATTTGCCGTGGGGCAAGACTGCCGTCGCTATCTGCTACGACTTGCGCTTTCCCGAATTATTCCGCCGCTACGCCCTCGACGGCGCACGCCTGTGCATCATCCCCGCCGAATGGCCGATTGAGCGAATCGACCATTGGACGACTCTGCTTCGCGCCCGCGCCATCGAAAACCAGATGTACATCCTCGCCTGTAATTCATGCGGCGAGACCGGCGGCACGACTTTTGGCGGCCAGTCGATGTTGGTTGACCCGTGGGGCAAGGTCATCGCCGCAGCCGGGGAGGACGCGGCGCTCCTGACCGCCGAAATCGACCTTGACCGCGTGGATGAAGTCCGCAGCCGCATCACCGTCTTTGAAGACCGCCGCCCGGAATTGTATTAAAATTGGGCGATCCATCGGGTCGCCCCTACAACCAACATCCCTACAATTACGCGAACATTTCATAAGGACACGGCACTGACGTGTCCGCTGTTTTGCTCATCACTCAGGACTTCTATTGTGGTTTGACCGCCTTGCCCAGCGAAACTTGCCCGGTCTGACCATTGACCAGTATCGGGCGCACGTCGTTGTCCTTCTCAAAGATGGTCACAATCCACATCGGCAACAGCAATAGCCGGAAACTGGCCTGCGTCATCATCGTGCTGAGGCCCGTCGTCTTATACGTCCCGTCGTCTCGGTGATATTTGCGCCGCATCATTTCGCCAACCGTGCCGCGCACGTCCATTGACGCTTTATCAAAATCTATCGTATAGATTTCGGCGGCGTGTTGGGCGATGAATTCTGGTGCATAGTCCACCGCCCGCGAGTAATCATACCGACTGGCACGCATCACCAGCGGGACGGGGGGTTGTTTGAAGGCCGGTACTGGGACATTAAGCGCGGCGTCGTTCAATTTTTCGGTCACGAGCCGGTTGCTCATACCAGTGAAGTTACTCACGCCGCCCACATCCCCTGCGGCCAGCCGTAGCGCCCCAAGCCCACGATTATGGTTGGTGTTCTCGACTCGTTCATAGGTGTGAGTGATGTCTACCATCGCATCAAACAACCAAAACGGCAGGAAAATGCCGTGGATTTCGGTGCGGCTGATGCGATTATCGACGAAGAAACTTTTCAATTTTTCGACGCCGCCAGTCGTGGCTTTTTTGACCTGTTCCAGCGCCATCTGCTTGGGGACGCGGAACGGAACGATGCTCTCTGGTTGGCTCAATGTCCCCAGCGCGTCTTGTTCAATCACCTGACGCGAGCCGCAAAACGCGCACTCTGACGACATCTGTGAACGCCCAAGCGTGCGCTCTGCGCCGCAACCGTTGCACTTGAGCGTGCGGCTACCGACGATCCAGATGACGTCTTGTGAGCGCCGTTTAATCAGCGCGGCGGTCAGCGATTGTAGGTTGCTAGTGTGTTTAGGCTTGTCGATGGCATAGCCGCACGAGTCGCAAACCAAAACGGTTGAACTGGCGTCGTCATCCGACATATTGGGCGAGCCGCAGCGCGGACATTTGATGCTGCGGATTTTAGAGGCCGCCGTCGCATCGGTTTGGCGCACTTCCGCCTCGGTGAACTCGTTAAATTCTTGGTCAGGGTCAAGTTCGCCGTTGAGGATCATCAACTCACGCATGGCCTCACCATTCGAGGGGTTTAGCGCCAGCGCCGTCTTGATGTGCTTCATGCGGACGGCGGGTTCATCTTCTAAACGTCCCAGCCAGACCATCGCATCAATGAAGTCGGGATTGTCGTCTAGGCAGCGCTTGAGGTGTCTAAGGGTTTCACTATAATTTTGGTCATCGAGCGCGTCCATCGCACTGGTATAAATGGCGACAATCCACGGCGTCGCGCCCTCTTTATCTCGAATCATCGTCGTGGCGCGGTAACGCGATAGGTCACGCCCTGATGGGGTGCGGAATCCGGGCAGGAGTTGGGCTTTTGTCTTTGCGGGCGGTGGCACGGTTGGCGCGTCGTTCGTTTCCGCGAACATCACATCTAGCTCGCCCCCTATCGGGGTGGGGACTTCGGCAAACAATGCCTCAAGTTCCGAATCGCTGACTTTGGCATATTCACCGGACAGCCGACCCGTATCTTGCTTTTGAGGGGTAGGGATAGCCAACGGCGGCAGTGCGCCAGTCGAGGATAACTTTGGTAGCGCGCCAGTAGTCGGTAACAAGGTATGACCGCATTTGCTACAGCGCGGTGTACCGTCAATCATGGCGAAGGCGTCCCTCGCGTTGCATTTCGGGCAAAATTCCGGCCTCAGATTTTGGATTTTCCGCAGTAAAGACATGAAGCACTCCCCCTTACACATGGCTCATGAATATGACGCTAATCATAACGTATTTTGCAAGCTGAGTGCGCGTGTGCCACAATCTTTGGGGATATGAATGAATACCGATGAATCAAGGGGATGGACATCATGGCTGACGTGGTAAGCATGGGCGAACTATTGATTGATTTTGTGGCGCTAGAGACCGGAGTCAGTGTGGGCGAGGCGTCTGGATTCGTGAAGGCGGCGGGCGGCGCACCGGCCAACGTTGCGGTGGCGGTCAGTCGTTTGGGTCTGAGTAGCGCGTTTATCGGTCAGGTTGGGCGCGACCCGTTTGGTGAATATCTGACCGGCGTATTGAAAGATTGCGGCGTGGATGTCAGCGGCTTGAAATCGACAGACAAGGCCAATACCGCGTTGGCGTTCGTCTCATTGGGCGCGGACGGCGAGCGCGATTTCAGCTTCTATCGCAACCCTAGTGCCGATATGCTCATCACGCCGGAAGATGTCGATATGAGCCTCATCGACGCTTGCCGCGCCTTCCATTTCGGGAGCGTGTCGATGATTTCTGAACCCAGCCGCGCCGCGACATTGGCCGCCGCTAAGCACGCCGCCGAGTCGGGTAAGTGGGTGAGCTATGACCCGAATCTGCGTTTTGCCCTATGGCCGAGTGAAGATGCCGCCCGCGAAGGGGCGATGGCCGGATTCGATTATGCCACCAGCGTGAAAATCAGCGAGAGTGAACTCGATTGCTTGGCGAACGGTGATGTATATCAGTTATGGAAACAATACACGCGCTTGATTGTGGTCACGCACGGCGGGCGCGGCGCAACCGCCTATACATTGGGCGGGTTCTTGACCGTCGAAGGGCAGAGCGTCGTCTCTGTCGATACCACTGGCGCGGGCGATGCGTTCACTGGCGGGCTATTGGTCAAATTGCTGACGGCGGATAATCTGGACGAGCTATTAGACAACGCCTCGAATTTGGGCGATATTTTGCACTTTGCCAACACCGTCGGCGCTCTGACCACGACTCAGAAAGGCGCGATTCCGTCGCTCCCCAGCCGTGAAGAAGTCGAAGCATTGGCGCATACAGCGGGGTGAGAAACATGAAAGCACTACCGACTGACCAGATTTTATGCGGCGATTGCCTGACGCTATTCTCTCAAATCCCCGATGAGAGCATTCATTTGGTGATGACCTCACCGCCGTATTTTCAGCAACGGGACTATGGTGGTGGGATGGGTAATGAACGCCAATTAGATGATTATCTCAATCAACTCTTGAAGGTTTTCAAAGAGTGTCGGCGGGTTCTCGTGCCTGATGGGAATATCGTGTTTAATCTGGGGGACAAATACGAAGACAGCAGTCTGTTACTTGTCCCTTATCGTTTTGCGATTCGCGTGACCGAACACTTCTCAGATATCCGTCTGGTCAACGAAATTACATGGGTCAAGCGTAACCCGACCCCCCGTCAATTCCGTCGTCGCTTGGTGAGCAGTACCGAGCCGTTTTTCCATTTCGCCAAGTCAAATGATTACACCTATGACATTGACGCCTTTATGGATGAGGAACGCCCCGCACGAACCTCAAATCCGGCCAACAGCAATGTGGGCAAGGGATATTTTGACCTCATCGAAAAATCAGAACTGACCGCAGAACAGAAAAAACAGGCACGACTGGAACTGCTCCGTCGTCGCTTGGTGAGCAGTACCGAGCCGTTTTTCCATTTCGCCAAGTCCAATGCCTACACCTATGACATTGACGCCTTTATGGATGAGGAACGCCCCGCACGAACCTCAAATCCGGCCAACAGCAATGTGGGCAAGGGATATTTT
>DAOTTP010000225.1:0-3219 GCA_034437835.1 Anaerolineae bacterium | reverse complement strand
TCTCTTTGATTGGGTCGCGCCTATCGGCTTTGGCCTTGGGATTCTTAGTCTATCGCCAGACTCAACAAGTGACGGTCTTGGCGCTGATACAATTTTTCGACATCCTGCCCAGTATCTTCATCTCTCCCATCAGCGGGATGGTGGCAGACCGACTGGATCGGCGCAAAATCATGATTGTCGCTGACATCGGATCGGCTATTGGGACGGTGTTACTGCTGTTATCCGTGGTATCAGGCGCGTTCCAAGTCTGGCACTTATACGCGGTGACGTTTTTACAGGCGACTTGCGCGGTCTTTCAACGCCCCGCAATCCAAGCCTCTGTGACGATGCTGGTGCCAGATGAACAGCGGGCGCGTGCCAATGCCCTATTTGAGTTGAGTTTGCCTATGGCGGGGATTTTTGCGCCTGTTATCGCAGGCTTAATTTTTGCAGTTGTTGGCGTATCGGGCGCAATCGTGATTGACCTACTGACCTTTATCATCGCCATTAGCGCCTTGGTCATCGTTAGAATCCCCGCCCCGCCCAAAAGTGAGGAAGGCCAAACCGAAGGTGGCTTCTTACGCCAACTGACCGCCGGATTTGCCTTCTTGTGGTCACGCCGTCCGCTGTTCATCTTGGTTTCGGCCTTCACCCTGACCAATTTCTTCTTCACGCTGGCCTTTGGACTCGAAACCGCCTACCCACTCGCTCGCACCGGCAGTGAGGCCGTGACCGGCACGCTGTTGGGAATCAGCAGTGCCGGGATAGTCATTGGAGGCGCGGTCTTGGCGTGGTGGGGCGGTACACGGCGGAGAATCCATACGATGATGCCCGCCGTCCTAGCCACTTGCGTCGGAGTCGTGCTGATTGGCATGGCGCAACAGCCGATAGTATTGGGCGCAGCACTATTTGTGACGATGTTCGCGTTCGGATTCATCAATGCTCCGTTCAATGCGCTGGTTCAGGCAAAAGTCCCGCCAGACTTACAGGGGCGGGTGTTCAGCGCTATCTACCAGCTTTCGTTCATCTTCATCCCGATTGCCTATCTGCTCTCTGGTTTTTTGGCCGACCAAATCGCGGAGCCAGCCGCACACCGACCTGATTGGCCTTTCGCGGGCTGGGTGGGGACAGGCGACGGCGCGGGTATGGGGTTGATTTACGTGGCCTGCGGCCTCGTGATGGTGGCCTTCAACCTATTGGTCTATGCCCTGCCGATGGTGCGCCAAATCGACGTGCGACTGCTAGACGCTCAAACAGAAAACAATGTCGATTTAATTTAATCGTTTGATTTTTATAAAACGATAGCATAATATCAAAACGATGAAACCTAATCAAACGCCGTGCGTATAAGCTTTCATCGTATGCACGGCTCAAACAGGGGGATTGATGTTATGAGCGCAGAATCTGCTCGGAATTTACGCACATTTTATTGGATTATCGTCACCCAGACCGTTTCAATGATTGGCTCCCGCCTGACCGGATTGGCGATGGGCTTCTTGATTTTCGCCCAGACTGGCGAGGCGACCCCGCTGGCATTGGTCAGTTTTTTCTCCGTCATCCCCACCTTATTCGGTGCGGCGATTAGCGGCGTCTTGGCGGATCGTTGGGACAGGCGTAAGGTGATGATTATCGCCGATATTGGCGCAGCCGCTGGAACACTGTTACTGCTCATCCTGATATCCACAGGCGCATTTGAGGTTTGGCATCTATATGTCGTGGCGCTGGTTCAGTCTTTTTTTGGTGTCTTCCAAGGCCCGGCCTTCCAAGCCTCCATCACGATGCTCGTGCCGGACAATCAGCGTGACCGTGCCAACACCATCATGCAATTGACCGGCCCCGCTGCTGGCGTGGTCGCGCCGGTGATCGCCGGCCTGAGTTATGCCGCCGTCGGCGTGCCGGGGACGATTTTGATTGACCTGCTGTCATTTGGTGTTGCCATCATCACGATTGTTCTGATACGCATCCCAAAGCCGCCCCAGACCGCCGCTGGTCGCGCCACTGAGGGCAACGCTTGGCGCATCGCAACCGCCGGATTTGCCTATCTATGGGCGCACAAGCCGCTGTTGGGATTGGTCGGGATGTTCGGGCTGGTCAACGCTTGCATCGGTGGCGCTATGAGCCTCGGAATGCCCTATCTGCTATCGCGCACGGGCAGTGAAGCCGCCGCTGGGACGATCATCGGCATTGGTAGCTTGGGAATGTTCCTCGGCGGAGTCGTCTTTGGGGTATGGGGTGGTGGCCTTTCACGCATCCATACGATTTTTCCGGCGCTGATTTTCACCGGAGTTCTGCTGGCATTATTCGGAATGTCGCAAAACACCCTTATACTGGCCGTGACCCACTTCCTGATGCTGTTCCCGATTGCATGGGCGAACGGCCCAACCATCTCGATTTTACAAGCCAAAGTCCCGCCGGACATTCAGGGACGGGTATTCGCCGCGCTAGAAATAATCGCTATGAGCATCCTGCCCATTACCTATCTGATTTACGCCCCATTGGCCGATACCGTCTTAGAGCCGATGGTTGGGACGGCGGCATGGTCTGGCCTCGCGCCGATTTTGGGCGATTCTAAGGGCGCTGGCATCGGACTCATTTTATTTGGCGCGGGGATTGTGATGGCGGTGATTTGCGCGATTTTTTACGCCATGCCCGCCATGCGGAATATGGAGCGCGATATGTCTGATTTTGTGGCCGAACCGCAACCGGAATCAACCACGCCGATCATGCCCGACGGCGTATTGGAAGCGGTATAGGGAAGCGATTCTGCACGCCCATTTTACCTAATCGTTATTTGGTCATTTACGCCAGATAGCCGCCCACAATTCGCAACATTGACCCGACCTCGACCAAAAACGAGTCGTGGCCGCCATCCGCGTGGACATGGTGATACTCAACCTTGCGGCCTGTGCGCCGTAACGCCGCCGCCAACTGCTCAGACGCGCCCGCCGGGTACAACCAATCGCTCTCAAAGGTCACGATCAGGAACTGGGTGGACGTGACATGGGCGAAAGCCGCCTCGTATGACCCGTAGCCCTCGGTGATATCGAAATAATCGAGGGCTTTGGTGATGTACAAATAGGTGTTGGCATCGAAGCGTCGGACGAATTTCTCGCCCTGATGCTGCAAATAGCCCTCAACCGCGAAATCGGTCTCGAACGCATAGCGCGGCTCGGTCCCGGCCTGAAAACGCCGCCCGAATTTGCGCTCAAATGACGGGTCGCTCAGATAGCTGATATGCCC